>NZ_BAABMR010000010.1:0-176325 GCF_054767495.1 Acidiphilium sp. MT5
CCGTCAGATTTGTCGCACGCGCATGAAAAAATCAGACCAAATTACGAGTCAGACTCTGAGATTTTTGGGATTCGCCGTCGCCGGGTCGCGTATTTTGAGCAGCCGGTGCAGTTGCTCGGGGGCAGACGGGGATATTTAGATTTATTTTGGAAAGGCACACTGCTCGTTGAGCAAAAAAGTGCCGGGCGGGCCTTGGTTCCTGCGAAAAAGCAGGCGCTCGATTATTTTCCGGGTCTGACGGATGACGAACTGCCGCGTTATTTGCTGCTCTCAGATTTTCAGAATTTTGAACTTTATGATCTTGATGAGGGCACCGAGATTAGGTTTCGGCTCGCGGATTTGCCGCAGCATGTTGAGGCCTTTGGCTTCATTATGGGGGTTCAGGCGCGGACGTTTCGTGACCAAGACCCGGTGAATTTGCGCGCTTCGGCGCTGATGCAGCGGCTTCACGATGATTTGAAGGCGTCCGGGTTTGAGGGGCATGCGCTGGAGTTATTGCTGGTTCGGCTGCTATTTTGTTTATTTGCCGATGATACGGGTATTTTTCCGGAACGTGGCATGTTTCAGGCATTTTTGGCTGAGCGGACGCGGGCGGATGGTTCGGATGTTGGGCCGCTGATTGGCAAGTTGTTTGAGGTGCTCAATCAGGCTGAGGACCGGCGGCAAACGACGCTCGATGCTGATTTGGCGTTGTTTCCTTATGTTAATGGCGAATTATTTGCTGAACGGCTGCCGCTGCCTGATTTTGATGGTGGGATGCGCGCGACGCTGCTTGAGGCTTCGGCGTTTAATTGGGATGCGATTTCGCCGGCGATTTTTGGTGCGTTGTTTCAGGGGGTGATGACGCCGAAGGAGCGCCGGGCGAAGGGGGCGCATTATACGACTGAGAAGAATATTTTGAAGGTGATTGAGCCATTATTTCTTGATGAATTGCGTGCCGAATTTGGGCGGTTGAAGGCTCGGCGAGGTGCCGGGCGCGAGGCTGCGCTGAAGGCGTTCCATGATCGGCTTGCGACTTTGACATTTTTTGATCCGGCCTGTGGATGCGGCAATTTTTTGATTATTGCTTATCGGGAATTGCGGGCGCTGGAGATTGATTTGTTGCTTGAAATCCATCGGGATCGGCTGGCGGATATTAAGGGAAGTTTTGCGACGTTTAATGTTGCAACGTTTGTGAAGCTGGATGTTGATCAGTTTTACGGAATTGAATTGGAGGAGTTTCCGGCGCGGATTGCAGAAGTTGCGCTGTGGATGATGGACCATATTATGAATAATCGGCTGTCGCTGGCGTTTGGCGAAGCCTATGCGCGGATTCCGTTGCGGAAGGCGCCGCATATTTTGAATGCGGATGCGTTGGAGACTGATTGGAGCACGCTGCTTGCGGCGGAGCGATGCAGTTATGTGTTTGGCAATCCGCCGTTTATTGGTGCGAAGATGCAGAGCGAGGCGCAACGGGCGCAGGTTCGCCGACTGGCGGCTCTTGGTGGATCGGGCGGGACGCTTGATTATGTTGCGGCGTGGTTTTTGAAGGCTGGGGCCTATGTGGGGAAACGGCCCATCCGCATTGGTTTTGTTGCTACCAATTCGGTGACGCAGGGCGAGCAGGTTGGGCAGCTTTGGCCGATTTTGTTTGATCGGCTTGGTCTGGAGATTGCCTTTGCCCATCGCACTTTTGCCTGGGGTTCTGATGCCAAGGGGGTTGCGCATGTGCATGTGGTGATTATTGGGCTGACGCCGCGCGATATTGAGCCTGCGGAAAAACGATTGTTTTCCTATGCGGATATCAAAGGCGACCCAACCGAGACACGACACGCGGCGCTATCGTCGTATTTAGTTGATGCAACCGGGCTTGCTGATCGGCATTTGGTGGTGCGGGAGACGGCGCAGCCGTTATGTGATATCCCGAAGCTTATTATCGGTTCGAAACCTATTGATAATGGACATTTTATTTTTGACGAAGGCGAGCGGCTTGCATTGCTAAAAGCCGAACCGGATGTTGCTCCATTGTTGTTTCCGTTTGTTGGGTCAGAGGAATATTTGAATGGCGGGAACCGCTGGATTTTATCATTGCAAGATGCAGATCCCGATAGGCTTAGAAAGATGCCGCGCGTTATGGATCGCGTTCATGCGGTTCGGAAGTTTCGTGAAAAAAGTCGTAGTGTGCAGACCCGTAAATTAGCCAATTCGCCAACGCGGTATCATGTGAACGTGATTCCGACTCGACAATTTTTGGTTATTCCAAAAGTCAGTTCTGAGCGACGGCCTTATTTGCCGATTGGTTGGTTAAACCCGCCTGTTATACCCAGCGACCTTGTATTCGTGCTGCTTGATGCGACGCTTTGGCATTTTGGGATTCTGACGTCGGCGATGCATATGGCTTGGCTGCGCCATGTTGGCGGGCGGCTCAAAAGTGATTATCGTTATTCTATTGGCTTGGTTTATAATAGTTTTCCTCGGCCTGACGTGGAGCCAAAGCAGCGGCAGCAGGTTGAAAAGCTTGCTCAGGCGGTGCTTGATGCGCGGGCGCAATTTCCTGATGCGACTTTGGCGGCGCTGTATGATCCGGATTTGATGAAGCCGGTGCTGCGGCGCGCGCATGCAATGCTGGATGTTGCGGTGGATCGGCTGTATCGGGCGGTGCCGTTCGGCTCTGAGCGGGAGCGGGCGGAACATTTGTTTTCGCTCTATGAGCGTTTGAGTGCTCCGACGGTGGCGGCGATGCAGACGCCCGCAAAGCGGCCGCGGCGGCGAATTTAGGCGGTGAACTCGCGCTTGACAGCGATTAGGTTGTGATGGTGGTATTAGACTGGATATCGAAGGGCATTGTCGCGCGGTGAATTGGGTATCGACTTTGACGCCACTTGTTAGTCTTGATTTATTTAAAGGGAGATTTGTGAGATGAGTGACCCGAGTTCAACGACAACTCCCGGTCAGGGATCGGAGCAGCCGAACAGTGTTGTAGGATGTAAATGTTACAACAAACTTTTAGATAAGATCAAAAAATGCGCATTATTAACCAAAAAATTGACAGAAACTGAATTAAAGTCCGTTGAAGGGAAGGATAAAATTATATTAAAATCAATCTGGCTTTATGTCGATTTGCTAAAGTGGAGTTTAGTTTCAATTTCTTCAATTGGAATTTTTTTTATGTTTGATCATAGCGATATAAATTTTGCGAAAAATTATTTTTCCATCTTTTTAATTGCACTGACTTTACCTGTTTCTGTGGCTGTGTTTTCGATAATCAGAATTAGCGAGATGGATCTGTTATTAAATGCGATACTTAAATCATCTACCCCCAAAGTATCGTTGATTAATCGTTTAATAATATATGTCACAATAGCCGTGCCTGTTTTATTGTTTTTTTGTGCTATCCGTTACGGTGTATGGCACCCATCTTCGTCAATTTCAACTTCCACAGCATCTAAAAAATGAAGTGGTTTTACAATGTGCAGTTGCTGCTTTGAATTTTAGGCACCACAAGAATTCAGTTGGTGGCGTCCGCGATTTTGGCTGATGGCAACTCCTGGAATAAGGGTGGGAAGCTCAATCCAACAGCGCGACAGGCCGGATCGATACTGGCGCATGGGGCGGAGCGGAGGCGGGAGAGAAAATTAGCGGAGTTCGCGGCGGAGGATTTTGCCGGTGACGGTTTTGGGGGCATGATCGCTCGAACAACATCGCGCATGGGCGGATGGTTTTTCCGTTGCGGTGGTTGGCTCGGGCGCGGTGGATGATACCAAGTTGTTGATTGTTGTTTCTAGGCCAGATCGATGAAGGGGTTCCACGCGACTTCCCAAAGGTGACCATCGGGGTCCGAGAAATATCCGGAATAGCCACCCCAAAACACGTCTTGGGGTGTTTTGACTGGTTTGGCGCCTGCGTTTAGGGCGAGATCAAATGCAGCGTTGACGGCTTGTTTTGACTCGGCGTTATGCGCCAGTGTTATGTTAGGGAAGCCACTGCCATTTGGCGGGAGTTGGGCGTCGTCGGCGAGTTTTTCGCGCGGATAAATTGACAGCCAGGTGCCTTCGAGCTTGAAAAATACGACGTCGTCGCCGTCCTTGTAGTTATATGTGGGGAATCCAAGACCGTCACGGTAGAAGGCTAACGATTTTGCGATGTCGGCAACCCCGAGGGTGATGAGGCCGATTTTCGGTTTCATAGATTGGGTTCCTGGTTTATGCGTTTGGCTGACTGAAAAAATTGATCTGGTTTGAGCGGCTTGTCAATTTTTTTGCGCCCCGGCCCGGCCCGGCTTGAGCGCGGGCGCGGGTGGGGGTGGGGGCAAAAATTTGGGTTAGGTGCGGAAGGTGGAGGCGGGGTAGCCTTGGAGGAATAACAGAGCGCGCAGATCGGCGTGGTCGATGCGGAGTTTGGCGCGTTCGAGCAGGATGTTTTTGCCGTGATAGGCGACGCCGGCGCCGGCATCTTCGATCATGGCGAGGTCGTTGGCGCCGTCGCCGACGGCGAGGGTGGCGCGGAGTTGGACGCCGCGCTGGGCGGCGATTTCGTGTAGGGCGGTGCGTTTGGCGTCCCGATCGAGGATGGGTTCCTGCACGAGGCCGGTGAGGCGCGAGCCGTCATCGAGCAGGGTATTGGCGCGGTGCAGGTCAAAGCCGAGTTCGGCGGCGGCGCGGGCGGTGAAGAAGGTGAAGCCGCCGGAAACCAGCGCGGTGAGGGCGCCGTTGGCGCGCATGGTGGCGACCAGTTCGCGCGCGCCGGCGCAGAATTCGGTGCGCCGCCAGGTGCGTTCGAGGGCGGCGAGGTCCAGGCCTTTGAGCAGGGCGACGCGTTCGCGCAGGCCTTGGGCGAAATCGATACTGCCGGCCATGGAGCGGGCGGTGATGGCGGCGACTTGATCGCCAAAGCCGGCTTCGGCGGCGAGATCATCGAGGGTTTCGGTGGTGACGATGGTGCTGTCCATATCCGCGATCAGGACGGCTTTGCGGCGGCCACGGGCTTTGATGGTGAAAAAATCGACCGGCTGATGATCGAGCGCGGCGAGCACGGCGGCGGCGTTGGGCTCGATCATGCAGGGGATTTCGGCGGCCTCGCCGGGCGAGAGCCAGACCGGGACGCCGCCGGCGATGACATCGCGCACGCGGGCGACCATGGCATCGGTGAGGGAAATCTTGTGTCGTGCGGCAACCAGGACCAATAGGAATTTCATGAGTGAAGCGGCTAGCGCACTGGAACGGGATCAAGCAAGGGCCTTGCCGATCATTGTGGGGCCGACGGCGTCCGGCAAGTCGGCGTTGGCGCTGGCGCTGGCGGCGCGGCTGGGCGGGACGATCATTAATGCCGATGCGATGCAATGCTATGCGGATTGGCGGATTATCACGGCGCGACCGAGTGCGGCGGATGAGGCGCGGGCGGTGCATGTTCTGTATGGGGTGCGGACGCTGGATCAGGCGGTGGATGCGGCGTGGTGGCGCGGCGCGGCGTTGGGCGTGCTGGCGGGGGCTAAAAATCCGATTTTATGCGGTGGGACGGGATTGTATTTGCGCGCGCTGATTGAAGGTTTAGCGCCGGTGCCGGATTTTGCGCCGGAGGCGCGGATGCAGGCGCGGGCGATGCTGGCGGCGCACGGGGCGGTTTGGCTGCATGGGTTTTTGGCGGCGCGTGATCCGGTGACGGCGGCGCGGGTGCGGCCCCACGATCCGCAGCGTGTGGCGCGGGCGGTCGAGGTGTGGCTCGGCACCGGGCGGGGCCTGGCCTATTGGCAGGCGCAACCGACCGAGCGGCTGCGCGGATTTGCGCCCGTGGTGATTTGGCTCGATCCGCCGCGTGACGCGTTGCGGGCGGCGATTGAGCGGCGGTTTCACGCAATGCTGGCGGCTGGGGCGGTTGAGGAGGTGCGTGCGGTGGTAGCGCGAGGATTGCCGGATGATTTGCCGGGGTTGCGGGCGCATGGGGTGCCGGAATTGCGGGGTTATTTGGCGGGAAAGATGGATTTGGCGGCGGCGACGGCGGCGGCGATTGCCGCGACGATGCGCTACACCAAGCGCCAAGCGACCTGGTTCCGCCATCAGCGATTGGCCGATGCGCGTTGGACGCAGGTGATCAATGCGCGGATTGATGATTCTACGCAATTTTTGGAAAGAACCCTAGACGAAATCATGTCACTTATTAAGTGCTGCGGTTGACGCCGGGGACACCGCCGGGCTACCGCTGATAAGCTGAAACAGGAAATTTTGGATGAACGCCGTGACCACTACCAAACAGGCTGGAACCTCTGGGGCCGAAATCTTGCTGCAGGCGCTGAAAGCGCAGGGGGTTGAGGTTATTTTTGGCTATCCGGGCGGGGCGGTTTTGCCGATTTATGACGCGTTATTTCAGCAAAACGCGATCCGGCATATTTTGGTGCGCCATGAGCAGGCGGCGGTACACGCGGCGGAGGGCTATGCGCGCTCGACCGGCAAGGTGGGGGTGGTGTTGGTGACCTCCGGGCCGGGGGCGACCAATGCGGTGACCGGGTTGCTCGATGCGTTGATGGATTCAATCCCGCTGGTGTGTTTGACCGGCCAGGTGCCGACGCATTTGATTGGCAATGACGCGTTTCAGGAGGCGGATACCACCGGGATCACGCGGCAGGCGACCAAGCATAATTATCTGGTCAAGCGCTCGGAGGATTTGGCGCGGGTGGTGCATGAGGCGTTTTATGTGGCGCGCACCGGGCGGCCAGGGCCGGTGCTGATTGATTTGCCCAAGGATGTGTTGATTAATCCAGCACCTTATGCCGAGCCGGCGACCGGGCCGCATCGCAGCTATCGGCCCCGCACCGAGCCGGACCCGGCGCGGATTGCTGAGGCGGTGGCGCTGATCAAGCGGGCGGAGCGGCCGGTGATTTATTCGGGCGGCGGGATTATCAATGCCGGGCCGGAGGCGGCATCGCTGTTGATTGAGTTTGCGACGATGATTGGCGCGCCGGTGACCTCGACGCTGATGGGGTTGGGGGCGTTTCCGGCATCGAACCCGCAATTTATCGGCATGTTGGGCATGCACGGCACCTATGAGGCCAATTTGACCATGCATGGGTGCGATGTGATGGTGAATATCGGTGCGCGGTTTGATGATCGGGTGACCGGGCGGTTGAATGCGTTTGCGCCGGGCTCGAAAAAAATCCAGGTCGATATTGATCCGGCGAATATCAACAAGAACGTGCCGGTGGATGTGCCGATTGTGGCGGATGCGGTGTTGGCGTTGCGCGCTTTGATTGCGGCGTGGAAGCGCGATGAGGCGCCGCAAGATCGGGGCGCGCTCGCTTCATGGTGGCGGCGGATTGATGGCTGGCGGGCGAAAGATTCGCTGAAATTCACGCAATCATTCGAGCCGGGTTCGGTGATCAAGCCGCAATATGCGATCCAGCGTTTGTGGGAAATGACCCGTGATCGGTCCAGCTATATCACCACCGAGGTGGGCCAGCATCAGATGTGGGCGGCGCAATATTATCGCTTCGAGCAGCCTAATCGGTGGATGACATCGGGTGGGTTGGGGACCATGGGGTATGGCTTGCCGGCGGCGATGGGGGTGCAGGTGGCGCATCCGGACGCGTTGGTGATCGATATTGCGGGTGAGGCCAGTATTCTGATGAATATTCAGGAAATGGGCACGCTCGCGCAATATCGGCTGCCGGTGAAGGTTTTTATTCTGAATAACGAGTATATGGGCATGGTGCGGCAATGGCAGGAATTGCTGCATGGCGGGCGCTATTCGGAGAGTTATTCGGCGGCGTTGCCCGATTTCGTCAAGCTGGCGGAGAGTTTTCATGCGACCGGGCTGCGGGCGCGCACGATTGATGATCTGGACCGGGTGATTGCCGAGATGATTGCGACCGATCGGGCGGTGATTGCTGATATTTGCGTTGATCCGCGCGAGAATTGCTTTCCGATGATCCCATCCGGGGCGGCGCATAATGAGATGATTTTGGGGCCGGAGCATGAGGATGAGGCGCGCGGCATTACCGATGAAGGGTTGGTGCTGGTATGAACGCGATTGTGCAACAGGCGCTGCGCTCGGCGACGATTTCGGTACTGGTGGAGAACGAATCTGGGGTTTTGGCCCGGGTGATCGGGCTGTTTTCCGGGCGGGGTTATAATATTGAGAGTTTGACGGTGGCGCCGGTGGATGATGACCGGCGGCGCAGCCGGATTACCATTGTCACGCACGGGACCGAGATGGTGATTGAGCAGATCAAGGCGCAGCTTGATCGGCTGGTGCCGGTTTATCGGGTTGCTGATTTGTCGCGCGAGGGGCCGCATTTGGCGCGGGAATTGGCGTTGATCAAGGTGGTTGGCACCGGGGACCACCGATCAGAGGCGCTGCGGTTGGCCGATGCGTTCCGCGCCCGGGTGATTGATGCGACGACCGAGAGTTTTGTGTTTGAGCTGACCGGGGCGACCGATAAGCTCGACGCGTTCTTGGATTTGATGCGACCGTTGGGGTTGGTGGAAGTATCACGCACCGGGGTGGCTGCGATCGCGCGCGGGCCGCGCACGATCTGAGTGATCCCCGCGATCGGGCCCCTCCCAGCGTGCGCGGATCAGGTAAATCGGGCGCTGTTTGCTTTCCTCATAGATGCGCCCGAGATATTCGCCGATCACGCCGAGGGCGAGGAGCTGCACGCCGCCGAGGAATAAGATCACCACGATCAGGGACGGGTAGCCGGCGACGGCGTTGCCGAACATGATTTTCCGGAAAATGATGATCGCGGCGTAGATGAAGGCGAAGATCGAGACGGTGACGCCGAGATAAGAGGCAAGGCGCAGCGGCGCGCTGGAAAATGAGGTGATGCCTTCCAGGGCGAAATTCCAAAGCTTCCAGTAATTCCAACTGGTTTGCCCGCCATGGCGCGGGGCGCGCTGATAGGGCACATCGGTGGTGCGAAATCCGACCCAGGCGAACAGGCCCTTCATGAAGCGGCGGCGTTCGCGCAGGCCGTTTAGCGCTTCGAGCGCCGGGCGGGCGATCAGGCGGAAATCGCCGGTATCGGAGGGGATGGGCACGTCGCTGAGGCGGTTGATCACCCGGTAAAAGCCGCGCGCGGTGGTGCGTTTGAGCCAGCCATCGCTGGTGCGGCTGGCGCGGACGGCGTTGACCACGTCAAACCCCTCACGCCATTTGGCGATCAGGGCGGGGATTAGCTCGGGCGGGTCTTGCAAATCGGCATCGAGCGGGATGACGGCCTCGCCGCGCGCGTGATCGAGGCCGGCGGTGAGGGCGGCTTCTTTGCCGAAATTACGGGCGAGATCGAACACGCGCACGCGCGGGTCTTGCTGGCTGAGCGCGATCAGCCGGGCTAACGTGTCATCACGCGAGCCATCATTGACGCAAACCAGTTCCCAATCCTCGCCGGTCATGACCGCGCAAAGCCGATCATAGAGGAGCGCAATATTGGCGGCTTCGTTATGACAGGGGACGACGATGGAGATCATGGCTCACACCTAGCCGATTTGTGCGGCGACACCAACGGTTGTTACGTTTGGTTGTTACGTTTGGGTGTTCGGTTTGGGTGTTCCGTTGACAGGCTGGCAGCCAGACGGCAGGGAGTGCTTCGCATGGCGGAGCAATTATGAACAGGATATTCCGGCGATTTTCAATTGCGCGCCCGAACTGGCTGGTGATGGTGTTTTTGCTGGTCTGTGGGGTCACCGGGCTGCGGCTGGTTTATGCGACGCCGATGGGCCAGGTGGCGGATGAACCCTCGCATATTGCGCGGGCGGCGGCGCTCACACGCGGGATTGTGATTGGCCGGAAGGTGCAATTCAACGTGGGGAAGGTCGCCGGGGTGATGGTTGATCAGGGGCTGATTGACGCCTCGGAATCAGAGTTGGTGCCGCCGGGTTTCAATGTTCATATTCCACCGGCCCAACGCAAAGCTGCACGCGCGATCCGATGGGCCAATAGGCTGGGGTTTGACGGGGCGAGCGGCTCGGTTGAGTATTTGCCGGTTTTCTACATCCCCGGCAGTTTGGGCATCGGGATTGGGCATTGGATCGGCCAATCGCCATTGCAGGCTTTATATACCGGGCGGTTATTCATGCTGCTTGGATTTTTGCTGATGGGGGCGCTGGCGCTGCAAAGGGCGCAATTTGGGCGGCCCTTATTATTTGCATTTCTGGCGCTGCCGATGACCTTATCGCTGGGTGCATCCTTCAACCAGGATGGGATGTTGATTGCCGCCTGTGTGCTCTGTGCGGCACTCCTGACCGAGGCGGAGGAGCGCGCGCCCACGGCACGCTGGATTGCTGCCGCGATTTTTGCTGCCGTTATCTGCTCCAAGCCACCTTATGGGTTTTTGTTGTTTTGCGCGCTGATCCCGCTACGCTGGCGCGGGCTAGGAAGACGATTTGTGCTGCTGTCGCTGTTTGCGATCCCCTCGATCATCTGGGTGTTGGTGATGCTGCGCACCTCATTCACACCATCATGGGGGCCGCATTATCACCCTGGACCGCTTTGGCCGGGCAAGGCGAGCGATGTGTTTACGTCACCCGATGCGGTGGCCAATCTGCGCGTGTTGTTGGCGCATCCAAGCCAGATTATTTTGATGCCATATCATTATATTACGTTGTATTTTACTGGGCTGACGCACGAGTTTTTTGGGATTTTCGGATGGCTGACCATCGTGATGTCCGATCAGGTCTATCATTTTTGGGAGTTGGCGCTGGCGGCGGCGGCACTGGCCAGCCTCGCCGGTTCGAATGCGGCGGCGCTGCGCTGGCATTTGGTTGATGCGCTGTGGATTTTGGGGTTGGCGGTGGTGACGGTGGTTTTGATGGAGCTGGCGCTTTATATTTCCTGGACCCATGTTGGCACGACGATTATTGCCGGTGTGCAGGGGCGCTATTTTCTGGAGATTGTACCGTTTTTGGTCTTGGCGCTGCCGCGTTGGGGACGTTGGATCAATCGGGTCAGCCGGTGGCGGTATGCGGCGCTCTCGCTGGAGACGGTTTTGACGCTGCCGGTGGTTGCGATGGCGATTTATGATGGGTTTTATCTGCCGCATTTGATTTATGCGCGGTTTTCCTGAGCGGTGCCGATGGTGAGATTGGGTTGCGCGCTCCGATCGGGCCTTGATTACGGCGGGGCGCACGCGCTGACGCTGCTATTCGTGGCGATCACGCTCTATACCGGCCTGCATCTGGCCTATGGCACGCCGATTGGCGATGTGGCGGATGAGCCGGCGCATATTTCGCGCACGGTGGCGTTGCTGCATGGGCAGATTTTCGGGGTTCGGCACGCCACGCCACGTGGGCCGGATTCCGGGGTGTTCATCGATAGCGGCTTGGCGCGGGCAGCGCGGGCGGAGCTGTTGCCGCGGCCAACCGGGACGGCGATTTATGTGCCGAAAATTGGCGCAAAGCAGGTGGCGACGGCACGCGCGATCCGCTGGAGTGGCCAGCGCAAATTTGTCCAGGCGAGTGGCGCGGTTGAGTATTTTCCGGGCCTTTATCTGCCCGGCGCGCTGGCTGCGGCGGCCCTCGCCACGCTGCTGGGCGCCTCGGCGGGGCGGGTACGCTGGCATTGGGGGGATGCTTTGTTGGTTCTGGCGTTGGTCGGGGCCAGTATCATCGCCGTGGAATTATCGCTGTATTTGGATTGGACCAATGTCGGCGGGGCGCAGATTATTGGCGTGCAGGGGCGCTATTATTTGCTGCTGGTGCCGCGCTTTGGCGCTTGGTTCGATCGCGGGACGGGCTGGCGTTATGGCCGAGATGCGGCTAGCGTTTTATTGACGTTGCCGGCGATTTTGGTGGCGCTCAAAGCTGCGTTGGTGCTGCCCACTCTGATTGCTCGGTCATTTTATCAATGAAATCTGCCCTGCCTCCGATCATCGCTGTGGTGATCCCGTGTTTTAAGGTGCGTGCGCATATTTTGCCGGTGCTCGCGGCGATTGGCCCCTCGGTTGCGCGGATTTATGCCGTCGATGATGCTTGCCCTGAGCAGAGTGGCGATTGGATCGCGGCGTCATGCGCCGATCCACGGGTGGTGGTGCTGCGCCATGCGCAAAATCAAGGCGTGGGCGGGGCGATGGTGACCGGCTATCGTCGAGCGCGGGCGGATGGGGCGGATATTATTGTGAAAATCGATGGCGATGGGCAGATGGACCCCCGCTTGCTCGAGCATTTTACCGCACCGATCATTGCCGGGCGGGCTGATTATACCAAGGGCAATCGGTTTTTTGATGTGACCGCGTTAAAGCCGATGCCGCCGGTGCGGGTGTTTGGCAATGCTGTTTTATCGTTTTTGACTAAATTATCCTCGGGCTATTGGACCTTGTTTGACCCGACCAATGGCTATACCGCGATTCATGCGGCCTTGATCGATTTCATTCCGTTGGACGCCCTGCCCCGCCGCTATTTCTTTGAATCGGACATGCTGTTTCGCTTGGGCACGTTGCGCGCTTGTGTGATCGATATTCCGATGGCGGCGGTGTATGGCGCTGAGGTTAGTAATATGAACATCAAAACCGTGATTCCCGAATTTCTGCGCGGCCATGCGCGCAATTTTGGCAAGCGGCTGGTGTATAATTATTTTCTGCGGGATTTTTCGCTCGCCTCGCTGGAGTTTCTGGCCGGATTGCTGCTGATGGGATTTGGCACGCTGACCGGGCTGTATTTCTGGGTTCATAATAGTTTGCTCAATGTCACCACCAGTTCAGGCACGGTGATGTTGGCGGCGCTGCCGATTATTTTGGGTTTGCAGCTTTTATTGTCGTTTATTGGCTATGACATTGCGAGCGTACCGAGCCGGGCGATTTTTCCAACGCTGCCTGAACGAGTGGGGCCTGAGCGGGTGGGGCCAGGGCCACTGGGGTCTGAGCCGCTGGGGTCTGAGCAGGAGGAGATTGGCCGGCATGGTTAATACGATCGCGTTGTTGCTCTTTACGATCATTTTGGCGAGCGGCCAGCTTTTGTTCAAGAAAGTGGGGTTGTCGCTGCGCGGACGCCCACCCTTGGAGGCCGTGAGCACGGTGCTGAGCCAGCCTTCGATTTATGCGGCGGGGTTGCTCTATGGCGTGGCGACGGTGCTGTGGATTTGGATTCTCTCGCGCGTGCCGCTGAGCCGGGCCTATCCGTGGGTGGCGGTGGGAATTGCGCTGGTGCCGATGCTCTCGATCAAGCTGTTTCACGAGCGGGTGGGCCCGTGGTTTTGGGTGGGGGTGGCCTTGATCCTGGTTGGTATCCTGGTGACGCAAATCGGCTATAAACCCAACTGAGCGCCCGCGTGGGGCGATTCGCCTGATCGATGGAGCCTGCATGACGCTGATTGCCGCGATTCTCTTTGCCATTATGCAAGGGGCAACCGAACTTTTCCCGGTCTCCAGCCTGGGCCATGCGGTGATTGTGCCGAGCTTGCTGCATTGGCGGGTCAACCAGCATGCGCCATCGTTTTTGCCGTTTGTGGTGATGCTGCATGTGGGCACGGCGACGGCGTTGCTTGCTTATTTTTGGCGCGATTGGTGGGATATGGCGTTGGCGCTGGTCAGCCGACACCAAAGCCCGGGAGCGAAAGCGCAGCGGGGCTTGCTGGTGAATTTGGTGATCGCCACACTGCCGGCGGTGGTGATTGGTTTTGCGCTGAAAAAGCCGATCCAGCATTTATTTGCCTCGCCGATGATTGCGGCGGGGTTTTTGATTGTGAATGCGGGGTTGCTGCTGGCGGGTGACCGGCTGCGGCGGCGGGTGAGCGGCAAGACCGTGGAGGGGCTGACGGCGCTGGATGCGCTGGTGATTGGGTTGTTTCAATGTTTGGCGTTTTTGCCCGGCTTGTCACGCTCAGGGGCGGCGATGGTGGGCGGGTTGGCGCGCGGCGTTGATCATGGCGGGGCGGCGCGGTTTGCGTTTTTGATGGCAACCCCGGTGATTGCCGGGGCGACGGTGGTGGAGGTGCCGAAATTATGGCATCATCATCAGGCGTTGGGCGGGGGAATTTTGGGGCTCTCGGTGCTGGCCGCCGTCGTGGCGGGGATTGTGGCGTTTCTCTCCACCGCGTTTTTGATGCGCTATTTTCGCGATCATGAACGCTGGGCGCTCGGCCCGTTCGCGGCATATTGCGCTGGCATGGGCGTGCTGAGCCTGGTGCTGTTATCGGCGGGGATTTGATCAAGGATTTAGCACCAACGGTGCTGCGGCTGATGGCGGCGCGGCTCGCGCGCAGTATTGCGCAGGGCGCGTTGGTCACCGATTTTGCGCTTTATGCGCGCACGCTTGGCTGGAGTGCGACGCGGCTCGGCTTGGTGTTTGCGCTGGCGATTGGGTTTTCGGTGGTGCTGACGGCGGGCATCGGCCCGGCGAGCGACCGGTTTGGGCGGCGGCAGTTTTTGCTGGTCTATGAAATTCTCTCGGTGGCGACTTCGATTATCGCATTGGAGAGCAGAATTTTTTTGCCGCTCGCGGTGGCCGCGATCATTGGCGGGTTTGGCCGGGGGGCGAATGGCGCGGCGGGGCCGTTTGCGCCGGCGGAGCAATCATGGATGTCGGTGTTGATTGCCCCCAAGCAATTGGGCGCACTGCTCTCGTTGAATGCGAGCCTTGGATTTTTCGGCATGGCGGTGGGAGCGGTGGTGGCGGGGTTGATCGGGCCGGTGCAACCGATATTTTGGCTCCCGCTCGGGGCGGGCTTGATCGCTTTTTCGCTATTATGGCTGAGCCCGGACCCGCAACGGCTTGTGGAGCGTTTCACCGGACCCGCGCAACAGGCCGAGGCGGCGACGGCGCGGGTGGAGCGCGGGCTGCTTTGGCGTCTGGCGGGGCTGAATTTGCTGAACGGGACTGGGATTGGGATGGTGGGGCCGTTCATGTCCTGGTGGTTTGCGGCGCGCTTTGGGGTTGGCGCGGGGGCCATTGGGCCGTCTTTTGCGTTGGGGTTCATCGCGGCGGGCAGTGCTTCCATGGTCGCGGGGCGGCTGACGCCGCGTTATGGCGCGGTGCGCACGGTGGTGGTGATGCGCGCACTCGGTTTGGCGAGTTTGGTCGCGATGCCGTTCATGCCGAGTTTTGCGGCGGCGGTGCTGGTCTATACGCTGCGGTCGGCGTTAAATCGCGGCACGGCGGGGGCGCGGCAAGCCGTGGCGCTGGGGCTGGTGCGCGGCAAACGGCGCGGGCTGGCCGCGAGTATTAACACGCTCTCGACGATGGCACCGCGCGGGATTGCGCCGGCCTTTGCTGGCGCGTTGTTCGCCGAGGGGGCGCTGGTGGCGCCGTTTTTGATCGCCGGGCTGTTTCAGGGAGCGTATTTGGTGCTGTATCCGCTGGCTTTTTCCAACCATGATCAATCGAGGCCGTGATGACTGGTTTGCGCGTCGTTATTTTTATCCTGGCCCTGCTTGCCCTATCGGGCGCCGCGCAAGCGGCCCCGCGTCCGCGGGTTAATTTGGCGGCGGTGCCGATCGGGCGGATGGATTTGCCCTGGTGGCGGGCGCGCTTTGCGCAGACATTGGACCAAGCACGGGCCGATCCGGGTGCCAAATTGATCTGGCTGGGCGATAGTATCACCCAATATTGGACCCGCAAATCCCCTGTAGCGTCCGAGACGATTTTGCCGGTGTGGCAGCATTATTATGCGCCGTATAACGCGCTGGATTTCGGTTTTATTGGCGATACCACGGCGAGTGTGATCTGGCGGGTGGATCATGGGCAATTGGCCGGGCTGCATCCCAAATTGATCGTGATTTTGATCGGCGCGAATAATCTTGGCTTGCCGCATTGGGGCGCACGGCGAACGGTGCCGGGGATCGAGGCGGTGGTGAATGATGTGCATCGTCATGCGCCGGGAGCAAAAATTTTGCTGTTGGGAGTGCTGCCCTCGATCCGATCCGCGTGGGTGGATGCGCAAACGACGCTGATTAATGCAGCACTCGCGCGGATTTATCGGCATAACACGCTGGTGACGTTCCGCAATCCGGGGGTGGTGCTGGTGCGGCATGGGCGGGTGGATCGGAATTTGTTCATTGATCCGTTTTTCGCCAAACCGGAGCCGGCGCTGCACCCGAACCGGCGCGGCATGAGCTTGATTGCGCAGAATTTGGCCCCGACGGTGACGCGCTTGATGGGTGCGGCGCCGTAAGGTGGATGGTCAGCGTTGAATAGTTCAAATTCAACTTTGGCGCTTGCTAAACGGTGAATTGCTCGCGGATGATCCGTTCGGAGAGGGCGCGGTCGGGGTCGGAGAGAATGCGGGCGCGCACCGCGCGGTCTTCGCTGACGGCGACGGTGAGAATATCGCGCACTTCGGTGAAATCGGCGACGGCGGCGACCGGGCGTTTTTCTGGCTCCAGGATTTCGAACAACACATCGCTGTTGCTGGCGAGCAGCGCGCCGCGCCAGCGCCGGGGGCGGAAGGCTGAGATTGGCGTGAGGGGCAGCAAATTGGCCGAAAGCGGCACGATGGGGCCGTGGGCGGAGAGATTATAGGCGGTGGAGCCGGCGGGGGTGGCGAGCAGCACGCCATCGCAGATCAGTTCGGGCAGGCGCACCGTGCCATCGATGGCGATGCGGATTTTTGCGGCCTGGCGCAATTGGCGCAGCAGGCTGACTTCGTTGAAGGCCAGCGCCTCTTCGACCGCACCGGACATGGTGACCACATGCATGCGCAGCGGAAAAATATCATTGCCGAGGGCGCGGCCCACCCGCTCGATCAGGCCGGCTTCGGCGTAATCATTCATCAAAAACCCGACCGATCCGCAATTCATGCCGTAGACCGGCACACCGCGCGCGAGGGTGGCGTGGATGGTTTCCAGCATCAGCCCGTCACCGCCGAGGGCGACGATGATTTCGGCGGCTTCGACGGGAGCCTGGCCGTAGCGCGCGGTCAGTCGGTCAAATGCGGCGCGCGCAGCATCGGTCGGCGCGGCAGCGAAATGCAGGGCGATCAAGCGCGTTTTCGGTGATCGGGGGCCGACATGCCGAGCACGCGATGCTCCAGAATTGGCATATCGCGGCGGATGCGGGCAATCATCGCGGGATCGATGCGGGCGGTGGCAAAGCCTGGCCCTTCGGAGACGCGGGCGATCACCGCTCCCCATGGATCGGCGATCAGGCTGTTGCCGAAGGTGACGCGCGGTTCGTTCGAGCCGTCATAATGGGTGCCGGTGCAGGCGGGGGCGACGATATAGCATTGGGTTTCGATGGCGCGGGCGCGCAGCAGCACGTCCCAATGGTCTTTGCCGGTTTGCAGGGTGAAGGCGGCGGGGACGAAAATAATCTCGGCCCCCGCTTCGCGCAGCGCGCGGTACAGCTCAGGGAAGCGCACATCATAACAAATGGTCAGGCCGACGCGATAGCCGCCGATGGGGACGGTCACCACTTGATCGCCGGCGCCATAGACCGCGCTTTCGCGGTAACCCTGGCCGTCAGGGGTGACGATATCGAAGAGATGGATTTTGCGGTAGCGCGCAATCTCGCGCCCATCGGGGGCAAAGATCAGATTGGTATTGAACAGGCGCTCGCCGCCCAACTCGCCAATCGAGCCACCATGCACATGGATATTGTGGGTGCGGGCCATCATGCGCAGAAACTCGTAGGCTTCACCGCCGGGGGCGACGCTACCAGACTGCGATGAGCCGGGGGATGGCAGGGTTTCGGCGGCGGCGAATTTGGTCGCGCGGTCACCGCCGAGGCAGGTCCAGATTTCGGGCAGGGCGACCATGTCAGGCCGGTCTGCCGCCACCGCTTGCTCGATCAGGCGGCGCGCTTGGGCAATATTTTGCGCTTTGTCCGATCCGGGGGCCATTTGTATCGTGCTAATGCGCATGATTTTCTGCTCCTCATCCGATGCTTCGTTGCCAAGCGTGCGCCGGGCGAGCGGGTTACGCAAGCCCCCGGCGGCGCGGTATTTTATTGCCGTGGCTCGTCGATTTCGCGCAGCTCACCATTGGCGACGCTATCCATCGCACTTTGCAAAATGCGCAGCACCGCCTCGTCGGGTAAATTGGCCGAGAGCACGTTGAGCGCGCCGCCGAGCAGGGCGGAGGCGATGGCGATTTGGGGAATATCCTGTTTGACCATGCTCTCGATCAGGCGATCGACGATGACCCCGGCTTTCATCACCATATCGTGATCGATCGGGTCATCCATTTGATCTTCCATGTCGTTTCGCTCCAATTGTTACAGTAGGCGGGATTTATTCTGCGGCGCGCACGGCGGGTGCGGCCTCGATGGCCTCGGACTGCGCCTGCCACATGCTGGCATAGACGCCGCCGGCGGCGAGGAGAGAGATATGGGTGCCGCGCTCGACGATTTCGCCCTCACGGAGCACCAAAATTTCATCGGCATCGATCACGGTGGACAGGCGGTGGGCGATGACCAGCGTGGTGCGATCCCGCGCGACCTGACGCAGCGCCGTGCCGATATCTTGCTCGGTCGCGGTATCGAGCGCGCTGGTTGCTTCATCGAGGATCAGCAGGCGCGGGTTTTTCAGGATGGTGCGGGCGATGGCGACGCGCTGTTTTTCACCGCCGGAGAGTTTGAGGCCGCGCTCGCCCACCCGTGTGGCATAGGCTTCGGGCAGCGAGAGGACGAAATCATGGATTTGCGCGAGGCGGGCGGCTTGTTCCACCTCGGCCTCGGTGGCGCCGGGGCGGCCATAGGCGATGTTGTAGCGGATCGTGTCGTTGAACAGCACGGTATCTTGCGGCACCACGCCGATCACGGCGCGCAGGCTGGTTTGGGTAATATCTCGCACATCCACGCCATCGATACGCACAGCGCCGCCGGTGACATCATAAAAGCGGAACAGCAAGCGCGAAATGGTGGATTTGCCAGAGCCGGTGGGGCCGACCAGGGCAATTTTGCGGCCAGGGGCGGCGGTGAAGCTGACCCCGTGCAGAATTTCGCGGTTTGGATTATAGCCAAAGCGCACATTATCGAACTGCACGGCCACCGGCGCGCCGTGGGCGGGCAGGATTTTGGCGCCGGGCCGGTCCGCGATTTCTTCCTCGGTGCGCAGGAGCGCGAACATTTGCTCCATATCGACCAGCCCTTGTTTCAATTCGCGATAGACAAAGCCCATTAAATTCAGCGGCTGGTATAATTGCAGCAAATAGGCGTTGACCAGCACGAACTGCCCGACATTCATCCGCCCGGCGACCACGCCGGATGCGGCCATCAGCATCAGCGAGACCGCACCGGTGGCGATGATCACCGCCTGGCCGAAATTCAGCATGCTGAGCGTGACTTGTGAGCGTACGGCGGCTTTTTCGTAGGAGGTTAGGCTTTCATCGAACCGGCGGGATTCGTGGGTTTCGTTGCCGAAATATTTGACGGTTTCGAAATTGAGGAGCGAATCAATGGCTTTGGTTTGGGCGGCGTTATCGGTCTCGTTCATCTGCCGACGAAACTTGATCCGCCATGCGGTGAAGGACAGGGTGAAGACCATATAGGTCGCGACGGTGAACAAGGTGACCGCCGCATAGAGCCAGCCGAACAAATGCCAGAGGATGCCGATGGTCAAGGTGAGTTCGAGGATGGTCGGCAAGACTTGAAACGTGGCGAGGCGCAGCACGGTTTGGATGCCGGTGGCACCGCGCAAAATCACCCGCGACAGGCCGCCGGTTTGCCGGTCGAGGTGAAAGCGCATCGAAAGCCGGTGCAAATGCTCGAAGGTTTCGCGCGACACGGCACGGGCGGCGCGCTGCTGCACGGCGGCAAACAGGCCATCGCGCAATTCGCCAAAGCCCGATGACATCACCCGCACCAACCCGTAGGCGATGATTAAGGCGACCGGCAGGAGCAAGGCACCCGCTTTCGGCGAAAGATCGTTGACCGCGCGGGCATAGAGGATCGGGATCAGCACGATGGCGAGCTTGGCGGCGATCAGGGCGGCGATGGCGAGCACCATGCGCACCCGCAAGCCCCATTCGCGCTTGGGCCAAAGGTAAGGCAGCAAGGCGCGCACGGTTTGCCAACTATTGCGGGTGCGCGCGATCTCGACCGTTTGCCCCGGCGCTTGTGTGGGGGTTGGCGTGGGGGTTGGCGTATGGGTGGTGGCCGATGGCGGGCTGGGTAACTGATTTTGTGATCGCGGGTCCATTGACCGGACATGGCACTTGATCCCTTGATTGCCAATGGACCTGCCCTTGACCCTGACCAGTATTACCCCCCTGCTCCGCCATATTGCGGCCTGCCAGACCGCCATTCTGCCCGGTGATCGGCTGGAATGGCGCATCGGCGATGTGCCGGTGGGATTTCTCAAACCTGATTTTGCCGAAGCCTTCTGCGGCTATTTTGGCGCGCAGGCGTTGCGCTCGGCGCGTGGTATCAGCCTGGCGCCGCGCGCGGCGCGGCGGCTGAATGCGGCGGCGGCTTCGTTGGCACCGCAATTTGGCTTTGCGCTCCGGGGCGAAGATTTTGACGTGCGTGCGCCCGACTCGGCGCGGAGCTTGGCGGTGTTGGACCGGGGGGCGGTGCCGAGCTTTGGGGTGATTGGCGCGGGGGTGCATTTGAACGGCGTGGTGCGCCGGGCGAATGGGCCGCATCTGTGGATTGCCAAGCGCAGCGCTAGCAAAAAATTGGACCCGGGCAAGTTTGATAATCTGGTCGGCGGTGGCGTGTCCGCCGGGCTGACGCCAACCGCAACCTTGGCGAAAGAGGCGGCGGAAGAGGCGGCGATTCCGGCTGCGTTGATCGCGGCGGCGACACTTTCCGCCCAGATTGATTACGCGATGGAGCGGCCGGAAGGGCTACGCCGGGACCGGCTTTATTGCTTTGATCTGGTGCTGCCGGAACATTTCACGCCGCGCGCTGCGGATGGCGAAGTTGAATCCTTTGCTTTGTGGCCGGCGAAACGCATTGTGGAGGTGATGCTGGCGGGGGATGATTTCAAATTCAATGTCAATCTGGTGTTGATTGACTGGTTGATCCGTGAACAATTTTTCGCGCCGGACGCGGCACACCGACTGCGATCAGCGTTGGATGGGTCAAATGGTTAAGCGGTTTTTTGAGAGCTTGCTTGGCACGGCGGGGTGATGCGGGGTGCAAAGCAGCCTCGCTCGGCACATTGCCGCCTCCACCAGCGTGCAACTGTTAACAATTTAATTACGCTGGCAATTTACCACAAATTCGTTCATAAGTCCCGCTGGTACCCCGATGAAGCACAGTAAAGCCAATTAGCCAGCAGGATCATAATGTGACCGACGACTCTGATTTTGATGACGATTCCGCCGTGGCGAGCCGAACTGCCGCCACGACGACGCGCTATACCCGGCGCCTTTCAGATAAAATTTTGATTGCATTCCATCATGCGTGTGATCAGGAGGATTTTGAAGTCGCTGAGCGCCTCTTGGGTATTCTGGAGCAAATGCTGACGCGGCGCACCGTGCCGGTTGATGCGAACCGGCGCAAAGGCATTGAAAGCCTAGTCGCCGCGCATGAGCGTTTATGGCATTTACGCCACCCTGAGCGGAAATATGGCTAAGATTTTTGCGTCACATTGTGACGCGGTGCGTTAATCAACCCGAGAGCAAGGGGCCAAAGCCTCTGCGGTGATGCGGGGTTACTCCTAATTTTGTGATCGCGGCGCGATGCTGAGCCGTGCCATAGCCCGCGTTGCGCGCCCAGCCATAGCCCGGATAGCGGGCATCCAAACGCTGCATCAGCCGATCCCGATGGGTTTTCGCGATGATCGAGGCGGCGGCAATCGAGAGCGAAAGACCATCGCCGCCGATCACGGCGCGGCACGCCATTGGCAAATCCGGCGTGCGATTACCATCGACCAGCACATAATCGGGCGCGATGGCGAGGCGCAGCACCGCCCGGCGCATCGCCAACAGGCTGGCCTGTAAAATATTCAGCGCCGCGATTTCGGCCACCGAGGCGCTGGCAACCGCCCAGATGGCGCCCGAGCCGCGGAGCACGTCGCTGATGGCGGTGCGTTCGGCCTCGCTGAGCCGTTTGGAATCATCGATCCGGTTGGCCAGGGCGGGATCGAGGGCGGCGGGTAGGATGATGGCGGCGGCGAGCACCGGGCCGGCCAGCGGTCCCCGCCCGACCTCATCGACGCCGGCGACGCGGCCGCCGCAGGCTTGTTCATAGGCAAGGCTGATCCGGCGCGCGGTGGTCATGGGTCCAGAGCCGCGAGCAGACCATCGATGATGTGTTCGGGCGCGGGCGGGCAGCCCGTGACCGCGAGATCGACCGTGACCAGCCGGACGACGCCGCCGAGCACGGCTGGGCTGTCTTTAAAGACGCCGCCATCGACCGCGCAATCGCCGATCACCACCACCAGCCGGGCATCGGGCATCGCCTCTAGGGTGCGGCGCAGCGGCTCGGCCATGCCTTGGGTGGCAACGCCGGTGACCAGGAGAATATTGGCGGTGCGCGGATCATCGACAAAGTGAATGCCATAGGCGGCGAGGCCGCTTTGCCAGGCGCGCAGGCTGCGCAATTCCAGCTCGCAGCCCCCGCAACTGCCCGCATCGAGATGACGGATGGTCAGCGCCAAGCGCGGGTGCGCCCGGCCTTCGGCGGCGAGGCGTTGCGCCAAGGCGGTGCGGATGGCGGGATCGGGGTGCGGGGGTTTCATAGATCGATCATGCCAATCGGCGGCATCAGCAGTGCGGCGCGGCGGGCGAAGGCGGCGCGGGTTTGTCCGGGTGCGGCGGCTTCCAGCGCGGCAATGGTGGTCAGGCCTTGATTGGCGATGGTGCAGACCGTGATGAAGCCGCCATCAAGGCGCATCCAGCAATCGATCGGGCCATCCAGACCGTGCGCGTGGCCAAGGCCCGCGCCGCTCTGGCTGGCCAGCGCCACCGACCAGGGTTCGGCGCGCTCTGCCGCGCTGAAGGGGGCAAAGGCGCTGCTGGCGAACGCGGCGTCGTTGATCGCTTGCCCAACGCGCAATCGCACCGGTTCCGCGAGATCGGCCCAGCGCCGCCGCCAGCGCCAAGCGCCGAACGGCTGCAGCGCAGCGCGCACAGATTGCAGCAGCGCGATCAAGGCGGGCAGCGCGGTGAGGCGCGGCGCGGTATCGATGCCGCCGGGCACCACCATATCCATCATCAGGCGATGAAAAAAGATTGGCGCTGCAGCGTCGGCAATGTCGGTGCGCAGGGCGATCAATTTTGCCGCCAAGGGAGGTACCGCGCCCATGTCAGCGAGCCGGGCGAGGGCGAGCAAACAGGCCACGCAGCGTTCGGTGGCCGCCATCGCCTCACGCAGCGCCTCGACCGGCGCGGGGATTGCAGCACCACTGGCCGCTTCGGCGGCGCGGGCGAAGGCGAGACTATGCCCAACCGCACTCAGCCCGGCGATGCGGGCGGCGAAGCGCACGGCGGCGCGGGGTGATTTACCCTCGATCAACGCGAGAATACCGCGATGCGCATATCCGAAGCGATGATCGACGCGCAGCACATGATCTCCGGCGAGATGGAGGCGACGATGCATCGGCTCGGCAATCGCGCCGCCCACCGGCCCTTCGCCGATTTGATAGACCCCCTCGCCCGGCGCATCGGTGAACTCGCCACTGCGCTGAGCGAGGCCCAAGTGCGGATGGGCGCTGAGCATGATCGCGAGGGCGGGTTCCGCACCATCGGTCGCAATCGGCAAGACCCAATCATCGCGCCGCACGAGGCCCATGGCGCGGTTTTGCTCCGCCCAGAGTGCGGCGAGTTGGTAGCCGGGCAGCGAGGCGAGCCTCGCCCAATCGGGGGCGGTGAGCACCCGCAACGGCTCGGGGGCGGCGGGCTCGATGGCGGCGCGGGCGAGCAGCGCAATCAGATCATCCGGCGGCGCGGTCATCGCCGCACCCCGCGCAGGCGGATCAGCGCGATCATCGCCATGGTGAGCCAGCCAATCGCCATCATGATGGCCATGCCGCTTTGCTGGACCCGCACGGCTTGCAGCGTGATGACGTCACCCACGAACAGGGCAAAGGGCGGAAAGCCGGCGAGCGCGAGCAACGCCCAAGCATGATCGGGGGCGCGGGCGCGCCAGATTTGGGTGAGCGCGAAGCCGACCGGCAGACAGAATTCAAGCCAGGCGCGATCCAGCCCCGCGCCCGCGACGATGATGCCGATTTGCGCCATGGCCAGATAGGTCCAGGGCGAGTGCTGACCGCCACGCGGACGCAACGCAAACAGCATCAGGGCGCTGAGCACCAGGATCAGCCCGAATGCGGCATCAAGCGATGCGGACCCGCCCGGCGGATGCCAGCGCCACAGCAAGGCGAGGGCAGCGACCGGCGCCAAGGCGGCGCGCGGCCCGGCTTCGAGCGTGATCAGCGCATAGCCGGTCGCGCCGATGAGCCAGAGCAGGGCGGCGAGCGATGGATTGGCCCCAATGGAGATATGGTTGGCGATATTGGGGGTGATATCGGGCGCGATGGCCATCAGCATCACTGCGCCGCCCGCACGCAGGGTGGTGCGAGCGGAAGATTGCGCGCCGAGGCTGAGCAGCGTCACGCCGAGCAGGGCGGTGCCGAGGCTGGCGGTTGGTGCCGCGATGGCGGCGAGGGCGGCGGCGTAGGCGATGATGCGCCAAGCCGGTTCGGGCAGCGCCCCGCGCGGCGCGGTGAGGGGAGGGTTAAGGGTCAGGGCGGCGATCACGATCAGTAACGTGGCGCTGCCGGCGCAAAAATGCAGGATCAAAATTGTGATACTGGCAAGGGCGGCGAGGCGCAGACCGGCAATTGACCCGGTCCAGAGCAGCACCAGCCCGGCCGCGAGCGCGGACAAGGGCAGCACCAAATCGCGGCTGGGGGCAAGCGCCAGGGCGAGGAGCACGGATGCGATGGTGATCGCGATGCGCATCGGGTGCGTCGAGCGCGATGGCGTCATCGCGGCAGCACCATCACCAAGGCGAGGCCGATCAGCAGCATCGCGATCAGGCTGGCGCGCCAGACGCCGCGCGGGGCGATGGCCATGGCGATCATGCCGAGCCCCCAGCGCAGCCAGAAGCCGAGTAGCCCCATTGGCCAGCTTGAGAGCCGGTTGGCGGTGGCGAGCCAGAGCGGGGCGAACAAGGCGAAGACCAGAAGCAGGATGATGACGGGCCGAAGCTGGGCTTCGAGGCGCAGCATCGCGAGATCGGGGCCGGCCAAATCGCCCTCGGGGGCCGTGCCGGGCGCGGTTTGATCATTCGCGAGACCGACAATGGCGGCGGCGAGGGCGAGCAGCAGCACCAGCCGGTTCAACCCGGCCCCGCCCAAGGGCAGGCCGACGCCGAGTGATGCCGAGCCGACCGCGCTGGCCGCAGCGAGCGTGCCGATCAGCAAGATGGTTTGCACCATCCAGAAGCTGCGGGCGGCCAGCGCCGCTGCCAAGCCGCGTGCGCCCTGCCCGGCATCCAACGTGGCGAGCAGCCGCGCCATCCGGGCCAAAGCGAGCAGGCCGATGATCCAGAGCGCCAGACCGGGCACGCCGGTCCAGATATTTCTGGCAAAGCTCGGCACCAGCACCCCGGCCAGGATGGTGGCGGCGAGGGCGATGGCGGGCCATAGGCGCGCTAAGGGTGAGGCGAAATCTGGCTCCAGCCGGGATTGCTGCCAGAGGCTACGCCAATCGCGCAAAGGCTGGGCGAAGCCGCGCCAGCCGAGCCCGGCGCGCCAGCCGGACCAGCCGGTGATCATTGCGGGCGGGATCAGTATGGCGAGGACGATCAAGACGAGACCGATTAATTCGGCGAGGACGGCGCTGAGCAGGGTCATGGTGCC
The DNA here is from genome assembly GCF_054767495.1 of Acidiphilium sp. MT5. Classification (NCBI taxonomy): domain Bacteria; kingdom Pseudomonadati; phylum Pseudomonadota; class Alphaproteobacteria; order Acetobacterales; family Acidocellaceae; genus Acidiphilium; species Acidiphilium sp. MT5. The sequence continues at coordinate 25,651 of NZ_BAABMR010000010.1, forward strand.
AGCACCTTGGCCAGCCATAATCGCAGCGCCTTGGTCTGATCATCCAGCCAGGCGGGGAGCAAAAATCCGGTGCCCAGCGTGATTGCGGAAAATCCGGTGGCGGTCATTTGGGTTTTTGGGTCATCGAAGGGCAGCCAGAGCGGCGGCTTGGCGAAGCCTTCGGTCCAATGCGGCTGTTCGAGGCGGCGGCGCTGCCGCACCAAGCTCAGGAGCAGGGCCACCAAGCCGCCCAGGCCGCCAATGACGCCGATGAGGGTGAGCTTGCTTGGCAGGGCGATCAGCCCGAGCAGCACCATGGCGGCGGCAAGCCCGGCCATGGCGGCAAAAATTCGGTCGCACGCATCTTCAGCGGCGGCGGCGCGCAGGCTGCGCGGCCGCCCGAGAGCGACCAGCGCAAAACCGCGCAAGGCGGCGACCGCCGAGAGCCCGGCCCAGAGGGCAGCGCCGAGAAAAAATGCACCGGCGCTGAGCGATGGCGCGGGGCCAAGCCCATGGGCGATCAGCACCAGGGCTGCGAAAGCCGGGCCGGGCGGCAAAGCGGAGACGCCCAGCATCAAGGCGAGCAGCACGAAGCTTAAATCCGGCATGCCGCGCGCCAGCCCGCCGAGCCAATCGAGCGCGACATGGCCGGCTTCTTCGCTCAAACGCTGTTCGATCAGCAGCAAGCCGCCGATACTGAACGCCGCACCCGCCGAGGCGACGAGCGTGACCGAGGCGAGGCCCAGCCCCGCGCCCCCGAGCGCGACCCCGAACAGGCCCAAGCCGAATCCCTGCGCCAGGCCGGTAAAATCGGGGGCGCGCAGGGCCAACAGCGCGCCGAGCGGCGCGAGCAGGGCCGCGACAATAAGGGTGATGGCGGCGCTGATGGCGGCAAGCGGGGCGGGCTGTGCGGTGATCAGCGCCCAGATTGCGGTGAGGATTAGGGCGGGTGCGGCACTCAGCGCGAGAGGTTTTGCGTCGGCGCAAAAGGCGGCGAGCATGATGGCAAAGAGCAGTCCGAACCCCGCAATGAGGGGGTCCGGCGCCCAAAAACCGAGGATAATTCCGCCGGTGATGCCGTATAATCGCAGCCGCGCGCTGCGGGGGGCGGCGATCAGCACGGCGAGCGCGACCAGCACCACGGGTGCGAGCAGGCCCCAGCGCAGCATTGATCCCTGCCCCGCGCCGCGCACGGCTACAATTATCCAGCCTGCCACGCCGTTCACGATCATAAGGTCTGCTAGCAGTGCGCGCGTGATCAGGGCAATCGCGGCCATGGTCGCGGGCGGTTAACAATCGGAAATTCCTATTATGATGTCATATAAAATCTATTTGACCTATATATTAGGTGCTGTAGAACCTTGGTCACAACCAACCCAATCCAAACGGAGTGATCATGGACGACGAAAGCAAATGCCCCGTCATGGGCAGCGCGCACAGGCGCATGACCTCGACCTCACTATCCACCCAACAATGGTGGCCCAATCAACTTAATTTGAAAATGCTGCATCAGCATGCGCCCGCGACCAATCCGCTCGGGCCGAAATTCAACTATGCCGAGGCGTTCAAATCGCTCGATTTGGCAGCCCTGAAGCGCGATCTGGTGGCGCTGATGACCGATTCGCAAGAATGGTGGCCGGCGGATTATGGCCATTACGGGCCGTTTTTCATTCGCATGGCCTGGCATAGCGCCGGCACCTACCGAATTGGCGATGGGCGCGGCGGTGCCGGATCCGGGGCGCAGCGTTTTGCGCCGATCAATAGCTGGCCTGACAATGTGAATTTGGACAAGGCACGCCGGTTGCTGTGGCCGATCAAGCAAAAATATGGCCAGAAGATTTCCTGGGCCGATTTGATGATTCTCGCGGGAAATTGCGCGCTGGAATCGATGGGTTTTGAGACATTCGGCTTTGCGGGCGGGCGTGACGATGTTTGGGAGCCTGAGGAAGACACGTATTGGGGGCCGGAGACCACCTGGCTTGGCGATAAGCGCTATACCGGCGATCGTGAGTTGGAGAACCCGCTCGCGGCGGTGCAGATGGGGCTGATTTATGTTAATCCTGAAGGGCCGAACGGCAATCCGGACCCGATGGCCTCGGCGCGCGATATTCGCGAAACCTTTGCCCGCATGGCGATGAATGATGAAGAGACCGTCGCCCTGGTGGCGGGCGGCCACACATTCGGCAAATGCCATGGTGCGGCGGACCCGAGCCAATATGTCGGGCCGGAGCCCGAAGGTGCAGGGCTGGAAGATCAAGGCCTGGGCTGGAAGAGCCGTTTTGGCGATGGCAAGGGCGTACACACGATTTCCAGCGGTCTCGAAGGGGCGTGGACCAAGAATCCGATCCTTTGGGATAATGGCTATTTTGATAATTTGTTCGGCTATGAGTGGGAACTGACCAAAAGCCCCGCCGGTGCGCATCAATGGACGCCCAAGGGCGGTGCCGCCGATGGCACGGTGCCGGACGCGCATGATCCGACCAAGCGCCATGCGCCGATGATGGCGACCACGGATATCGCCCTGCGCGTGGACCCGATTTATGCGAAAATCTCCAAGCGGTTCCACGAAAATCCGGCGGAGTTCGCCAAAGTGTTTGCGGCGGCTTGGTATAAGCTGACGCATCGCGATATGGGGCCGCATGCGCGCTGCCTCGGGCCGGAAGTGCCGCCGCCGCAACTCTGGCAAGACCCGGTGCCGCCGGTCGATCATAAGCTGATCGATGACGCGGACATAGCCGCGCTGAAGGCGAAAATCCTCAGCTCTGGGCTGACGGTTTCGCAATTGGTGACCACGGCCTGGGCCTCGGCCTCGACTTTCCGTGGCAGCGATAAACGCGGCGGGGCCAATGGCGCACGCATCCGCCTCGCCCCGCAGAAATATTGGGAGGCTAATCAGCCGGCGGAATTGGCGAAAATCCTTGCGGTGCTTGAGGGGATCCAAGCGGCGTTCAACGGCGCGCAATCGGGTGGCAAGCGGGTTTCGCTCGCTGATCTGATCGTGCTCGGTGGTGCGGCGGCGATTGAGCGTGCCGCGAAGGCAGCCGGGCATGCAGTGCAGGTGCCGTTCACGCCGGGCCGGACCGATGCGACGCAGGAGCAAACCGATACCGCCTCATTCGCGGTGCTGGAGCCGATGCAGGATGGTTTCCGCAATTATCAGCGCAAAGGCACGGTGCGTCAGGCCGAAGATGCGCTGGTGGATAAGGCCAATCTGCTGACGCTGTCGGCCCCGGAACTGACGGTGCTGATCGGGGGGATGCGGGTTCTGCAGGCGACGTTTGGCCAGAGCCAGCATGGCGTGTTCACGCACCGGCCTGAGCAATTGACCAATGATTTCTTCGTCAATTTGTTGGATATGGGCACGGTTTGGCACGGCGTTGGCGAGGGCGTGTTCGAAGGGCGCGACCGCAAAACCGGCGCGGTGCGTTGGACCGGGACCGGTGTTGATTTGCTGTTCGGCTCCAACTCACAATTGCGGGCGCTCAGCGAAGTCTATGCCAGCGAGGATGGGCGTGCGAAATTCGTCCATGATTTCATCGCCGCCTGGAACAAGGTGATGGAACTCGATCGGTTCGATCGGGCCTGATGCGCGGGGCCGAGATTTTCGAACGAAAGTCTCGGCCCTTTTTTCTCAAACCGCCTCGGTATCGACCGGCCAATCCATGGTGGCCAATCGGCCCGGCGCGAAAATCCAGATGATGGTGCCGCCGATCACGGCGATGGTTGCGATCACGGCGGGGACGGCGATGGTGAATATGCCGGACGCGGTGAGAGCGGCAAAGACGCCGCTATAACAAAATAAATAGCCGCTCATGGCGCAGAAGGCGGCGACGCCAATGCCGCCGAAATCATGCCAGAGTAAGGGCAAGGCTCCGAACAGGCTGCTGCCCAGCATGGTCGCTAAAATCAACACACCATCGATGATCGCGACCTCGATACTGACCATATGAAGCGCGGCGGCGATCGACATGCCGATAATGGCCACGAGCGCACAGCGGATGAACCCGTTGATCAGAAACACCCGAAACACCGATTGACTGTAATTCATCCGCCCGCCATAGCGCCCGGCGAGGAAGGTCAATGCAAAGCCGGAACGGTTTAGCAGCGATTGCGAAAGCTGTGCGACGGTCAGGCCTGCGACCAGGGCCATCGATTGTTCGGCGGCCATGTGCAGTCCGGTGGCGCTGATGCCCGCCATGTTATGATAAATGACGTAATCGACGCCGAACACAATGGCGTATTGCACCGTGATATTGATCAACAGACCGAGCGGCCCGGTGGCCAGCGCGAATTGCGCCGGCACCGGGGCATCCGGCCAGAAGCGGGGCCGCCAATGGATGACATCGATCAGGCGGGCGAGCGTGGGGCGCGATTGCCGCAACTCAGGGCGGGTGGTGTTGCGCGCATTGAGCTGGCGCAAGAAATTTGGCACGCGCCACAACACGCCGATAATCAGCGCGATCATGAGCACAATCAGCGGCAAGGTGATTATCGGCTTGGCCGCGACCAGCCAGCCGAACCAGTGATTTTCAAAGCCGAACAAGACCACGCCCGCGAGCAAAGCGAGGCGCAGGCGGGTTGCCCATAGCCAGAGCGGCCCTGGCATGCCGCGCGCCGAGACGAGCGGTGGCACCATGCTGCCGCTGATCACCACGCCGATGAGGGTTAGGGCGATCAACCCGCTGAGCGGCGCACCGAGCCGCGCCAGCGGGGCATCGATGATCGCGACCACGATCATCAGCATGACCAAAGCCGCCCGCAATTCCGCCGCCAGCAACCCGGGTACGGCGGGGGCATGGACGGCCAGAACCTGGCGCCAATACTGGGCAAGCACCACGCTAGGCAGAATCCAGCACGCGCCCCACAGCAAATAGACCGTGGCGCGATCATGATCGAGCAGTGCAATCGGGTTGCCGTGCTGAAACGCCGCCGTCAAAGCCGACGAGCCAATGATCCAGATGGCAGCGATCACCAGCGGATTTTCGCGCAGGAACACCATCGAGACGTAATTGCGCAAAGCCGCGATCATCGGGTCATTTCCAGGAACGCGGCTTCCAAATCGGGGCTGCGCACCTGCAAATCGCCACTGCCGCGCGCCCGCAAATCCGCTTCCGCCGCCGCGTCCCAGCCATCGACGAGCAAGGCACCATCATCGCGCGCGGCGCCCAACACGCTGAGACGCGCGGGCAGCAGGCCGTGCAACGATCCGCCATCGCTGCGCGCGATCCAACGCGTGGCGGTGCGAAAACGCTGCATCGGCACGTCATGCACGATGCTGCCGCGCCGCATGAACACGGCGCGGGTTGCTAATTTTTCGAGATCGGACAGGATGTGCGACGAGATGATGATGCTGCGCTCGGATGCCCGGCAATAATCGGTCAGGAGGGCGATGAAATCGAGCCTCGCCTGCGGGTCCAAACTCGCTACCGGCTCATCCAAAATCAACAAATCAGGCAAATGGCGCATGCCCAGAACGATGGCGAGGCGCTGTTTTTGCCCGCCCGAGAGTGATTTGACCCGGGCGCGCAAATCCAAATCCGCCCATTGCAGCAACCAAGCGGGCACCTCGCCCGGCGCGTCCGCGTAGAACCGGCCCAGATATTTGATCAGCTCGCCGACGCGATACCAGGTGAAGCCGGTCATGGTTTGTGGCACGAAGCCGGTGCGGCCACGCAAGCGGGGGCTTAAGTTGCTGGCGGTTTCGCCGAAGAGCCGCACATTGCCCGAACTGGGCAGTAAAAAACCAAGCAGACAGCCGATTAGCGTGGTTTTACCCGCACCGTTGGGGCCAAGCAGACCGACGATTTCGCCGCGCCCGACCGACAAGGTGACGTTTTGCAGCGCGGTTTTCGCGCCGTAAACCTTTCCAAGATCCAGCGCCTCCGCGAGCGGGACGCTAACGGCTGCATCCATCAAAACTCCTGTTCAGTCTGCCCTTAACCAATATCGGCCAAACGCGCCGTGCGCAAAATCGTGCGTCCGGCAAAGCGCGCGGCTTGGCCCAGATCATCTTCAATGCGCATCAATTGATTGTATTTGGCGGTGCGATCCGAGCGCGCAAGGCTGCCGGTTTTGATTTGCCCGGCATTCACCGCGACCGCGATATCGGCAATCGTTGCGTCTTCGGTTTCACCGGAGCGATGGCTTACCACGCAGGCCATGCCCGCGCGATGCGCCAGCTCCATCGCTTCGAGTGTTTCGGTGAGGGTGCCGATTTGATTGAGCTTGACCAAAATTGCGTTGGCTGAGCGTTCGGCAATGCCCCGGCGCAAGCGTTCGGGGTTGGTGACGAAGAGATCATCGCCCACCACTTGCAGCGTGTGGCCGAGGGTTTTGGTGAAATGCGCCCAGCCGGCCCAATCATCTTCCGCCAGCGGGTCTTCAACCGAGATGATTGGGAAGTTTTTCGCCAATTGGCCGATATAATCGGTCATGCCGCCCGCATCGAGAATTTTGCCCTCGCCTTCGAGATGGTAGCGGCCCTCTTTGAAAAATTCGGTGGCGGCGCAATCAAGCGCGAAGGCGATATCCGCGCCCGGCTCATAGCCTGCGGCCTCAATCGCGCGCATCATGAAGCCCAACGCTTCCTCGGCGGAACGCAGGCCCGGCGCAAAACCGCCTTCATCGCCGATATTGGTATTATGCCCGGCTTTGTGCAGCAGCGATTTCAGCGCGTGAAAAACTTCCGCGCCCATCCGCACCGAATCATGCACATCCGCCGCACCCACCGGCTGGATCATGAATTCCTGGATGTCGATCGGGTTGTCAGCGTGCTTGCCGCCATTGATGATATTCATCATCGGCACCGGCAGCGTGCGGGCATAGGCCCCGCCGACATAGCGATAGAGCGGCAAACCCAGCTCATCGGCGGCGGCCTTGGCGATGGCGAGCGAGACGGCAAGGATGGCGTTGGCGCCGAGGCGCGATTTGTTCGGCGTGCCATCTAGATCGATCATCATTTGATCGAGCATCACTTGCTCGGTGGCTTCCAGCCCGCTTAGCGCGTCGAAAATTTCGCCCTCCACCGCGCTGACCGCTTTGGTGACACCCTTGCCGCCATAGCGTTGGGCATCGCCATCGCGCCGCTCAACCGCCTCATGGGCGCCGGTTGAAGCGCCGGAGGGCGCGGCGGCGCGACCGACCGAGCCGGATTCCAGCGTGACCTCAGCCTCGACGGTTGGGTTGCCCCGCGAATCCAGAATTTCGCGGGCGATGATGTCGACGATATCGGACATGGCGCACTCCTGATTTTGCTTCCTGCGGCGTATCCCAGCGCTGAGAGCGGCGCAACCAGTGCGCGGCACGGGCGTGCAAATTCATGGCAGGGGCGATGTTGCCAAGCGCGCACGGGTTGGCTATGACGCGCCCACGGATCCCAGATAGCTCAGTTGGTAGAGCAAGCGGCTGTTAACCGCTCGGTCGTAGGTTCGAGTCCTACTCTGGGAGCCATTTTTGGCTGGTCCGTGGGCGAACGCCGATATAATCACATGAAAATAGGGGCGGGCAGCGGATCATGGGATTCATTTTCGCGGTGCTGGCCATTGATGCGCTCGGCTTTGGGCTGGTGGCGCCGATTTTGCCGCGCCTGGTGCAAAAACTAACCGGCTTGCCGCCCGAACATGCCGCTCTCTGGGTTGGCACGCTGAGCATGGCCTTTGCCGGTGCGCAGTTTTTTGCGGCGCCGATTCTGGGTCAGCTCTCGGACCGGTTTGGCCGGCGGCCCTTGATCCTGATTTCGCTTTCAGGGGCGGCGGCGAATTATTTGCTGCTGGCCTTTGCCCCCTCGATTGGCTGGTTGTTTTTAGGCCGGTTGCTGGCTGGTGCCACGGCGGGCAATGTTTCGGCGGCGAGTGCGTATATTGCTGATATTACCCCGCCCGAGCAGCGCGCGCAGCGTTTTGGCATGATTGGCGCGGCGTTTGGGTTTGGCTTCATGATCGGCCCGGCTTTGGGCGGATTTTTGGGCGCGATTGATCTGCGGTTGCCGTTTTTGGTGGCGGCGGGGCTGGTCGCGGTGAATGTGATTTATGGGATTTTCGTGCTGCCGGAATCATTGCCGGTCGAGCGGCGGCGCGAATTGCGGCTGCGTGATGCCACACCGCTGGGCTCGATGCGGCTGTTTTTGACGGTGCCGCGCCTGTGGCGGCTGGCCGCCTCATGGTGTACGCGCTGGTTTGGCATTGGCACCATGCAGGCGGTGGTGGTGCTGTTTACCGAGCTGCGCTTTCATTGGGGACCGGAGCAAAATGGCGTATTTTTTGCCGTGGTCGGCGTCAGCTCCTCGGTGGTGCAATTATTTTTGGTCAAGCCTGCCGTGCAGCTTTTGGGTGAGCGCGGCGCCGCTTTGACCGGGTTTATGTTCAATGCGGCGGGGTTTTTGCTGATCGGGATTTCACCCCTGCCCTATTTCATGTTTCTGGGCGTGGTTTTGGTGGCGCTGGGCTCGGTTGGCAATTCGGCGATCCGCTCGATCCTGTCGCGCTCGCTGCCGGCGGACCAGCAAGGGCGGATGAATGGCGCGCTCTCCTCGGTTGAGGGATTGACCGCGATCATCGCCCCGCTGACCGGCGCTGCGGTGTTTGACCTGTTCAGCCGGGCCGGGCCGTTGCGGTTTCCCGGCGCGCCGTTTGTTTTGGCGGCGATTTTACTGGTGGGGGCGGCGGGATTGGTGGCGAGTTGGCGGGCGGCACCAACGCGCGATCGCTCGGCCACTTGAATTATCATGGATTTTGCCGTCTCATGATCCATCCGCACGCATTATTCCTGGTCGTGCGAAGCACCGGAGCTGCGATCACCGATCCCGATGTCTATCAGTGTGCGCCGTGAATTGATGGGGGACGATATGTTGCCGGAGGGCAGCGCGGTCGCGCATGGGCCTGACGCTGCTGGCGCGCTGCGGGTGCTGATGGCCACGCGCTATGGGCGGCTGGGGGCCAGCAGCCGGTTGCGCCTGCTGCAATATGCACCGGCCTTGGAGCGGCTTGGCATTGAATGCACCGCTCGACCATTTTTATCGGATGCGTATGTGGCGGCGCTCTATGGCAAGGGGGCGCGCTTGCCCTCGGCGCTGGCGGCTTATGGTCGGGCCTTGGGCTTGGCGCGGGCGATCCGGGCGCATGAATTGATTTGGATTGAGAAGGAATTATTGCCGTTCTTGCCGGCGGCATTGGAGCGCACGCTGCTGGGCGAGAAAAAATTCATCCTGGATTTCGATGATGCGTGGTTTTTGCGCTACCAAACCGGCAAGAGCCTGCCGGCACGCTGGCTGCTGGGCGGCAAATTCACCGATCTGGTGCGCCGCGCCGCTTTGACCGTGGTGGCCAATGAGACCTTGCAGGATTGGGCGACGCAGCAAGGCGCGCGCGCGGTGCTGCTGCTGCCCACGGTGGTGGATTTGGCGCAATATCCGGTGCTGCCGGAACCGGCTGGCCCGTTCACTGTCGGTTGGATCGGCACGCCGGTGACGGCACCCTATTTGCAGGCGATTGAAGCGCCGCTGCGCCAATTGGCGCGCGAGCAGCCGTTGGAATTATTGGTGATCGGCGCGCCGGATTTACAAATTTCGGGCGTGACCTGCCGCCACGTGCCGTGGAGCGAAAACGCCGAGGCCGCCTTGTTGGGGCAATGCCATGTCGGGGTGATGCCGCTCTCGGATGATGAATGGTCGCGCGGGAAATCAGGCTATAAATTGGTGCAATATATGGCTGCTGGGCGAGCGACGGTGGCAAGCCCGGTGGGGGCGAATCGGACGATTGTGGTTGACGGCGTGACCGGCATGCTGGCCAGCGATGCGGCGCAATGGCAAAGCGCGTTGCGGCAATTGCGCGATGATCCAAGCTTGCGCAGCCGCATGGCGTTGGCGGCGCGCGCGCGGGCTGCCAGCGATTACGCGCTGAGCGGTACCGCGCCAAGGCTTGCCGCCGCGATGCGGTTGGTGGCAGGACAAGCGGGCGGGCCATAAGGCAAGGCAATAAAGCGCAGCGGCGCTCAACTTCACGGCGGATCACGGGACCATGGCTGGACATTCACAATTCAAGAACATCATGCACCGCAAAGGTGCGCAGGATGCGCGCAAGGCGCGGCAATTTGCCAAGCTGATTCGCGAAATCACCGTCTCGGCGCGGCAAGGTCTGCCGGACCCGGCGGCCAATCCGCGCCTGCGGGCGGCCTGTGCGGCGGCGCGCGGTGCCAACATGCCGCGCGATACGATTGAGCGGGCGATCAAAAAAGCCAGCGGTGCGGCGGGCGGGCAGGATTATGTCGAGGTGCGCTATGAGGGGTACGGGCCCAACGGGGTTGCGGTGATTGTCGAGGCGCTGACCGATAATCGGAATCGCACCGCCTCGGATGTGCGCACGGCGTTTGCCAAGCATGGCGGCAGCCTGGGTGAGAGCAATTCGGTGTCGTTCATGTTCAATCGGGTTGGCGTGGTGCGCTACCCGGCGACGGTGGATGAAGCCGCGTTGCTTGAAGCCGCGATTGAGGCGGGGGCGGATGATGTGGTGAGCGGCGCTGAGGGGCATGAGGTGCTGTGCGGCGTCGAATCGTTTTTCGCGGTGCGCGATGCGCTGGAGCAGCGCTTCGGCGAGGCGGAGGGCGCAAAACTCGATTGGCGCCCGACCACCAGCACCCCGCTCGATGAGGAGGCGGCGCGATCCGTGCTCAAACTGATCGACGCGCTGGAAGAAAGCGACGATGTGCAGAATGTGTACGCCAATTTCGAAATCCCCGACGCGGTGATGCAGGCGCTGGCTGATTAGAGTTATTAGAGTCCGTCAGGTTCATATAGAAGGATAACCTGCGTGTTTGAGGTATGCGCGGTTTGAACTCATTAAGCGGTGTGCCGATGCGTTTCCACGTTGCCTCGACTGTGCGCACGGCGGACTTGCGGAGGAGATGTAAGAAACCTCGCGCCCCCAATATACAGCTGGTTTCATCGGACTATTTTCAGGTCGCTGTTCAAGTCGGGTCTGACAGCTTGAATGATCGTCACTTCACCGCAACGCGCTCCATCAAAATAACCAGACAATGCCCTACCGCGGCCCTAAGAAGGGCTCTTTGGTGTATTGTCCTGCCCAGGTACAAAATTTTCGTAAAGAACGAAAATATACCGCATTGCTTCCATCTTTCGGTAGATCACTGCACTGACCGGTCCCGTTAGCAGATTTGATCGTTTTATCAATAAAATTCGAAACGTTTTTACTCAAACTATAGTCTATATCAATTCCGGACACGCTCCGCCTACTTTTCTTGACAAGAGAAACAGCGTTCAGTATTATCTTAATTTTATTATCACTGATCCATTTAATAGAAATCGAATAATCGCTATTATTTTCAAATATTAAATAACGATTTTTTTGTGTATTTTCCATTTTTTCTAAATAAACTTTGGTATTCCATCTTGCTTCGTCGCCTACGATTGAAAAAATTGGGCACCCAGTTGTCAACTGAACCGCTTGCCAATCTCCGGCCGGGGAAGCGAATATTTCTTTTCCGTGAATGTTGCAGTCATATTTTGATGATATGAATATAAAAAACAGAACGATTGATATGATAACGATTGATATGACCGAAAGAAAGAAAGCCATTCCGAAAAATACAAGCTTCTTTAAGTTTTTCATGAGCAAAAATCACGTAAATCAGGAAAATTTTTCATTTCATAACTCCAAATGCACCTTGGTTCGCGGCACTCCACCCAGCAACCGTTTCAGCTAGGCGCTGCGCTTCACTTCCAGCCTATCCTTCGAGAGACGCGAAGCTGCCGGCAATACTCATTGTCTCTTGCAAACTATATCCCGCACCTGCCATATATACACCAACACCATAATTTGACGCATTTGCATACTGTAAATATAGCGTAGATCCATTTCTCTGATAATCGAAATTCCCCCCCCAACCGACTGCCGCTCCTAATATGGCAGCGTTTTCTGCATACCATGTCGCACCATTCAGTCCGCTTGACTGACCAGCCTGAAATTCTTCCTGAAAACTTGCATTTGGTGGCATGAAAAACATCTGTGGCTCTCCACCCAAGAGGCCGTAATACGTTACGGCGCCAGGTGGAACCTCATTTGTTACTGTGCAGTGACGGTCAACAGCATGGATTGCATTTCCGAGTATGCTCTAAAATCGTGCAACGATTCACACGCAAACTCAAATTATATTTCTGTTACATTTTATCATTCAGTTAGATTAAAATCGTTTGAAACATCTCTTTTCAGCCTCTTAACGGGCGGGAGCTTGCACAAAACATTAAAATTTTTCTTTTCTCCAGCCTGTAGTCTTTGAGCGTCTCTCGGTGCTGGTTGAATGGATGGTTGACTTCAATACCAATGAACATCGCAGCCAAGCATGCTGATCGCTAGTCCGATGGGCGCTAGCCCTGCGATAATCGGAGGCGAAGCGCGGGGGTAGCAACGGGTGATGAGACCGGTGATGAGGTGATTTTTCGGGATATTGTGAGTTTTTAGATGAACTGCATTTGGCCGCGCCCGTGTGCGCTCGCTCGCATCAACGCTGGTGGCGGATACGCATCCGCTGATTGTCCTGCGGGTGATCCGCTATCTGACCGAGACCGCAAAGTTTGATGACGCGGCGGTGCGGGTCTGGCGGGTGAACTGGTTCACCGCTGGCCTGCATGCGTTCGAGCAGCGTTTGCAGACGGAGGCGGATACCGGCGAATTCTGTCATGGCGATAACATTGGCCTTGCTGATATCTGCCTCGCCACTATTCGGATCGTGCTACCTTTGTTCAAGATTGAGATCACCGATACGCCGGTGAGCGACGGGATTTTTGCCGCCTGCCAAGCCCACGACGCCTTCGCCAAAGCCGCGCCTCTCCGCCAAGCGAGGGCGCCGACGTAAAAACGATTTCGCGCTGATGGTGCGCGTGCCTATAATTTGCCGTGGTTTTGGGGTTTACTCGGACCATGGCGATTCGCACGGTGCGCATTTTAGGGATTGATCCGGGGTTGCGGTTCACCGGCTATGGCATCGTCTCGCTCGCGGGCAATGCGCTGCGGCATGTTGCGGACGGGGTGATCGGCACGGATGGGTCGGCGTCGGTGCCGGAGCGTTTATTTGCGCTTGATACCGCTCTAGCGGCGTTGATCGCGCAATTTGCCCCTGATTATGCCGCCGTGGAAGAGACTTATGTGAATGTGAATGCCACCGCGACGCTGAAGCTGGGTTATGCGCGCGGCGTGGCGTTGCTCGCACCGGCGCGGGCGGGCGTGCCGGTTGCGGAATATGGCGCGAAGACGGTGAAGCGCTCGGTGGTCGGCACCGGATCGGCGGATAAGACGCAGGTTGCGATGATGGTGCGGCGCTTGCTGCCCGGCGCGATCATAACCCGCGCCGATGCGGCGGATGCCTTGGCGGTGGCGATTTGCCATGCGCATCATCTGGGTCAGGCGACGCTGATGGCGGCATCGCGCCGGGGGGCGGCATGATTGGGCGCCTGACCGGGTTGGTCGAGCAGATCGAGGAGGGGCGGTGCCTGATCGATGTGCGCGGGGTGGGCTATGTGGTGTATTGTTCGGCGCGCAGCCTGGCGTCCGTCGCGGCACCACCGGCGCTGAGCAGCCTGTTGATCGAAACCCAGGTGCGCGAGGATGCGATCACGCTCTATGGTTTTATCGATAGCGAGGAGCGCGATTGGTTCAATAAATTGGTGACGGTGCAGGGTGTGGGGCCGAAATTGGCGATGGCGGTGCTGTCCGCGCTGGCACCGGATGCGCTGGTCGCCGCCCTTGCCGGCGCCGATGCGGCGGCGCTGCGGCGGGTTTCCGGGGTGGGGCCGAATTTGGCCAAGCGATTGGTCACCGAATTGGGTGCGTTTGCCGCCGCGCGCGGCTTGGCGGCGCCAACCCGCGCTGCTTCATCGGCGGCTCCGGCGGTCGTAATGGGTGTTGGCGGTGAGGCGTTATCGGCCTTGGTGAATTTGGGCTATCGGCGGGCCGAGGCGGAACCCGCGATTTTCGCCGCCGTGGCCGAGGCCGGCACCGGGGTGGGGTTGGACGCGATTATTCGTGAGGCGCTGCGGCGCTTGGCCCGATGAGCGGGTTTGACGAGGCCGAACGGCTGGTCTCGCCGCGTGCGGAGGAGGCGGACGCGCCAGATGTAGCGTTGCGCCCGCAAAATTTGGACGCGTTCATTGGCCAGCAGGCCAGCCGGGAAAATCTGGCGATTTTTATCGAAGCCGCCCGCAGCCGGGGCGAGGCGCTGGATCATGTGTTGCTGCATGGGCCGCCGGGTTTGGGCAAAACCACCTTGGCGCAGATTGTGGCGAAGGAATTGGGGGTGGGGTTTCGGGCAACCTCCGGGCCGATTTTGCAGCGTGCGGGCGATTTGGCCGGGATTTTGACCAATTTGCAGCCGTTCGATGTGCTGTTCATCGATGAAATTCACCGGCTGCAACCGGCCATTGAAGAAATTCTCTATCCGGCGATGGAAGATTTCGTCCTCGATTTGATTATCGGCACCGGGCCGGGCGCACGCTCGATGCGGATTGATTTGCCGCGCTTTACCTTGGTGGGCGCTACCACCCGCTCGGGCTTATTGGCCAAACCGTTGCTTGATCGGTTCGGGATCCCGATCCGGCTGATTTTTTACACGCCGGCGGAACTGACCTTGATTGTGACGCGGGCCGCCGCATTGCTGGGGATGAATTTGACCGCCGAGGCGGCGCAGGAGATCGCCAAACGATCACGCGGGACGCCGCGCATTGCCGGGCGGTTGACCAGGCGGATTCGCGATTTTGCCACGGTGCAGGGTCAGAGCGTGATTGATCGCGGTGCGGTGGATGCGGCGTTGAACCGGCTTGATGTTGATCGGCGTGGCTTGGATGCGATGGATCGGCGCTATTTGCGGCGCATTGCCGAGCATCACCAGGGCGGGCCGGTTGGGGTGGAAACGCTGGCGGCGGCGCTGTCGGAGCCGCGCGATACGCTCGAAGACGTGATTGAGCCGTTTTTGATGCAGGAGGGCTTTTTGATCCGCACGGCGCGCGGGCGAATGCTGGGGCGCGATGGTTGGGTGCATTTGGGGTTGATGCCGCCCTCTGCCCTGCCTGAGCAGGGCGATTTACCGCTTGATCCGGCCTGATTGTGATCCAAGGGATTGATTTTCGATGAATTCTTCGCAAGACGCCGAGCCGGTCGCGGCGGTGCATCAGCATCATCTGCGCATCTATTTCGAGGATACGGACGCGGGAGGCATTGTTTATCATGCCAATTATCTGCGCTACGCCGAGCGTGGGCGCTCTGAAGCCTTGCGTGGGCTGGGGATGCCCCATGCCGAGATGATGCGGCGGCATCAGCGTATGTTCGTGGTGCGGCGCGCAAAAATCGACTATGAGCGGCCCGCGCGACTCGATGATTGCTTGATTGTCGAGACTCGCACGCTGTCCTTAACGGGTGCGAGCGTCACGCTCGATCAGGCGATCAAGCGGGCGGATGGGGTTTTGCTCGTGCGGATCGCGTTGTTATTGGCGTGTGTGGGTGTCGCGGATGGGCGGGCGGCGCGATTGCCGGCGGATATGCGGGCGGCGCTTGAGAAAATGCGGCAAGCCGCTGATCCTGATCGGGGGTTGGCGGTGCGACATATAACGGGCGGCGCTGCTGCTCTGGAAGGGTTTTGAGCGTGAATCAGGCTGTGAGTAGTACGGGGTTGGCGGCGCCGGGATCGAGCCTGTCACTGGTGGGGCTGTTTCTGCATGCCGGGCTGGTGGTGCAATTGGTGATCTTTTTGCTGCTGGCCGCCAGCATTTGGGTGTGGGCGATCATTATCGAAAAAATCATCACGCTCCGCCGAATCAATCGGGATGCCGATGCGTTCGAGGATAAATTCTGGTCTGGGCGCAGCCTTGAGGAGCTGTATGATGTTGAGGGGGCGGAGCCTTCGCATCCGCTGGCCGCCGTGTTTGGCGCGGCGATGGGCGAATGGCGGCGCAGCGCGCGGGTGGCGGGTGCTGATGTGTCGCGCACCAGCGTTAATCAGCGGGTCGAGCGGGCGATGGGGGTGACCACCATGCGCGAGATGGACCGGCTGGAGCGCCAAATGGTGTTTTTGGCCTCGGTCGGCTCGACAGCGCCGTTCATCGGGCTGTTCGGCACGGTTTGGGGCATTATGCACTCATTCTCGGCGATTGCGGCGATGCATAACACCAATCTGGCCGTGGTGGCGCCGGGCATTGCCGAGGCGTTGTTTGCCACTGCGATGGGGTTGATCGCGGCGATTCCGGCGGTCTTGGCCTATAACAAGCTCTCGACCGATCTGGGCCGGTTTGCCTTCCGGCTCGAAGGGTTTGGTGCGGAATTCAGCGCGATCCTGTCGCGGCAGACCGAGGAGCGCGGGTGAATGGCGGGCGGATTTATCCCCGGCAATAATGGCCGCTCGGGTGGGCGGCGCTATAAGCCGATGGCGGAAATCAACGTCACACCGCTGGTGGACGTGATGCTGGTGTTGTTGATCGTGTTCATGATCACCGCACCGTTGATCACCTCGGGGGTGACGGTGAATTTGCCGAAGACCAACGCCCAGCCGGTGAATTCTGACGCCACGCCGATCACCATCACGGTGAATGCGGCAGGCAGCGTGTATTTGCAGGATTCCAAGGTGCAGCTCTCGAATTTGGTCGCGACCTTGCAGCAAATCGCCAAGCACAACACCGATCGACGGATTTTCGTGCGTGGCGATACCAGCGTGCCGTACGGGACGATGCTGAAAGTGATGGCGACCATCACCCAGGGCGGCTTTACCAAGGTGGCGCTGCTGGCCCAGCAGCCAACGTCGACTGGGCACTGAGCCTTGAACCGCTGGATAGCAGATGACGCGGTGACACGCCGCGTGGTGCAAGGCTGACCGATGGAGCCTCGGCTTAAACGCACGGCGATTGCCTCGGCATTGGCGCATCTCGCGGTCATTTTACTGCTGGTTTTGGCGTTGCCGGAGGAAAAATTGACCGCCCCGGCCTCGACCGCTGTGGATGTGACGCTGGTGGGGCCGAACGTGCCGCAACAAGCCTTGCATAAGGGCAAAGTGCCCGCACCGGCCAACACGCCCACGCTGAACAAGGCGCATCTGGCCAAAAAGCAGCCTAAGCCGCAGCCAAATATTCCACCACCGCCGCCACCGCCGCCGCCACCGCCGACGCCGAAATCGGTGCCGAAATTGCCCAAGCCACCCGCGCCGTCACCACCGCCGCCACCGCAAACCAAGACGCCGGAGCCGCTGCCCAAGCCGCCGCCGCCGGAGCCGAAACATACGCAAAAAGCCTCGGTGACGCCGCCGAAAAAATTGCCGCTGCCCCCGAAAAAGCAGCCGCCAACGCCGGCGCAAAAAAGCCCGACCAGCCAAAAGCACGTGGTGAAAACCCCGGCGCCGATGAGCCAGTCGGTGTTGAACACGCTGGCGAAATTGCGCGCCCTGCAAAAGCAGAAAAAGGCACCAACCGCCCGCTATAACCCGGCGCAAGGCGGCGCTCCCAATGGCGGTGGCACCAAAATGAGCACCGCCAATTCCGGCCTGTCATCCGCTGATCGCAATGCCATTGCGAGCGAGGTGCAGCCGTGCTGGGGCATTGATGCTGGCTTGCCGGGCGTCTCGAAACTCTCGGTCTTGCTGCAAGTGACCACCGATCAAACCGGCACCGTGCGTGAGGCTGAAGTGGCGCCGGCGGATCAAGGAAAGCTGGGCGATCCGGCCTATGCCGCGTTCGCTCAACGCGCCGTGAACGCGGTTAAGAGTTATCAATGTGCCAAACTGCCCCTGCCTCCCTATATGTTGGGCGCGGTTCATACGTTTATTTTCCGCTTTACGCCCTGACCCGATGACCATGAGGATCAAGATGACCTTGGAAAACCTACCGAAAATATCGGTGCATCCGTATTTGGCCCATACGCTGGTCGAGCCTCTGGGGGGCCACCCTGTCGCCCGCCGGCGTTTGCTGCGCACCGGCATGGCGCTGGCGGCGAGCGGGTTGATTGTGCCAGGTCTTGCCCGTGCGCAGGCTGCGGGCGGCGCGCCGTCTGACACCATCAATGTCTCGGGCGCGCATAATGCGCCGATCCCGATTGCGATTTCCGGGTTTGGTGATGCGGCGAGCGGCGATACGGAGTTGGGCAATGAAATCGGCTCGGTAATCACCTCGGATTTGGATCATTGCGGGCTGTTTCAAACCATCGATCCAACCAGCTTTGTGCCGAATTCCATTGCGAATGGCGTTCCGGTTTGGAAAAATTGGTCGATTTTGGGCGCGCAGGCGCTGGTGACCGGCACGGTGACCGATCAGGGCGGCGGCACGATCCGGGTGGAATATCGGCTCTGGAGTGTGTCTGACCAAAAGCAGGTGCAAGGCACCGCCTACACCACCAGTGCGGCGAACTGGCGGCGCATCGCGCATATCGTTGCCGATGATATTTATAAGCAACTCATTGGCGAAAAAGGCTATTTCGATACGCGCGTCGCCTATATTTCGGTGGCTGGTTCACCAACATCGCCGGTGCGGCGCATGGCGATCATGGATTATGATGGTGCGAATAATCGGTTCTTGACCAATGGCCGCTGGATGGCGTTGTCGCCGGAGTTCAACCCGGTGCGCCAGCAGCTCGCTTTTGTCAGCTTTGAGGATAATCGGCCCCGGGTGTTCCTGTTTGATTTGGCAACCGGGGCGCGGCAATTGGTGGGTGAGTTCGGCTCCCTCAGCTTTGGGCCGCGTTTCAGCCCGGATGGTTCCGCCTTGCTGTTCTCGGTGGCGCGCGGCAGCGGGGCCGCGATTGTGCGGCTCGATTTGGCCAGCCGCCGACTGCAAAGCCTGACCGATTCCGATTCGATCAACGTCACCCCCTGCTATAGCCCCGATGGCAGCAAGATCGTGTTCAATTCGGATCGCGATGGGTCACAGCAATTATTCGTGATGGGGGCTGATGGCTCGGGCGTGCAGCGCATTTCCTTCGGCAGCGGGCGCTATGCCGAGCCGGATTGGTCGCCCAAGGGCGATATGATCGCCTTTACCCGATTGACCTCGGGCGGGTTTGGCATTGGCGTGATGAAGCCGGATGGCTCGGGCGAACGGCTCTTATCGCAGGGTTATTTGGAGGAATCCGCCAGTTTCTGCCCAAATGGCCGCGTGATCATGTTCTACCGGCAAACCCCGCTGCATTACGGCAATGTTTCGCATTTGGTGACGATTGGGGCCGATGGGTTCAATGAGCGGATTACGCCGACGCCGACCAACGCCACCGATCCCTCCTGGTCGCCCCTGCTGTCCTGATCCGGGCGGGCTGCGTGCGCTACGCGCTGTATTATGCGCCGGAGCGCGATGACCCCCTCTGGCAGGCTGGAACGCGCTGGTTGGGTCGCGATCCGGAGACCGGGTGCGGCTTGGAGCCACCGCCGGTGCCCGACATCATCGCGCGCACGGCGGCAGCCCGGCGTTATGGATTTCACGCCACTCTCAAAGCGCCATTTGCGCTCGCGACGAGCGAGACGGCGTTGATCGATACCATCGCCCAATTGGCGGCGCGGCTTCGCCCATTCGCGCTGCAGCACTTGGCGGTGATGCGGCTGGAGGGGTTTATTGCCCTTGGCGCGACGGAGAACGCAGCGGCCTTACGTTGCCTTGCCGCGCGCTGGGTGATCGGGCTGGACCGGCACCGGGCGGCGCTGCAGCCTGAGGACCGCTTGCAGCGGATCGCCGGGCAGGATTCGCGCGGCATTTTTTATCTGGATCGCTACGGGTATCCGCAGGTCATGGAGCGGTTTCAGTTCCACCTGACCCTGAGCGACCGATTGGCGTCGGCGGCGATGTTTGACGCGGCGCGAGATTATTTTGCCCCGAGTTTGGCGATGCCGCGCACGGTTCGCACCGTCGCACTGTTTCGCGAAGATGCGCCCGGGGCCGATTTGCGCTTGATCGCGCGGTTTGCCTTGGGCGGTGGGGCAGCGTGCTGAGCCCTTGCTGACAAGGCGGTTCTGCGGTCCATTGGCGGCTGGAGGCCAGAATGGATCAGGTGAGTGCAAGGATGAGCGCGCCGCAGCATGGGCGCGCACGCGGCGATTGGCGGATTGGGATTATCGGGGCGGGGTTTGGCGGGGTTGGTGCGGCAATCTCGCTGCGCCAGGCGGGGTTCACCGATGTCACCATCCTGGAAGCAGCAGATGCGCCGGGCGGCACCTGGCGGGATAATCGCTATTGGGGCGCGGCGTGCGATGTGCCCGCGCATCTTTATTCGTTTTCCTTCGCACCCAATCCGGATTGGTCCGCGACTTTCGCGCCGCAGCGCGAAATACTCGCGCATTTGCAGCGCACCATCCGTGATTTCGGTCTGGGCGCGCGGATACATTATGGCTGTAAGGTCACCGCTGCACGTTGGGACGCAGCGCGCGCGCAATGGCGCGTTGATCTGGCGCAGGGCGAGGCGCTGACATTTGATGTGCTGATCTCGGCCATCGGCCAGTTAAGCCGGCCGAAACTGCCCGATATTCCAGGGCTGTCGCGCTTTGCCGGTGCCGCCTTTCACACCGCGCAATGGGATGAGAGCGTGCCGCTCGCGGGAAAGCGGATTGCCTTGATCGGCTCCGCCGCGAGTGCGGTGCAGGTGGCGCCGGAATTGGCGGCGCAGGCGGCACAATTGACCGTGTTTCAACGCACCCCGAACTGGATTGTGCCCCGCTTTAATCGCCCGCATAGCGCGCTCGAACGATTTTTGTTCCGGCATGTGCCCGGTGCCAGGCTCGCGATGCGCGCGGCGATTTATGGGATTGTCGATTTCGCGGTGTATCGCGGGTTCCGGCGCGACACGCCGGCCAATCGGCTGATGACGGCCCTCGCTGGCTGGCAGCGGCGCCGACAGTTGGCCGACCCGGCGGTGCGGGCGAGATTGACCCCTGATTATCCGTTTGGCTGCAAGCGTATGCTGCTGACCGATGATTATTTGCCGATTTTTTCGCGCCCAACCGTCGCACTGGTCACCGAGGCGATTGCCGCCATCGAGCCACGCGGCGTGCGCACGACCGATGGCGTGCTGCATGAGGCCGATGTGGTGATTTATGCGACCGGGTTTGATCTGAGCGAGGCGCTGACCGCGATAGACATTATCGGGGCCGAGGGCCACCAATTGCGTGCGGATTGGGCCGAGGGGGCGCAGGGATATTTGGGCACGGCGGTGCCGCATTATCCGAATTTCTTCACGATTTACGGCCCCAATACCGGGCTGGGTCACTCCTCCATCCTGTTCATGATGGAATGCCAGTTCCACCTGATCCGGCGGGTGCTGGCCGAGGCAACGGCCCGCAATGCCGATCAGGTGATGGTGCGCCCCTCCGCCACAGCTCAATTCAATGAGGCGCTGCAACGTGATCTTGCAAGCATGGTATGGTCGGCGGGTTGCCAGAGTTGGTACACCCAGTGTGGCAAGGTCACCGCGAACTGGCCCGGCTCGACCACGGCTTTTGCCCGCGCAACCAAACGCGCGCCCCTGGCCGATTTCGTCTATTTAGGGCATTAGATCAATCTTGGTTGAAGTTAAATCGACAGATTCACCCTCAACCAATGAAATTGATCGGCAAACAAGGATGGGAGCGAGATTGATGATAACCAATCACGCTCTAACGAATTTTATCACAGTCGAGGCTGAAACAAGGGCGAACGTATCATGTCAAAGGCAACGACAAGCGTGGTGACGGCACCACGTTCAGTTGATTTCTCCCTGAGCCTGATCGGCATTGGGTTTTTCGCCTCCGGTTTCTGTTCGCTGTTATACCAAATCATTTGGACCCGGCTCGCTTTCGCCGCTTTTGGCATTATTACGCCGGTGCTGTCCGTCGTTGTCTCGGTGTTCATGCTGGGGCTCGGGATCGGGTCGATCTGGGGGGGACGTTGGGCTGCTGCGGCCGCGCGACGCGCTGCACAAAGCATGCTGCATTGGCGCAAGCGAGGCACCACCATCGATCAAATCGCCACCCGGATCATCGATAGTCGGATTTCGTTTCGAGGCTTGCTGCCAAAGCATAACGCCGACATACCGGCTTTGTCTGACCAACGGCCATTCAACGAGTATTTCCTGCTCCGGCGCGTCGGGCTCTATCCGTGATCGGTGCTGACGAAGCGCTCTAGCCAGTGGATATCGTAATCGCCGTCGATGAATTTCGGGTCCTGCATGATCCGACGATGGAGCGGCAAGGTGGTCTTGATCCCGGCGACGACGAATTCATCAAGCGCCCGGCGCATCCGCGCGATGGCTTCGGGGCGAGTGCGGCCATGGACCACCAGCTTCGCGATCAAGCTGTCATAATGCGGGGGCACCCGATAGCCGGCGTATAGCGCTGAATCGATGCGCACGCCGAGACCGCCGGGCGCGTGATACATCGAGACCAAGCCGGGAGATGGCGCGAAATTATCGGGGTCTTCTGCCGTGATCCGGCATTCAATGGCGTGGCCGGAGAGCTGGATGTCGTCTTGCGTGTAGCCAAGCCGTTCGCCAGAGGCGATGCGGATTTGCTCACGCACCAGATCGATCCCACTGACCATTTCGCTCACCGGATGCTCGACTTGCAGGCGGGTATTCATTTCGATGAACGCAAATTGGCCGTCTTGATAGAGAAATTCCAGCGTGCCGGCGTTGCGATAGCCGAATTTCTCCAAAGCCTGAGTGGCGATGCGCCCGAGATCGGCGCGTTCGTGCGCGGTAATGCCGGGTGAGCCGGCTTCCTCGAGCAATTTCTGGTGGCGCCGCTGGAGCGAACAATCGCGCTCGCCCAGATGAACCACGGTGCCGAAATGATCGCCGAGCACTTGCAGCTCGACATGGCGTGGCCGATCGAGATATTTCTCAATATAGACTGCGTTGTTACCAAAAGCGGCGGCGGCTTCGGCGCGCGCGAGCGAAAAGGCTTCTTCAAGGCCCGCCTCGTCATGGGCGACTTTCATGCCGCGCCCACCACCACCGGCGGCGGCTTTGATCAGCACCGGATAGCGAATTGCCTGCGCGACCTCGATAGCGGCAGCAATATCGGGCACTTCGCCTGCCGAGCCGGGCACCAGCGGCACGCCAAGGGCGGCCATGGTGGATTTCGCGGTGATTTTATCGCCCATGGTGCGAATTTGCGCGGCGGTCGGACCGATGAAGGTCAGGCCGTGCGCTTCGACCATTTCGGCAAAATCGGCATTTTCGGAGAGAAAGCCGTAGCCGGGATGGATCGCCTCGGCGCCCGTGATCAGCGCCGCCGAGAGAATGGCCGGCATGTTCAAATATGAATCGCGGGCGGAGGCCGGGCCGATACACATGCTTTCATCCGCGAGGCGCACATGCATCGCCTCGGCATCGGCGGTGGAATGCACGGCAACGGTGGCGATGCCCATTTCAGCGCAAGCGCGCAGCACCCGAAGGGCGATTTCGCCGCGATTGGCAATCAGGATTTTTGAGAACACGGGCTTATTCCAGGATCACGAGGGGCTCGTCATATTCGACCGGCTGCCCGGCAGTGATCAGGATGCGGGTGATGGTGCCCGCACGGGGGGCCTTGATTTGGTTGAAGGTTTTCATTGCCTCGATCAGCAACAAGGTCTGACCCGCGCTGACCGTCTGGCCAACGGCGATAAAGGGTGCCGCGCCGGGTTCGGGGGCGAGATAAGCGACGCCGACCATCGGTGATTTCACGGCACCGGGATGCCGGGCCGGATCGGCGGCGTCCGGGCTGACGGTGGGGGTGCTACTGATGACCGGATTTGCGGCCTCAGGCGCAGCTTGCACCATGATCGGGGCGGGTGCCTGCGCCTGGACCAGGGTGCGCGCCAAGCGCAGACGCCGATCCCCCTCTTCGAGTTCGATTTCGGTCAGGCCGCTATCGATCAGCAGCGTCGCGAGGGCGCGTAGCGCATCAGGGTCGAAGGTGAGGCTCATGATTCTTGCTCCACGATTTCGGCGATGGCGTCGAGGGCGAGTCGGTATCCGGCGAAGCCAAAGCCACAAATGACGCCGCGCGCGGCAACCGACACGTAGGAATGATGACGAAAACTTTCGCGTTGATGGATATTGGATAGATGGACTTCAACCACCGGTAGATCAACCGCTGCCAGCGCGTCCATCAGGGCGATTGACGTGTGCGAATAGCCGGCCGGGTTGATCACGATGCCAGCAGCACGGCCACGGCATTCATGGACCCAGCTGATCAGTTCACCCTCGCTATTGGTTTGGCGAAAATCGATGGCGATGCCCAACCGTTCGGCGGCCTCCGCGCAAACGGCTTCAAGATCATCCAGCGTTTGAATGCCGTAGATTTCGGGCTCGCGCAGGCCGAGCAGGTTCAGATTAGGGCCGTTGAAAACGGCGATCAAAGGTGCGGTCATGCAGGGCCGCCTAGCACAGCGGGGCGATCCGTCAAAACCGGGCTGGGTTCGAGCGGCGCTTTGCCGGTGGCCGAATCGAGGATGTAGGTCGGCAAAGCAATGCCAGACAGCGTGCCGCGCAGGGAAGCGATCAGCGCGCGGCCTTCGGCGATCGGCACATGAAACCGCGCCGTGCCAGGGGCGGGATCAAGCTGATGTAGGTAATAGGGTTTGACGCGCGCGGACAGCATCGCGGTGAATAAAGCGCGGAGCGCTTCGGCACTGTCATTCACGCCGCGCAGGAGCACCGATTGACCGAGCACCGGAATCGCCTGGCGCTGCAGCCGACGCAGCGCTGCGATACCGGCGGTGGTGAATTCACGGGCGTGATTGGCGTGCAGCACGACGAACAGCGGCTTTGCACAATCGAGTGTTTTGGCCAGCGCATCGGTCACGCGCTCAGGTGTCGCGAGCGGGATGCGGGTATGGATGCGCAGCCGTTCGATGTGCGGAATCACACAGAGTCGTTCAAGCAGGCCCGCGATCCGGCGATCGGAGAGCAAAAGCGGGTCGCCGCCGGTGAGAATGACTTCCTTGATCGCCGGACGGTCAGCCAGCCAGGCGAAAGCGGCATCGAGCTCGGCTGAGGTCAGCAGCCCACCATCAGGGCCGACATGGGTGCGGCGAAAGCAGAACCGGCAATAAACCGGGCACGCCAGCGTGGGCTTGAGCAAAGCCCGGTCCGGGTAGCGGTGAACGATACCCTTGATCGGCGACAGCGCGTCATCGCCGATCGGGTCCGCACTTTCATGCGGCTCGGTGCGGCATTCATCGGGATCGGGGATGAATTGGCGTCCGATCGGATCGGTGGGCGTTGCGATCAATGCTGCGAATTGCTGCGGGATGGCCGTGGCATAGCGCGCGGCGACACGGTTGAGCGCATCGCGCTGATCGGCGGGCGCAAAACCGGCTTGGATCAGCGCATCGGCGGTGCGCAGGGTTCGTTTGGACATAGGGTGGTGCTATCGTGCGGCGGATGAGCCGACAAGACCCGCACCAGCCTGATATCAAGACAATGCCTTGGGCGCCCGAGCGTTTGGCGGCGCGCCGGGGCTATTTGCAACGCCGGGATTTGCTACGCGAGGCAACGCGGGCGTTTTTCCGGGCGCGAGGCTATTGCGAGGTGGAGACGCCGTATGCGGTCACAGCGCCGGGTGAGGAAGTGTTTCTCTCGGCATTCGCAACCGAGCGCGTGGCAACCGATGGATCGCGCACGAAGCTTTGGCTGCATACCAGCCCCGAATTCGCGATGAAGAAATTATTGGCCGGCGGCGCGGGACCGATTTTCCAACTCGCCCGAGTGTGGCGCAATGGCGAGGGGTCCGACACGCATGCCGCAGAATTTACCATGCTTGAATGGTATCGCACCGAGGCTGATATGGACGCGCTGATGGATGAGGCGATCGGCTTGCTGCGGGCCGTGTTGCCGCCGGAAGTGACCTGCCGTGGCGTGACCACCCGATTGGATCACGTTGAGCGGATTAGCGTTGCGGAGGCTTTTTCGCGCTATCTCGGCGTCGATGTGCTGGCCAGTATCGGCGATGCGGCACAGTTGGCGGCGGATGCGCAGGTGACGTTGCGCGCGGGCGAGGCGTGGGATGATTTGTTTTTTCGGCTGATGCTAGGCTCAATCGAGCCGCATTTGGGGCGCGCTCATCCAAGCTTAATCACCGATTGGCCCACACCGTTAGCCGCCTTGGCGCAACGCCGCCCGCATGATGGGCGCGTGGCGCAACGTTTTGAGCTGTATGTGTGTGGTATCGAGCTGGCGAACGGCTTTGTTGAACTGACCGATGCCAACGAGCAGCGCGCCCGCTTTATCGCGGACCGCGCAAGGCGGCATCAAATGAATGGGCATGATGATTGGCCGCTTGATGAAGAATTCGTCAGGGCGGTTGCGCATTTGCCCCCCTGCGCCGGTATCGCCATGGGTTTTGACCGGCTGGCCATGATCGCCAGTGATGCGCCCCATATCACAGATGTGTTATGGCTCTGACATATTGGCGAAACATCACCAGAGTATAACTACCCACTCAAGGAGGTTACCATGAGACGAATATTGCTCGCGACGCCGGCCGTCGCTCTCGGTCTAGCCGGATGTGCGGTTGGTCCCACCCATGCGGAAAAAATGTCCGCCTTGGTTGGTCAACCAACATCGGTACTGGTGGCCCGATTAGGCGTGCCCAATCGGCGAATCACAGTCGGCGGCGTCACTTACTTTGCCTATGTTAAGCATCGTGTATCGTACACATCCGGTTCCTACGGCGTTGGCCCCATCTATTACGCCTATTACGGCCCGTTCATCGGCGGCGGCTTCCCGCCCGAATATAACAGCGAAAGCTGCACAACGACTTTTGCCATCCAAGGCAAGCTGGTGCGATCCTTCACGCTACGCGGCAATGATTGTAACTGATGGCTGGCTGACGGCGGCGCCACCACACCACGGCGCCGTGCCTTACCCGGTCTTATTGACGCTTTGAACGGCGGTGAATGGCACGGACAGGGCACCGAGACTGAGCGATAGGGCGTTATTAGAGCTGGTGACGCCCGTGGCCGTCCCGGTAATGGTGAATGGCAGGGCGGACGTTGAGCCATCCGGGTTCGCCCCGATCACCGCGACGCTATAAGCGCCGTCCGGCACCGTCGAGCCACTGCTGTCTTGACCATTCCAGGTCCAGCTATTCGTTCCTTGCTGCGCATTGATGGTAGTATTGAGAATTTGCTGGCCGGCAGAATTATAAATGGCGATGGCGGCAGGTTCTGCAGCGGGGGCGGTGAAGCTGAGTTGCCCTTTACCATTTTGCAGCGGAATCTGACTGGATTGCGCGGTTACCGTGCTACCCAACATCGAACTGGCTTGGGTCAGGTCGCCGGCCTGGGTCAATTGAATCAGTTGGCCCAGACTTGAATTGGTGCTGATCTGTTGCTCGACCTGCGAAAATTGCACCAACTCCGACGTGAATTGGTTGGAATCAAGAGGACTGGTTGGATCTTGGTTTTGCAATTGTGTCATCAGCAGATTCAAAAAGCTGTTAAAATTTGTGCTGAGTGAACCCAGCGCATTTGCGCCAGTGCTGGATGATGCGGCGGATGACCCGGATGCGCCGCTGACGCTGGAGGCGGTATTACTGATGCTGAACGCCGCATTATTGGCGGCGGCGGCGAGCTGACTTTGTTGGTTGGCGACGGCGGCAATGGTCATGGTGTTATCCTGCGGATTAAGCTGTTACGCTGTGACGTCTAGTCCAAATTTCTTTAGATTCGATGAATGAACCGACAAAATCCCAGGCTCCGACCCGATCGCAACGCCGGGTAGCGTTGCGGCGCGCGATGCCAAGGGCATAGGCTCGCTTGGCCGACCACCAAAGGGTTGGCCAGCACCTTGTTGTCCCATGCTTTGGTCCCCCGCGCCTTGGTGGCCAACCGCCCCCTGCCCTATCGATAGAGCGTCCGAGGGATGATGCGCCGCACCGGAATTGAGGAGGCTGGTGCTGGCAGCTTGCGCAATCGGCGTGATCGCAACACCCGCATGGGAAGCGAGTTGAAAGCTGATCCCGGATTCGGGCGCCGTGATGCCTGCTTGGGCAAGCGCTTGGGTGATGGCGGCATGGTCATTGCGCAGCGCCGACAAGGTGACCGGATCGACCGCGCTGATCGCAATCCGCGCCGTGCCATCTGCACCTCGATTAATCGCGACGGTGACGGGGCCAATCGCCGGTGGCGCTAGCGCAATCGTCAATTGGTGCGAGCCATCGGCGTTGAGCGGCCCGGAGGCCACCAACGCAGCGCTGACCTGTTCGCTCGCTGGGCTCGGCGCGGCAGGCTGCGCAGGCGTGAGTATGGTCGCTGACGTTGGCGCGGCGTCCGCTACAGAATTGGCCGGCGGCGCCAATATCGGCGTGCCGATCATGCTCGCAGCGTTATGATGAGCCGAGGGCGCTGAGGTCGATATTTTGCCGAGATTTGGCGACGAGGCAGATGTCCCCGGCGGTCCCACAGGCTGCCCTTGAATGCCCGATGGCGTCTGCGTCCATTCATTGCCCCCTGCGTTGGACAGCCGCGTTTGCGGGCTGCCGACTGACACCGCACTGGCAGCGTTCGGCCCTCCGGCGCTCAGGGCATCGCCATGCCCTTGGGTGACATGCGCGACCATGATGGGCGTGGCTGGCACAACCGGCATCGGCTGCACCACGGCAAGCGCGCTGGGTGGCAACTGAGGTTGCAGATCGGGCGTGAGCGACGGGCGAGACTTAGCCGCGATCTTGCCTTTAGCCTGAGCGCTCGGAACGGCTGATTTGGTGCCTACGGTTTTGATGGCGATCATCGGCGCGCGCCCGGCTCCATCGGGAGGTGCCGTGATGCTGGATACTCCCACTGACGCGGCTGACTGATCAGCAGGAGCATGATGAGAAATCAATGCCGGTCGATCCGGCTTGCTTGCCGCCACGCCCACCGCCCCATCGCTGCGCTGGGGGCTTGGCCGGGCATTTTCTGGAGCCGTCGCGCCATCGTGCGGACTATCTTTGGAGCCAACGTTCGGGGACGATTTTGACGTGCCCGCCAATTGATGCAACGTCGCATCGAAACGAGCGCCCTTTGATCCGCCCGCCAACCCGCTCGGAGAGCGAGACGCTGGTGCCGAGGGAGCCATCGGGGGTGAACCAGCACCGGCCAAAGGCAGGGGCGTTGGTGGCATGGGAAAAGTCATAAGGACATACCAGCAAAATTTGTGCCAAATCCAAATCCCGATTCTATTCAATATAGACGTGTCTTTTTTTACTTATTATTGATCTTTATCATCGCATTGGCGCGGCATAAATTGCCGATCGCTGGGCACATTATGCCGCGCTCACCACCCATGCTGGGTCATTTTTGCCGCCACCGCGCGCTTGCCACCGCATAATCCGCCAGATTTGGTTTTGGCACGAAAGATGCAGAGCCATGCCTGTCCATTGATCATGCTTGGGGCCGTGATGGCGCGGCGCAGGGCATGATCGTTCAGCAGCGAGGGTGCATGTCAATTTTTGGAGCTTTGGATACCGCCGTCAGTGGCCTGCAAGCGCAGTCTGGCGCTTTTACCAATATCAGCGATAATATCGCGAACAGCCAATCGGTGGGTTATAAGGGCGTCAACACCAATTTCATCAATTATCTGACCCAAAGCACACCGACCAGTAACGGCTCGGACGCCGTGGTGGCTCAGCCGCAATATACGAATGACGTGCAAGGTGCAGTGAGCCAAAGCACCGACCCGTTGGCGATGGCCATTAGCGGCAATGGATTTTTTGCGGTGAGCGAAGCCGCCGCCAACACCGCTGGCGCATCAACCACAACACAAACCTTTCAGAGCCAGCAATATTACACCCGCGCTGGCGACTTTACCCTGAATAATAAGGGGTATTTGGTTAATGGCGAGGGCGCCTATCTCGACGGTTGGTCGGTCGACCCGACCACCGGCGCCGTCAACACCGCCTCGCTCGCGCCGATACAGGTGCCCCAAGGCAACGTCGCCCCCATCGCCACCAGCACCGCCACGCTGTCCGCCGAATTGCCAGCAACCCCAACGCCCGGCCAGCCGGTCTCCACCCAGATTAGTGTCTATGACAGTCTTGGCACCCTGCATCAACTCAATCTGAATTGGACGCAAAACGCCACGAATGACTGGACCGTGTCCATCTCCTCGCCGGACGCAAACCCAACAACCATCGGCACCGCCGAGATCAAATTCGGCAGCACCAGTGGCAACCCGGTTGCGGCAGGTACCATCGGTAGCATCACGAACGCTACTGGCGCCCTCACGGGATCAAGCTATGCCAGCGGCGGTGCGGCCACACTCAACCTGAGCGCCAATTTTGGCAGCGGCGCACAGCCGATCGCACTTAGCCTCGGCTCGTTCGGGAGCACCACCGGCTTAACACAATATGCCGGCACCAGCTTTAATCTGCTTGGCTCCAGTCAAAATGGTATGCCTCAAGGCAGTTTCAGTAACGTCGCTGTCGATAGCCAGGGCAATGTCGCGATCAATTATAGCAATGGCTTTTCGCAAACAATTGCCCAAATTCCACTCGCAACGTTTCACGCACCCGACGCTCTGCAAAATCAGAGCGCTCAGCTCTTCACCGCCAGTCAAGGATCGGGGGGGGCCTCAATTAACGCCGTGGGCACCAACGGCAGCGGCGGCGTTGATACCGGCTCGGTGGAAAGTTCAAATGTTGATATCGCCACCGAATTCACCAAACTGATTGCGGCTCAAGAAGCCTACTCGGCGAATTCCAAAGTGATCACAACGGCCAATCAATTGGCGCAAACAACCATCAACATGCTCCCCTAATCGTTAGAGAAAGCATATCGTCATGAGTCTCGATACGGGCCTCGGCATTGCGAATAGCGGTCTTGCTGCGATCAGCCAGCAATTTGCCTTGATTTCGCAGAATGTCGCAAATGCAAGCACACCCAGCTATGCTGCGGAATCATCCGCATTATCCAGCAAGACCGCAGGCGGCGTTGGATCAGGTGTTGCCTCTGCGCCGGCAACATTGAATATCGATCATGCGGTGCAGAGCGCGCTGGTGAGTTCCATGGGCACTGCTTCGTATCAAGCCACCATCGCCAACGCCATGAGCGGCCTCGATCAAGTGATGGGCACGCCTGGTCAGGGCAATGATTTGTCAAGCCTAACGGCCAACGTGCAGTCAAGCTTCACAGCGTTGCTGAACGATCCATCGAATGCGGCGCAACAAAGTGCCGTGATCTCCGCCGCACAAGGCTTGTCCGGACAAATCAATAACATCGCCAATAGCATTGGTTCAGCGCGGCAAACGGCCCAAGCTCAAATTAGCACCTCACTGACAACACTGAATACATCGCTCACCCAAATTGGCACTCTGAATACGCAAATCGTTGCTCTCACCCAACAAGGCTTGAGCACTGCCGATTTGCAAAATCAGCGCAGCGGCTTGGTTCAAACGGTTGCGCAACTCACCGGCGCCAAACTAATTGCCGGATCGAATGACACCATTTCACTTTATACAGCGCAGGGGCTGCAGCTACCAACAACGGGCGCATCGTTCCAGATTTTGCCTTCAGCCATTGGCGCCAGCGACTCATACCCTGGCACAATCCCCGCAATCACCTTGAATGGGCAAGACGTCACGGCGGGGCTGGGTGGCGGGTCGATCGGCGCTGCGATTTCGCTCCGCGATCAGATATTGCCCGCGCAACAAGCGAGCCTCGATAGCTTCGCCCAAACCGTGGCATCGCGCTTTGCCGCACAAGGGCTGACCTTGTTCAGTGATCCAACAGGAGCCATACCGTCAACCGCATCAATGACCGGGTTCTCCAATGTGATCACGGTCAATCCTGCCGTTGTCGCGAATCCAGCCTTGGTGCGCGATGGGACCAATGCCGTCGTCGCCAGCACCACCGGGGCAACAGGCTTCACCCCTAATCCACCAGGCGGTCCGGCTGGCTTCTCAACCCTGATCGACAGAATCATCAATTTTTCACTCGGCAACCAAGTCCAAGCCGGTGTGCCGCAAACACCAGCTCCCACAACCGGCCTCGGTCCCGCCGGCACGATCAACCTGCCCTACCCAGGCAATGCCAATATCGGTGATCTCGCCACCAGCGTTGTCGCCAGCGAGGCCGCCACCAGCGCCTCGGCACAATCCGCATCGACCCAGGCCGGTCAGACCCAATCAGCCCTGCAAACCCAGGCAACCCAAACGAGCGGCGTGAGCATCGATCAACAGATGGGCACATTGGTTTCGCTACAAAACGCCTATGCCGCCAACGCCAAGGTTGTTGGGATCGCTCAGCAAATGATGCAAACAATGGAGGCGATGATCTCATGAGCGGCACCATCGGAACCATGACCGGCGCTGGCACGTTGCAGCAACTGATTGAGCAAGCCGCTGCCACCAAGTCCCGGCTTGATCAACTCACCACGCAAGCCTCAAGCGGCTATGTCGCCACGACCTATGCGGGCGTGGATGCCGCGAGCGGCGGTGCCGGCGCAACCCAATCCTCCTTGGCACTCGGCAGCCAGATTGCCGGTCTCACCTCAACCGTGAGCAACATCAACGCCGCGACAGGCCGAATGGGGGTTCAGCAAACCGCCTTGGCCAATATCAGCTCAATCGCCTCGGGGGTGATGAGCGCGTTGCAGAGTGCTGACCCCACCAATCCCCAATCTCTGGCCGTGGTCGCGCGTTCAGCCCAGCAGGCGCTGGTGCAAGTGGCCAATATGCTCGATACCAAGGATGGCAATGTCTATGTATTCGGCGGCCAAAATAGCAGTGAGCCGCCGGTTCCAAACCCCAACGCGATCAATAGCAGCGGGTTCGCCACCCAAATTGCGGCTGCTATCGCGGGCCTCGCCACCAATGGCGCGAGCGCCACCTCGGCTGCCATCCTCGCCATCGGTCAGTCGAATATAGCAGGCACAACCCCGTTTGCGACCGCACTCGGTGCCAACCCTTCATTGCCCCAGGTCGCTCTCGGAAATGGCACGACCGCAACGATTGGTGTTGCGGCCAATGTGAATGGCTTCGTTACCTCCAGTGCTTCCGGCAACGGCGCCGGCACCACAGGATCGTATATGCGCGACATTTTGACAACAATCGCCAGTGTCGCCAGCCTGGGAACCAGCACGATGAATGCCGCCTCCTATACCAATTTTGCACAATCAACAGCAGCAACGCTTGGCAGCGCAATCGATACACTCAATCAGGACGCGGGCGTGCTCGGCAATACGCAAAGCACGATGACTGCCCAGGCCACCGGCTTACAGCAAACGATCAACGGCATGACCACCCAACAAGCCGGCTATAATCAGGTCAATATGGCAACCACCTTGTCAGATTTATCGGCGGTGCAAACCCAATTGCAAGCTTCTTATCAGCTCATCGCTGCGATGAAAACAATGTCTCTGACCCAATATATTTAAGGGATTACGTTCACGTAGTGTTAAGAAATTCGGCGCAATATACGCTGAGTTCGCAAAATGCGAAAATGCGAAATGACTATCTGAAGGAATAAACCATGTCTGGCGTAATTAGCTCAGTTGTTACCAATTCTGCGGCGATGGTCGCCGTCTCTTCGCTCAATCTGATCAATTCCCAGCTCAGCACCGTGCAAAATGCGGTGTCCACCGGCTATTCGGTGTCGAGCGCAATGGATAACGGTGCGGCCTATGCCGTCGCTCAGTCAGTGCGAACGGACATTTCGGGATTGACCGCCGCCAACCAGCAGCTTGGTGACACCCAAGGCCTGCTATCCACGACCAGCACCTCGCTGAATAACGTCTCGAACATGATGCAAACGATGAAAGCCACTCTGGTCAATCTATCAAACCAGGCCGTTACCGGTTCTCAGCGTCAGCAATATATCCAACAATATCAGTCAAACCTGCAAAATATCCAGGCCTCAATTCAGGATGCGAACTATAATGGCCGCACCTTGGTGGGCAATATTGCAGGGTCGAACGGGACGTTTTCAACCACGGCCATTTCCGTGGTGAGCAACGGCTCTGGCGGTTCGTTCTCGATTGCATCGACTGGCATGTCAACCATCTACCATGCCTTGTCATTTACCAGCACGCAGCTATCGAGTGCGACATCGGTCGCGGCATTTTTGACGGCGACGGGAACGTTCTCGTCACAAGTCACCAATGTTGGAACCGCGATGAATACGTATGGCAATCTGTCGAACTTGGTCAACAACCAGATCACGTTCAATCAGAACAAAATGACAGCCCTGACCAACGGGCTTGGCGCTTTGGTCGATGCCAACATGGCGCAAGAGTCAGCGAAACTCCAGTCGCTGCAAATCCAGCAACAATTGGCGACCTCGTCACTCTCAATTGCCGATCAGTCGCCCAGCTTGCTCGTCAAGCTGTTCCCGTAATGGTCGGACGGCCCAGCATCATCGTGCTGGGCCGTTTCTTCCCCAGGAAAAGGAACAACCCATGACGGCGCTCGTTTTGGAATTGCGACAGGGGGATCTGATGATCCTTAACGGCACACCCATCCGATTTCGAACCAAATCAAGGATCGAACTGACCGAAAAGGCTAATTTCCTATTCGGCAAACA
Source organism: Acidiphilium sp. MT5 (assembly GCF_054767495.1). NCBI lineage: Bacteria > Pseudomonadati > Pseudomonadota > Alphaproteobacteria > Acetobacterales > Acidocellaceae > Acidiphilium > Acidiphilium sp. MT5. Next base: position 60,110 of record NZ_BAABMR010000010.1, read on the forward strand.
GATTTTGCGTCCCGACGACGCGAACTCACCAGCCCGCCGGATCTATTTCGCCTTTCAAACTGTTTATATCGGCACGGACGCTGAACGCGCCGTGGCGCTGGAGACTGCGCGATCGCTTATTGATGAATTCAAATCCGCAACGACGTCGAATCTCGCTCGCGAAATTCTCGATACGGCAATGGCTTGTGCATCATCAGGTCGATATTACGACGCGCTAAAACTTGCGCGGCGGATCATGAACCACGAGACGGCGGTGCTACACGCCAACCAATGAACATCCCCCAAACTTGGAGGCAAAATGTCAGTTTCCCACCATGTTGTTAAAGCCTATGGCCAAGCTGCTCGACTGCGGAGCCAACGCGAGCAAGACGCCGAAATTTTTCGCCGTGCGGCGGACCGACTCAGCAAGGCCGAGCAGCCGATTGATGTCACCCGCGCCCTGATCGACAACCAAACGCTGTGGCGCACTGTCATTGGTCTCGTGAACGACCCCAGCAATCCGTTGCCTGAGGCTTTGCGCGCACAAATTGCGTCGGTTGGACATACGGTACTGCGGGTACTCGATCACACCGTGCCGGATATTGATTTTGTTATTTCTGTCAATCTGGCCATTGCCGAGGGGTTAAGCGGCCGCGCGTAAGGAGTTTGGTATGTCAGCAAGCTTATCCGGTGTCGCGAGCAATTTCTCATCGCTATTTGCCGTTCAAGGCGCATCAGGCACCTCACCAGCGGCTGCGATCAGCTCGATACTTGCCGCAAGCGTCAGCGGTACGCTTGCCAATTCAAGTGCGAGTGCAATCAATCCAGTTACCGCATTAGCGATTGCTCAGCATAATCAAACCACTGATATTGCCAATGAGGCCAAACAACCGCAGGTGCTGCGCGATATCGCCGCGTTCACGACTGCCGTGAAAAATGCTAAAACACCACAGGAATTACTTCAGAACCCAACCGTCCTCAAAGTCCTCCTGACTGCCAGCGGGCTGGGGTCACAGGTGGGTTATCCAGCACTCGCCCAAAAGGCGCTCCTTTCGGACCCAAGCAAGTCGGACAGCCTCGCACAGCAACTCAGTAGCAGCAACGCGCAATGGTTATCAACGGCTCAGACATATGATTTCGCGACGAAAGGTCTGAGTATCATTCAAAATCCCAAAGTGATGAGCACAATCACTAATGGCTACGCCGAAGTATTATGGCGACAATCTCTTGATGCGCAGACACCTGGATTATCTAATGCGTTAGATTTCATCCAAAATGCTAAAACATTTACCTCAGCCACCCAAATTTTGGGCGACTCTGTGATGCGATCGGTCGTCACAACTGCGCTGGGACTACCACCACAAATCGCTTATCAGGACGTTAATACTCAAGCCTCTGCGATCACCAATCGTCTTGACGTTTCCAATTTTCAAAACCCTAGCTTTGTGCAAAGCTTTGCGGACCGATATCTAGCCATTGTTCAATCGCAGGCACAATCACAACCAAACAATTCAAGTAGTTCAATCGCCTCTCTGGCCGCGCAATCGATGGGATTATTGGCCTAAAAAATAAATCTGAAATCGAGATCAAAGGACAAGATGTCCAACATACAGGAGCCTTGAATGACCGTATCCTCCCCATCACCATCAATTATTGATCGGACGCGAGAGCTAATCCGGCGCGGTCAATATCAAGCCGCGACACTTTTGTTGCCAGCACTTGCAGCCCTTGGCCCAGATTTGCCGTGGCAAGCCGAAATTGAAGCTGAGCTCGCGTGTGCGCAGCAGCAATTTGAAAAGGTAATGATCATTACCGAAGCGGCGTTGCACCGCTGGCCGAACTCAGTCCCTCTTTTGGCAGCGCGCTCTGAAGCGGCGCTGGCGTGCGGTGATCGGATCGTTGCCTGTGTTGCGGCCGCCGATGCTGTAATCAATGATCCGCAATTGGTTCACGCCAAAGTGCTTTTGGGACGCGCCTTGCTGGCTCTCGGCAAGACTGAGCAGGCAGCGATTTGTTTTCGTGAAGTGCTCTCTCAAAATCCGAATGATTTGACCGTGCGCCGGATGATGGCAGAAGCCGCACCAAATGAAGCCGTCGCACTATTGCGCGACGGCATAAAAATCCATGCAAACAATATCGACATCCGCAATGCTCTGATCCGCTGCCTCCTTGATCAAAACCATGTCAAAGCAGCCAGCGACGCCGCTGACGAAGCAATCGAGCTTGGTGTTGCGAATGCGACCACGCGCTTATTTGCAATTGAGGCGGCTGGGTGCAATCTCGACTGGTCAAAAGCGGCTGCATTATGTGATGACACTGTCGCCCGGATGGGTCTTAATGGCTAATCTTCTAGAAAACCATGATAATATGGCACTTTCGGATCACGATGCCGATCGCTTAGTGACGGCAGCCTTGCAGTTTAGCCAGGATGGTCAACTTGATCTGGCGTTGAGCGTTGCCCACCGTTCGGTGGCATTATTTAGCCAATACGATCAGGGCTGGATGGCACTCGGGCAAATCCAGCGGGGTTGTAACCGATTGGCTGACGCGCGCGATGCCTATGCGCAAGCCACCACATGCAATCCACATAATGTGGAAGCTTGGATTGCGCGCGGCGTCATCGCATACCAGATGGATAACAATGACCGCGCATTAGAATTTCTACAGAAAGCTATTTCTATTCTCGAAAATCAGCCGGAAAATTCGAGCGATCAACAGCTCTATCAGGCATTGCATGCGCTTGGTATCGTGCGCATGCGCAACAAAGATTGGCCGAACGCAATCGCCCATTTTAGCCGTGCTCTTGAGCTAAACCCCACAGGTTTGGCGTGCGGCTTTGATTTGGCTGAGGCTTGGATCTTGGCAGAGTATTGTTGCGACGATCAATTATTAGATGACAAATATTTTCTGAAACATATTTCCATCGCGATAGAGTTCGGGCTCAAGGCCAGAGAGGCCATCAACGCAGGGCAACTCGCTATCGCGGAACCGATCTTAGAAGCTCTAATTGCGCTCGCACCTGAAGAGGTTTGGCCGTATTCGGCCTTGGCGTCCGTGCATATGTTGCAAATGCAACCCGAGCTTGCAGAACCGCTACTCCGTGAGGCAGTGCGTTTACAACCAAGTGATACGACGATTATCCATGATTATTCAGTCGCGTTAGCGCGCCTCTATCGCTATGCTGAGGCCGAAACGCTGATGAGCCGGCTGATTGAACGCGGTGATCGTCATAGTCTCACATTTTGCAATCGGGCCGTTCAGCGCACATCAATGGGTCTGATCGATTTGGCGCGCGATGATCTGCGCCGTGCGCGTGAGATTTTAGCGGCCGGCGAGCGAGGCATCGGGTTAAATGTCGCGGCGCTCAGCACCGACCAACAATCGAGGGATCACGATCTCGGAATATTGCGCACTGAAGCGTCGCTACTGCCCTATATGGAACAAACGTCTGCCGAGGATTTGCGCCATACGATGATGGCGCTGGGCGATCGTTTGCCGCGCGATCATCAACGCCGCTGCCAATCACCCGTATATCCTGAGCGAAAACTTCGTGTCGGGTTGCTGTCGAACACCCTGCGGCGGCATCCAGTCGGCTGGCTGACCCTAGCCGGTATCGAACAGTTGGATCGGGCAGAATTTGATGTCGTCTGCTTTGGGCGTTACGAACCGAGTGACGCCGTAGCACAACGTTATGCAGCCCGCGCCCTTGAGTGGCATCCAATCGAGGGTATGAACGATATTGATGCCGCTGATTTTGTGTCGCGCCAATCGATCGATATTTTGATCGATATGGGTGGCTATGGCGACGCGGGACGGGTCCAGATTGCCGCATTCAAGCCCGCGCCGGTTCAGATGAAATGGGTTGGCATGCAATGTTCAACCACCGGTCTCCGCGAGATTGACTGGATGATCACTGACCGATGGGAGACGCCTGCGGGATTTGAACGATTTTATTCTGAACGCCTGCTTAGGTTGCCAGATGGCTATGTGTGCTACACGCCACCCGATTATGCGCCCGCACCCTCGATCTTACCGGCTCTAGCAACGAAGCATGTCACATTTGGTTGTTTCAATAACGTGACAAAACTATCTGACAAGACGCTTTTACTATGGAAGAATATATTGTCGCGCGTGCCCAATTCACGCATGGTATTGCGCTGTCCACAGTTTTCGCAGGAGGCCATTGTCGACATCTTCATGCGTCGATGGGTTCAGTTGGGCATCGATCCTGGGCGCTTGACAATCTTGGGGCGCACGGCGCATCCCGATTTTATCGCGGGCTATCGTGCAATTGATATTGCGTTGGACCCCGTGCCCTATTGCGGCGGGCTTACCACATGCGAGGCGCTTTACATGGGCGTTCCGGTGGTCACGCTCGCAGGCGAGTTTTTCGCTGCGCGGCACTCAGTGAGCCATCTGTCTAATGTTGGTCTGCATGATTGGGTTACTGATTCCGCCGATGATTATGTGGAGCGGGCCGTTTCGGCGGCAAACAACATTCAGGCATTGGCCACACTTCGGTCCGGTCTGCGGTCCCAAATGCTGGCGAGCCCCTTATGTAATGCGCCGCGCTTCGGTCGAAATCTCGGTGCCGCGTTACGCCAAGCGTGGCGGAGCGCCTGCGCTGACCCAACTTCCATAATCCTTAAAAATCCAAATCAGCATAATGCGGCGGCGGCGTGATGCCCGAAACGCGATCCGCAAGCAATGCGCGAAACGCGGGCCGTGATTTGATCCGTGCGTACCAATCCTTAGCAGCCGGCGCAATGCTCCAATCAACATCGCCGATGAAATCAAGTGACGAGAGATGAGACGCCGCCGCAAAATCAGCCAATGATAAATGCGCGCCGGCGAGCCATTTTCTGGTCTCAGCTAGCCAGCCAACATAGGCCAGGTGCTTGCGCAGCGCCGCATATCCCTCACGTAAATTGGTGGCATTCGGCGCGCCGCGCCCAGAAGCAGGCTTCATAATTTTTTCGTCCAACAAATTCTTGGAAACCTCTTGGGCAAATCGCTCATCAAACCAAGCCGTGACGCTGCGAATCTCCACACGCTCGGCAAAGGTGCGGCCTATCAAACCAATATCGGGATAGGCTTCATCCAGATATTCGCAAATGGCGCCCGAATGTGGAATGATCAGGCCATTATCTTCAACCAACGTCGGTACGGTGCCCGCCGGATTGAGAACCAAATATTCGGGCCGGCGCTCCCAGGTCTTCTCGGCCCGTAGTTCGAACGGCAGGCGCTTCTCGGCCAAAACAAGCCTGACTTTTCGGGACGCAGGGGACAAAGGTAAGTGGTATAGGATTCGCATGATCGCTTTATGACATTACTCGAGCGAAGCGCAAATCATCCGCGCCACAACGGAGCGCTGACATGATTCCACTTTACTTCAATTCGATATCTCGCATATGGTCCGAGAGCTCGCGACTCACATGGCTGTGAGGTGAGATATTATCCCCGCGTGGGCCAGCCTAAAAACATGATAAAATCTAAATAATCTCGGGAGAATAACGTGCAGAATGACTCCACAGACCCAACAAGCCGATCGAGTGCCAGTCGCCGCGCCGTCATGACCGGCGCCGCATCGCTCGGTGCCTATGCGCTCGGCGGTGGCTTCGGCCGCGCCGATGCCGCCCGCGCAAACTCGGTCACGTTACCCTTCGCCAACGGGGAACGGCCACTGATACCGCCGGGAACATTTCCGCAAAAAGGCGAGATGATCCTGCAACGCACACGGGCGCCCTTGCTCGAAACCCCATGGTCGGTCTTCCAAAAACATCTATTCACGCCCAACGATCAAGCCTATGTGCGATGGCATATGGCTGACTTCCCGACAGAAGTGGACATAAATACATACCGGATCAAAGTATCAGGGGCCGTCAAAAAACCGTTTGAACTCACACTCGAAGAACTTGTGCGGATGTTCCCCGCCAAGCGCATGGCTGCGGTCAATCAATGTTCCGGCAATAGCCGCGGCTTCATCAATCCTCGCGTGGCCGGCGCACAATGGGCGAACGGCGCGATGTATAACGCGATGTGGACCGGCGTGCCGCTCAGTCGGCTGCTCGCCCATGCCGGGCTCACCGGCAAAGGAACCCATGTGGCCTTCCGCAGCCTTGAACAAGGTGGCGGCCTATATCCGCCGAGCGCCACTTTTGAAAAAGTCTTGCCCATCGGCCGCGCCAATGATGGTGACGTCATGGTAGCCTATCAGATGAACGATGCGGATATGCCCCTGCTCAACGGCTATCCGGTTCGCCTGATCGTCCCCGGCTGGTATTCGACCTACTGGGTCAAAATGCTCACCGAAATCGAGGTTATTGATCATCCGGGCACCGGATTTTGGATGGCGGTCGCGTATAAAATCCCAGCTACGCCAACGGGCGAAATGACGCCCGGCGAAGCAGGCGTTAAATTCGTACCCATCAATAAAATGAAACCGCGCAGCTTTTTTACCAATGTCGAAACCGGTGCAACACGACCAGCGGGCAAACCCACATTGCTGAAAGGCTTTGCTTTTGGCGGTGGCAGCGCCCTGAAATCGGTCCAAGTCTCAACCAATGGCGGCAAAACATGGCGGAGCACGACGCTCGCTAAGAATTACGGCGCCTATGGATTTCGCCAATGGCAGGCACAAGTGACACTGGCCAAACCTGGCCGCTACCGGTTGATGGTCAAGGCCACCAATGTTGCCGGTCATACCCAGCCGATGGTCGCTGGCTGGAACCCCGGGGGGTTCATGTATAATGGCATCGAGCATGTTGATATCACCGTTGCTTAAGGGAAACCGCATCATGACCAGAAATATGATCGTTGGGCTGACGGTGAGCTTTATGGCCGTCGGGTTCATCACCGTTGCCATCGCTGCGACACCAAGCCCAGTTTTTAAGTCCGAATCGGTCAAAATCCCGGTGCCTGGCGCCTATTTCGAGGGCACCGACGCCGCTGTGCTCAATCAAAACTGCGCATATTGCCACTCAGCCGGTTTTGTTGATCGCCAACCCCCACTGCCCGCTGCCACCTGGATGCTGGAAGTCACCAAAATGAAGGGCGCTTTCGGCGCACCTTACGCCAAGGCTGAGATACCAAAAATTGTCGCAGCGTTGATTGCGCGGCAAAAAGCCGCCCAATAGCTAGGCAACCTATCCACTATCCGGTGCGGCGGCGCGCTGAACCGCTCGTCACCGGATAATGGAGGACACTGCAAATCTCCAACTCAATCGCCCGCCCCTGAACCAGACTCGCAGGAATGAGCGCTCGGCCCGTCGTCCACCTGCCTTCCGGTTCGGTTGCGTGCCAACCCTGCGTCAACAAAGGATGGTCGATCGGGATCGTTTCGCCATTTGCGATGATACGAGCGATTTTCACCCCCAGCCGGCGCCTGTCACGTGGATCAGGCGTGCTGTAACCAGGGATCACGCTGCGGCTAAGCACCCAAATTCCACCACTGGCACAAGAATTAAGGCGCAAACACGGATCAGAGGAAGCAGCGCCACCCACTCTCGCGAGGATATTGCGCCGCACGGCCTCAACCGCCGGGCCGGACTCCGCCAGCTTCGCACAAGACCCAATTTCACGGTATGTTTGACCATCGAGGCACGGTGAATCAAAATCAGGGTGGAGTGTGACGACGCTCGCGCCATTGGCGAATGCGGCACGGTTGCCGGTATCAAGATAGCTTTCCACCGGCAAACCTTCCGCATACATGACAGCGTGACGCGCCAGTTCGACATGATAATATGTCACAGAGCGAGGATTAACCGTCTTGATCGATGTTTGATTAAGCAGCGCTTTGGCCGGAATAAGACAATTTTCTAAGTAAATCGCATGATCGGGTGAAACCACCAAATCACGTTGCGGCACCCCATCCGCAATTGCACCCGCAGCGATCCGCACAGGACGAACAGCATCGGGCCGTGGATGACGATCAATCTGCACGTGACGATGCCCAAGCCAAACTATCGGGGCGGAACCACCGCCATGCAGAACTACCCGATCACCAATGTCTAAATCTTCAACATGAACTGGCCCGTTCACGGTCAAAATTCGCGTTCCCGCCGCAAAACATGGCGCACCAAGCGAAATGTCGGTTGCCGTCGCCCCCAAGGCGGTCAGGCTGAAAGCCTCGCTGTTAAAGCTCGAAGGATTAGCAAAGGTCAGGGTGATCGATCCAACCGCTTCATTGAGCGTCAAGACGCCTGACGCAAAATTCTCACCCGTGATCGCACTGCTTGGGATATTGGTCAGCTCAATTGTGTCGCCAAGCGTGAAAGCAGAAATTGTTCCACTAAATCCACTCGCATCCCCCAAAGCCAGCACATCGCCGGTTTGGGCAAATAAAACCGATTGACCCGATGCAACGGCACCATCAAGTGTCAAGGACGAGCGATCAATCTGAATTGCGCCTTGCCCCATGATTGAACCTGAAATCGTAAGAAAATCATTTGAGTTTTCAACGATCGTGCCATTATTGCTTACCACCAATACAGCCGAACGCGCCGTTAGATTTTCGATTCCTGCCATATTCCATGTTGCGCCAGATTCAATAACGATTGAGGAAAATCCGCTAAAACCTGACCCAAAGCTCGTTAAGGTTCCCACCGACGCCGCTGAAGCCAAATCAAGAAAGCCCATGCCGTTGGCGACATCGACCGCTCCATTGAACACCGCACCTGGATCAAATATGAGTTCACCAAAGTTACTTGAACTGGTCCCAACAAAATCTACTGCAACACCCTGCGTGCCGGTGATCGTGCCGAAATTTTGAACTATGGCGCCGGTTGAAAGACTGCTGGCAGAAATCAAAATACCAACGCCACCAACAATATTTGCATGATTGGTGATCGACGCATCTGGAAACCCAACGAGCACCCCATCAGTCGCCCCGGTGATCAGACCGGCACCATAATTCGCCACGGTGCCGCCAGATTGCAAATCGATGCCGAATTGGCCGCCGTTAATCTTGCCATTATTAAACAACGTTACGCCGAGAAACGAACTATTTGATGCAAAAACGCCCGATGCACCACCATAGATTGTGCCTGCTGGCTGGTTGGTCATCGAATCAACGAATGATATGGCGATACCGGCGCCAGAGGGGCCAGCCGTAATCAATCCTTGATTTGAAAGCGACGCACTTGTCCCCAGCCCCACGCCTGCCGGGTCAATACCTGTGATGGTCCCTAAATTATTCAAATATCCAGAACCATTTGAAAGATATACGCCACCATAGCCTGATATGTGAGCGCCAACGGCGTTGGTAATGGTTCCACCGCCGGTTGCAGCGACCCCGAATGCAATATGAGAACCGCTTGTATTGGAAAAACTCGTTCCGGTTGCGTCAATAGAACCATTATTGATCAGATCACCAGACTGAATAAAGACAATTCCAGCATGATTTCCAATAATTGTGCCATTATTATGCGCATTTCCCGCATAAAGAAAATACACGCCAGCACCGGTCGTCGCCGTAATCACTCCCGCATTATCGAGTGAATTATTGTTAGACCCCAAATTTCCCTGGAATTCGATTCCACGCGCACCGCTGATGACAGCCGTCGTTGTATTGGTGATACTCCCAGCTTGTATCAAATCAATCGCAAAGGGATTAAAAACTGTGCCATTAATAGTAAATTTAGGCCCCGTAGCCTCGATTAATCCGTCATTCATAATCGCGAGAGCCCCCTGCGCGATCACACCATCCCTTGCGCCACTCAGCGTCCCCTGATTGAGAAAATAACCCCCATTTTGCAAATAGACCCCATAACCTGCACTCGCCGTGATCGCACCAGTGCTTGCATTTGTGACCTGACCCGGCCCGCGTTCAACCACGATACCCGCATGCGTGGCATTTATAACCCCCGCATTGACCACGGAACCCGGATCCGCAAGGTAAATGCCGACACCCGCATTGAGAAAGCCCGCCGAGGCCCCGGAGGTCGCGTTCGCCGTTCCATTGGCGTTAATCAAGCCATGATTGCCAACATATCCAACAAAACTAACATAGCCTGACCCGGACGTACCCGTATAATGGTCTAACACAATGCCGTTTTCGGCCACGATCGTGCCACTATTGGTCGCCGTTCCCCCGAGCTTAAAATAAAGTCCCGCATAATTTGATTGCGAACCCGACCCTGTAACCGTGATCTGACCCACATTATTAGCCGTGCCACCAGCACCGAACGCAGCACCACCAAGGATCAACCCGGCGTTGGTCAGCGCACCACCCGCACCGAGCTGCACAGCTTGATGGTGTGTCGAGCTGATTGTGCCGAGCGACGAATTTGAGAGAGTAGCAAACCCATTGATTTGTAATCCGCCCTGAATACCCTCAATCACGCCACTATTCGACAAATTGGCAGCACCTTTCAAATAAGCGCCAATTCCAATCGATCCGTTAATAACGCCACGATTATTCAGATAATCTGCTGTGGCCGTACCCAGCATCGCAACACCACTGGCGCCCGCAATGGTGCCTGCATTGGTAAGCGAGCCATTTCCGCCCAAAAACACGCCTAGATCATAGGGATTATTTGTATTCGCTCCATGAGACTCAATTATACCACTATTATTGATTGTAAAAATTGTGCCGGCAGCGCCAAATAATGCCGCTTCAATCGTCTCCTGCACGCTGGTCCCGGAACCTTGATTAATTGGATAGATGCCAACGGAGCCATACGCATTAATTGTACCCACGATACTGGCAAACGGCGTGAGCGCGCTGAGTGTCTGGACCGATGTTTGATATCCCGTAATCGTCTCGGACATGGTTCAACCTCTAGAGATCAGGTTAATAGCCAACTCTGAGCCAAAAAGACCGGATACACGCGCATGCGCATCGATCAGGACAATGAGCGGAAGATACAAACACCAATCGATAACAATGCCCGCGATCACGCATAACAGAGTCGTGATATAATTTATTCGGACGACATTGTCTATAATTTTATAATGGTGCCGATGCGATCACATGGCATCGGCACAGGCGAAACTCTGGTCCGCTCGCGTGCTGTCACACGCCCTCGCGTGCGTCGTCCTGCCAAACGCGAATCGCCGGTTTCCCCGCTGTCGCCGCTGCCAAACGGGCGCGCTCCAAGCCAGCGCGAGCCCGGATCAGCACATTGCTGGGGTCATCGCCCGATTGCGGCCAGCGCGTGGCAATGCCGACCGCCACCTGGCGTCCCGTTTCCGCCAACAGCATTTGCAGCTTAGCTGCAATACGATCAGCGCGTTCAGCACCAATCAAATGATCAATGCCGTCGCACCAGGCGGCAATGCGCGTCGGCGCCACGCGACCCAGCAAATCAGTCGGCCGCAACATGTCGCGCAAACATTCAACAGAGGCCCGCACCACAGCCGCATTCGCCTCAACTTTGCCGAGACCATCACTGCGCACCCAACCGAATGCGAGCATGGTCCCCGCCCGATCTTCAACATCTAGCCGATCCAACCGCCGTTCAATTTGATCGATAAAGGGGCGCAACCGCCATAATCCGGTCTCCTCATCCAGCGGGCTAGCGGCAATCGGCTCGATGACTCTTTCAATCCGATCAGCAAATCCGACCATATCAATGACCAAAGCCGTCAAAAGCTGACGATCCGCTGGCGCGAATCGGCGATCACCAGCGCTGCGCCATGCTTGCAGTTCGATTGCAATCCCTGATTGCATCCGCGAGGCCGCACGAATTGTCTCGGCTCGGCCCGCACCATCAACGCCAAGCCCACTCGGATAATCTGCCAACACCACATCGCCAGCGCGGCCCGGCTCATGGCGAACCAGTGCAACACCAGCATCGCCAAGATCAGCTGCAATCAACGCACAGCAGGCCGACGCAGCGGTTCGTGCATCAGGCAGACCAGAGAGACTCAAGATCAGCCGATGCAGCGATTCGAGCCTCAGTTGAAAATCCGGGACATTGTTCATCCTTTGGATCCCAACTGCCTATATTGGTGCAAACTCATTAGATCGATCCTTTAGTGGCGTTGCTCACCCTAAGCTGACCGAAAAAAGTGAATAGATCGTTAGCGTGCAATTGACAGTTTGGCGCCGCGTCACCATGGTCCGGCACAACCTTATTTCACGGATTGAACCATGAACGACATCGACTTGCGTGCCGCCATCGAAACCGCGTGGGACCGACGCGACAGCCCTGATTTACGCGCCGAGCCTGCGCATCGCATGGCGATCGAGGCGGCCCTGTCGGGCCTTGATTCGGGGCGCCTGCGCATCGCTGAACCTGGACCTGGACCTGATGGATGGATCGTCCATGACTGGCTCAAAAGGGCCGTATTATTGTCGTTCCGGATTGCCGATAATGCGCCATTACCCGGCGCAGGCGGAGCGCCTGTGTTTGATAAAGTCGCAATGAAATTTAGCGATTGGGACAGGACGCGCTTTGCCAGTGCGGCGATTCGCGTTGTGCCAGGAGCCGTCGTTCGCCATTCCGCCTTTATCGAGCCAGGTGCGGTATTGATGCCCTGTTTCATCAATGTTGGAGCACGCGTGGGTGCCGGCACAATGGTCGACACATGGTCAACGATCGGGTCATGTGCGCAGGTTGGCGCCCATTGCCATATTAGTGGTGGCGTTGGCATCGCCGGTGTTTTGGAACCGTTGCAAGCGGCCCCTGTGATAATCGAGGATCATTGCTTTATTGGCGCCCGCTCGGAAGTGGCGGAAGGCGTGATTATCGAACGCGGCGCGGTGCTGGCGATGGGGGTATTCATCGGGGCATCGACCAAAATCATCGATCGCGAGACCGGTGAAATTTTCTATGGTCGGGTGCCGGCCTACTCGGTGGTGGTGCCGGGAAGCTTGCCGGGCAAACCTCTGCCGGACGGGTCACCGGGGCCAGCTCTCGCATGCGCCGTCATTGTCAAACGCGTTGATGAGCGCACGCGGGCCAAAACCGCGATCAATGATTTACTGCGGGCCTAATGAACCCAGATCCGCTACCGCTGGCGCAGGCCTTGCTGCGTTGCCCCTCCGTCACGCCTGATGACGCGGGCGCGCAGGAGGTGCTGGCAGCTGCCTTATTGCCTCTCGGATTTTCAATCGAGCATCGCCGCGACGGGGTGGTGCATAATCTCATCGCGACCTTAAACGGGGATGGCCCCCATCTTGGCTTCGCCGGCCATACCGATGTTGTGCCGGCGGGCGAAGGTTGGGGGCAGGATCCGTTCGCGGGCATCATTGCAGACGGCATGCTGCACGGTCGCGGTGCCGTTGATATGAAAGGGGCGATTGCCGCCTTTGTGGCGGCTCTGACCCAACATCGCAATGCCGGGCGACGATTGGGGCGGCTAACCCTGTTGGTCACCGGGGATGAGGAGGGTGAGGCGGTTGATGGCACGGTGCGGATTCTTGAAAGCCTCGCCGAGCGCCTGGCGATGCCAGATGCGTGCCTCGTTGGCGAGCCAACATCGGTGGCCCGACTGGGCGATACCATCAAAATCGGGCGACGGGGCAGTATTTCCGCTGAGATTACCGTGCGCGGCATCCAAGGGCATGTGGCTTATCCGCACCGCGCTGATAACCCGCTGCATCGGTTATTACCCGCTCTCGAAGCCTTACGCGGCACCGCGCTAGACCAAGGAACGGCATACTTCGAACCGTCGAGCTTACAAATCACCAGTGTTGATGTGGGCAATCCGGCGGGGAATGTCATCCCCGGTGAGGCACGCGCCCGGCTGAATATTCGCTTCAATGATCTGCATTCCGGCGCGGCGCTGCACGCTTGGATACGCACCACAGTCACTGAATACGCGCCAGAGGCGCAAATTGCGATTAAGGTGAGTGGTGAAGCGTTTCGCACCGAGGCGGGTCCGCTGACCGACACGCTCACCAAGGCCATTGGCACGGTCACCGGGCTGGTGCCCCGATTAGACACTGGCGGCGGCACATCCGATGCGCGCTTTATCAGCCGCTACTGTCCGGTTGCGGAGTTTGGATTGGTCGGCACCCGAATGCATCGCAATGATGAAGCCGTGCCGGTGCAGGAATTGCGAGAACTCAGCACGATTTACGCGGCGCTACTCGCCGATTGGTTTCGCGCCTGAGCGCCGCTCCCGCTGACTCTCAGGCTGTTGCGCGCTGATCAATCGGGTTCTGCATCGTCGGTCGAACGGAGTAACAGCGCACGCTGGTAGGCGCGATTGCGGGGCACGCCGAGGCGTTCGGCGACGCTGCTCGCCGCGTCGCGAACCCGCTGGGTGCGCAGGGCGGCCCGTAACGCCTCATCCAGATTTTGTTCGGAGGGCACCGTTGGTCCGGCGGGGGGCGCGATAATCAAGGTGACCTCCCCACGCGGCGCCAGCTCGGTATAAAATTGCGCGAGGGCAGCCAGCGAGTCGCGGCGAACTTCTTCGAACCGTTTGGTCAATTCGCGCGCAACCGCTGCAGGGCGATCACCCAGAATTTCAGCGGCGTCCTGCAGGCAGCCGGCGAGCCGGTGCGGGGCTTCATAAAAAATTAATGTCGCTGACAGACCCGCCGTTTCGGCCGCCACAATCTCGGCGAAGGCGCTGCGGCGCTGGCCGGAGCGGGGTGGTAAAAACCCGTGAAACAGAAAGGGCTGGGGCGGCAAACCAGACAAAGCAAGGGCCATCAACGCCGCGTTCGGGCCTGGAATTGCGCTGATCGGCAGGCCAGCCGCCAGGGCGGCCCGCACCAAGCGATAGCCAGGATCGGCGATGAGTGGCGCGCCTGCGTCACTGACCAGGGCGTAATGCTCGCCGCGCTGCATGGCGGCGATCAGCCCGGCGCTACGCTGCTCTTCGTTGTGATCATGCAGGGCGATCAATCGGCGGCGCAGACCGTGCGCTGCGAGCAAAGTCATGGTATGACGCGTGTCTTCGCATAAAATAGCATCGGCGTCCTGCAGGGCGGCGAGCGCGCGGGGGGATAAATCGCCGAGATTACCAATCGGCGTTGAAACGAGAACCAGTGCGGGGCGACGTGCCTCGGACTCATTGATACGGATTGTAGGAGGTTCAGCTGTCACGTCGATCCATGATACGGTTGAGTGTGTGTTTTGCATCCTGCCTGGGCCTCGCCGCCTGTGGCACGCAAGCACCCTATTACGCGCCTGGCGCGATGAGCGCCAATGGCACCCCCATGGCAAGTTCGATGGCCGGCCCGACGCAGACCGGGCAGCGCGGGGGCGGCGTTGCGTTGTTATTACCGCTGTCGGGTCCGCTGGCCTCAATTGGGCAATCGATGGAACAGGCGGCGAAGCTGGCTTTTGCGGAACCGGGCGCACCTAAATTGGATGTGCGCGACACCGGGGGCACACCGACCGGTGCGGCGCAGGCCGCGCAGGCGGCCATTGCGGCGGGCGATGGCCTGATACTGGGGCCACTCACCAAGGACGAAACCGCCGCCGTTGCGCCGATTGCGCAGAAGGCGGATGTGAATATGCTGGCCTTCACCAATGATGAGACGCTGGACGCGCCCGGTCTTTGGACTTTGGGGATTTCGCCGGGGCAGCAGGTGCGGCGGGTGATCAGCTTTGCGGCTCAGCATGGCCGCACGCGAACTGCCGCGATTTTGCCGGAGACGGCGTTCGGGCAGATCATGGCGACGGCCTTGCGTGACGAGACGCAGCATTTGGGTGAACCTTCGCCGCAAATTGGGTTTTATCAGAATGGTAATTTTTCCAGCCTGACGGCGACAGTGCGATCCGTCTCCGATTTCGATGGTCGCGGTGCGGGGTTGGAGGCGCGGATCCGCACGGCACGCGATCAGGATAACCAAGCGGGGCGGCTGCTGGCCGCCAAATTATCGCGCGAGCCGATTCCACCGCCGCCGTTTGATACCTTGCTGCTTGCCGCCACGGGCGAACAACTCGCTGAGATGGGCACGTTATTGCCGTATTTTGATGTCGGCGCGCCGGCGGTGCAGCTCGCCGGGCCGATGCTGTGGGCGCAGGATGCGACATCGATGGCGACGCATGATGGATTGCGCGGGGCGATTTATGCGGCACCGGACCCGGCCCTGCGGGCGGCCTTTGTGCAGAAATTTGAAGCCGCTAACGGGGGCAGCGCGCCGCCGGCGCTGGATGATGTGGCCTTCGATGGGGCGGCGATTGCGGTGTTGGCGGCCCATGAGGGTGGGTTCACCACCCGCGTATTGACCAACCCAACCGGGTTTTTGGGCACGGATGGTGTGCTGGTGTTGCTGGATAATGGTCATGTGCGGCGGGGGCTGGCGGTGTTCAAAGTGACGCCCGGCGGGCCGACAATTGTGTCGCCCGCGCCGTTGCGCCTGACCACGCCGACCGGCTGAGACGGCCCTCATCGCCATGCCATCGCGCCCGGTCGTTACGATTACCGTCTGGTTGGGGGCGATTCCCGCGCTCGCCATTGTGGCTTTGCTGGTCTCGGGCATGCTGCATCCGCGCCTTGGCATTATCGGGCTGGTCGGCACCGCCTTGTGGTCGGGCGGGGCGGGGTTGATTCTGGCGCGCGATCTGGCCGCGTTTCGGCGATCGATTGAAGATGCTTCGCTCGATCAATTGCATTTTGTCACGCCAGGGCTGAGCATTTTGGCCCTGAACGCCATTCGTGCCATCACCGTGGAACGCGACAAGCTCAACCGGCTGGTGCCAGCGGCGGCGGCGAACCAGGCGTTGCTCGATCGGCTGCCGGATGCGTTGTTCCGGCTGGACCATGAGGGCGGGGCGCGGCGCGTGGTATGGCAAAACCCCTCCGCCGAACGGGCCTTTGGCGCCGATGCCCAGGCGTTGCTGCGCCACCCTGGAATTCGGGCGGCGATTATTGACGCGGAGATGGCGGAGCAGCCGGTGCGCGTATCGATCAATTTGGCGGCGCCGGTGCCGCGCGATTTGGATGCGGTGCTGATCCGGGCGGCGGACGGACGAAGCGCGCCGCTGTTTTTGTTGCTCAGTGATCGCACCCGGGAACGCGGTTTGGACCGGATGCGCCAGGATTTCGTGGCCAATGCGAGCCATGAGCTGCGCACCCCCTTGACCAGCTTGATTGGCTTTATCGAGACGCTGCGCGGGCCGGCGGCGGGGGATGCTGAGGCTAGTCAGCAATTTTTGGGGATCATGGCCGAGCAGGCGGAGCGGATGCAGCGCATTATTGCGGATTTGCTCAGCCTGTCGCGGATTGAAATGATGGAACATCAGCCGCCTGAGCAGCTTGTGTCGATTGTGCAGGTATTGCAGGAGGTGGCGGGCTTTATGGCTCCCTTGCTCGACCAGCAAGAAACTAGGCTGGAGCTGAGCTTGCTCGATGGGCTGCCCGATTTGCGCGCCGATGCCGGGCAATTGACCCAGGTTTTCACCAATCTGCTGGATAACGCCATCAAATATGGCAAGCGCGGTGGGACGGTGACGATACAGACCACACTGACGCCGACCGAACAATTGCCGTTGCCGGGCATTTTGATCGATGTGATCGATGACGGACCGGGAATTGCCCGCGACCATATTCCACGGCTCACTGAGCGGTTTTATCGGGTGGATAAAGGGCGTAGCCGCACGGTGGGCGGGACCGGGCTTGGGCTTGCCATTGTAAAACACGCGGTATCGCGCCACCGGGGGCGGTTTATGATTGAAAGCGTGGAACATGTTGGCACCAAATGCCGGGTTTGGCTGCCTCTTGCACCGGAGGTGGAGAAAGGGTTAACGGAGACGCAGATGAAGGTGACCCGCAAGGGTTGAAACGGGAATACAGAACGCCGTTAACGCGGCGAAGCTGTGGCTGCCCCCGCAACTGTGAATGGTAAGGCGCTCCCTGAAGGCCATTGCCGGTTTGGTTTTGAACCGGTGAGAAGGCGGGAGAGGCCGATGACCCATGAGCCAGGAGACCGGCCCTCATCGAGACCAACGGCGCGGATCTGGGCGGGGTGCACCAGATGCGAAGGGTAAAGTCCCAATGTCATCGGTCGTCCTGTGGGTGATGCGCCCTGCCATGGTTGGGCGCATGGATGCGGAGCGTATCGATGTTTTTTCTCTCGCGTAAAATGTTATCGCCTCGGGTGATGGGGTGGTCATTTGTTAGTATTACTGTATTTACAGTTATGGCACAAGCCCAAACCGTGTCCGCGCCCGCCGCGACATCATACTCGGTGCGGGTGCAGAGCGTCACGGCTTCCTATGTGCCGACGCCAGTGCGCGACACGCCAGCGGATGTGACGATTATTACGGCGGCGCAAATGGCACGGCGCGGGATTACCACTTTGACCCAGGCGCTGCAGACGGTGCCGGGATTGATGGTGGTGCCCTCGGGCGGGCCGGGTAATCAGGCTTCGGTGTTTGTGCAGGGGGCGAATTCGGAAGATGTGTTGGTGCTGCGCGATGGGGTGCCGGTGAATGACCCCTCGGTGGCGAATGGTGCTTTCAATTTCGGCAATGCCGGCATTGGCGATTTGGCGCGGATTGAAGTGGTGCGTGGGCCGATGTCGAGCCTCTATGGCTCGAGCGCGATTGGCGGGGTGATTAACTTAATCAGCAAGCGCGGCCACGGCAAAGCGCATATCGATTACACGGTGGGTGGCGGGTTTCCCGGCCAGGGCGAGGCGAGCGCCACCTTATCGGGCGCGACCGGGCGCTTTGATTATGCGTTGACGCTCTCGACCATTGAGCAGGCGGGGTTTGATGCGACCGCACGCAGACTGAGTGTTTATGCGGGGCATCGTGATCCGTTTCGGTATAAATTAGCCTCGGTCAATCTCGGCTATCGCCCGGTGGCGGGTACGCGGATTTCATTGATTGTGCGCGCACGCCAGGACGGGACGATCTATCCGGATTTGGGCTATCCGATTTTCGATGATCCGTATGAGAATAGCTATGATTCGAACCTGTTTATCCGGTTTGGGATCAAGTCGCATTTGTTCACGCGCCATTGGGTGACCTCGCTGGTGGTAGCGCATAGCCAGGATGATCGGCGCTATCTGACCTTGCTTGATCCGCTCGATCCGAACGGGTTTGCGGGGAATAGTGCCTATCGCGGCGATCGCACCACGATCCAGTTCAATAATATTGTGCATTTGCCGGATGCAGGAGCGTTCCGTGCGAGTGACGTGGTGTTTGGAATCGTGCGCAAACGCGATACCGCCTATCAGGATTTGAATGAGAGTTTCTTTGGCTCGCCTTATCTATCGACGGTGAATGCCGCGCAGACGACCACCTCCGGCCATGTGGGGGTGCAGACGGTGATTGCGCGGGATGTGTCGCTGCAAGGGGCCGTGCGCGATGACGCGGTGAGTGGCTATGGCAATGTGCTCACCGAGCGGGCAGGGGCGGTGCTGGCCGTGCCGATGTTGGCAACACGGTTTCGCGCTTCGATTGGCAGCGGGTTTCTGGCACCCTCGCTCTATGATTTATACGGGGTGGATAGTTACGGCTATCAGGGAAATCCCGCACTGCATCCTGAGCGCAGCATTGGTTATCAGGCGGGATTTACCACCGATTTGACACTAGGGGGACACGCACGGGCGGTGACGCTGGGGGCAAATTATTTTCATGATGACATCAAGGATTTGATCGAGTTTGCCTATTTGGCCAATGGCAATTCGACCGAGCAGAATATTGCCCAGGCGCAGATCCATGGGGTGGAAGCGACGCTGGATTTGCGGCCCGCCCCGTGGCTGACGGCGCATTTGAATTATACTCGCACGATTGCCCGCGATCCGGCGGCGGGGACGGAACTCTTGCGCCGGCCGGAAAATGCCGGATCGCTGGTGTTGGATGTTCGACCGCTGCCACGCCTGACGATTGAGCCGGTGGTGCGGTATGTTGGGCGGTTTTCGGATTATCTTTATGCGAATAACGGCTATCCGTCCGGCATTGGGCTGGCGAAGGCGGGCACGATTGCCGATTTGACCGTGAGTTACCGGATTAATCGGGCGATCACTTTGTTCGCCAATGGGCGCAATTTGACCAATTCACGGTTTGAGCCGGTGAATGGGTTGCAGATTCCGGGGCAGAATTTTCTGTTTGGGCTGCGCGGGCGGTTTGGGCTGTAAGCGCAGGCTATAATCGCGG
Organism: Acidiphilium sp. MT5; assembly: GCF_054767495.1. NCBI lineage: Bacteria > Pseudomonadati > Pseudomonadota > Alphaproteobacteria > Acetobacterales > Acidocellaceae > Acidiphilium > Acidiphilium sp. MT5. Next base: position 80,104 of record NZ_BAABMR010000010.1, read on the forward strand.
GCGGCTTCTTGGTATCAGGGTGCGTGGAGATGATGCGCACCCTGACCCCGTTTCGCCTGGCTCTTGGGAGTATTGCCCTAGGGTTTGTGGTGTTTGCGATGAAATTGCTGGCTTGGCATATCAGCTTGAGCACGGCGCTCTATTCGGATGCGTTGGAGTCGCTGGTGAATGTGGCGGCGGCAATTTTGCTGGCTTATGCGTTGCGCACGGCGGCGAAGCCTGCGGATCGCGAGCATCCTTATGGCCATGCCAAGGCGGAATTATTTAGCGCCGTGGCTGAGGGTGGCATGATTATTGTGGCCGCCGTACTGATTTTTCAGCGTGTGTTCTCGGAGATTAGCCATCCGGCGTTGCCGCGCCATGCGGTGCTGGCGCTGAGTTTGAATGGGATGGGTGGTGCGCTGAATGCGCTCTATGCGCTGTTTTTGCACCAATCGGGTGCGGCGCGGCGGCATCCGGCGATTGCGGCGGATGCGGCGCATTTGGTTGCCGATGCGGTGACGACGCTGGGGGTGCTGGTGGGGTTGGGGGCGGCGATTTTGTTTAATTTGCCGATTTTCGACCCGATTATTGCGGCGTTGGTGGCGGTGCAGATTTCGGTGATTGGGGTGCGGACGGTGTTTCGCTCGATGAGCACCTTGCTCGACCGCGCCCCCTCGCCGCAGGTGACGGCGAGGGTGCAGGCTTTGCTGCGCGCGCATGGAGCCGGGGCGATTGAGGCGCATGATTTGCGGATGCGCGAGGCCGGGACGTCGCGGTTTTTGGAATTTCATTTGGTGGTGCCGGGGACGATGAGTGTTGCGGCGGCGCATGAGATTTGTGATCGGATTGAGGCGGCGCTGAAGCTGGAAATGCCGGGCGTCGTGATTACTATTCATGTCGAGCCAGATGGTAAGGCGAAGCGCGAAGGGGTGTTGCTCAGGTGAGCGGACCGAAACAGGAGCTTATATGGTAAAATTGGATCGGATTGCGACGCGCGGCGGCGATGGCGGGGAAACATCGCTTGCCAATGGGGCGCGGGTGCGCAAGGATCACGCGCGGATTCAGGTCTTTGGCGCGTTGGATGAGGCCAATAGCGCGATTGGGTTGCTGCGGGCGGCTTGCGCGGATCACGCGGCGATTAGCGATGTGCTGGGGCGGGTGCAGAATCATTTATTTGATTTGGGGGCTGATTTAGCGACGCCGGGCGAACGGCGCAGCGGACCCCAGATTGATGAACGGTACGCGGCGTATTTAGATGAAAATCTCGTAATATACAACCATCGATTGCAACCATTAATGAGCTTTGTCTTGCCTGGTGGGACTGAGGCGGCGTGTCGGGCGCATTTGGCGCGAACGTCGGTGCGGCGGGCGGAGCGCGAGTTGGTGGCGTTGAGCGCGCTGGAGCCGATTTCGCCCTTGCTGATCCCGTATTTGAACCGATTATCCGATCTGCTGTTCGTGCTGGCCCGCGTGCTCAATCATGACGGGCGCGACGATGTGCTCTGGGTGCCCGCCGCTTAATTTTCATTTTGCTCTCGTAACAATTAGCGCGCAATTATGCGCCTAACGCTCGAAGTTGATTTTTGCGCGGGCGGGGGGTGCGTAGATGTGGCCGGGCAGCGTGGGGCGTGGCGGAGCGGGAGGGTATTTTGCCAGCATGTAGTCGTAAAATGTTGGCTCTGGTTTTTTGCTCCGCCGCGCTGGTTTGCGCGCTGGTTTGCGCGCCGGTTTTTGCTCCGGTTTGCGGGGCTTGCGCGGTAATTTGAGGTAAGCGGGGAGCGGGATCGCCAGCATGTGGCACATGGGGCGCAGCACGCGACCGATGCGGGGATTTGCGGCGTGGAGGAGCGACAATTCGGGGTCTTCGAGGAAGCGGATCAGGTGACCGCGGACGTAGGGGATGTGGTGGCCAGGGAATGTTTGCAGCAGCCAGCCCTTTTGCGCCGGCAGTTTGCTTTTTTTCGCGCCAGTTGGAGGGGTTGGTGCTGGTGCTTCTGCTGATTCGGGCGCGGTTTGAACTTTGGGCTGGGGTTTCCGTTCGCGGATGGGTCGGGGATTGCAGGCGAGGGCGCGAAAACGGAGCGAAAGAGCGGAAATACGGTGCCAGACGGCCCACTTGAGCGAAAGATTAAAGCGGGCGTAGTCGGGGGCGCCGAGGGTTTTGCGGAGCATGTGCGCGATCGCGGTGAAGCGGTCGGCGAGACTCTGTGCGAGGGGGTTAGTGACCTGCTCCATTTCGCTAACATGGCATAGGAGCAGGGGGGTGCGAAAGGGGAAAATTAGAGAGTGGTTTTGTGCCCTCCCCTCCCCGCTCGGCTTCGCTGTCGCGGGGTGGGGCGGAGCGAAAAATTAGAAGGGGATGTCGTCATCCATATCGGCGTGGCTGGTGCGGCTGGCGTCCCAACTGCCGCCGGCTTGGCTGCGGGCGGGGGCTGGGGTGGGTTCGGCGTAGCTGCTGGAACCGTAGCTGCTGGCGCTGGCACCGGCGTTGGCACCTGTGGGGCGATCGAGGAGCACGAGTTCAGCGCCGATGCGCCCGAGCATGATTTCGGTGGTGTATTTTTCTTGACCGGATTGATCGGTCCATTTGCGGGTTTGCAATTTGCCTTCGAGATAGATTTTTGAGCCTTTTTTCAGGTATTTTTCAGCGACATCGGCCAGGCGGTCATTCATGATGACGATGCGGTGCCATTCGGTGCGCTCTTGGCGTTCGCCGCTGGTTTTATCGTTCCAGCTTTCTGAGGTGGCGAGGGCGAGATTGACGATTTTCATGCCGGCTTGGGTGTTGCGAATCTCGGGGTCTTTGCCGAGATTGCCCACCAAGATTACTTTATTGACGCTGCCAGCCATGAATTCCCCCTAAGGTTGTGCGATCGAGGAGCGAAGAATAGCCTATTATGGCCCCCCTTTCCAGCGCCCCGGTTTGACGCCATATCCGATGCTTCACCAATTAGGCGATGATCATGGCGGGGACCGGCTATATTGTGGTGCGCGGCGCGCGCGAACATAATTTGCAAAATATCGACGTGCGGATTCCGCGCGATCAGTTGACGGTGATTACCGGCCTGTCTGGCTCGGGGAAATCATCGCTGGCGTTTGATACGATTTATGCCGAGGGGCAGCGGCGCTATGTGGAGAGCCTGTCGGCCTATGCGCGGCAATTTTTGGAATTGATGGGCAAGCCGGATGTCGACTCGATTGAGGGGTTGTCACCGGCCATCTCGATTGAGCAGAAGACCACCTCGAAAAATCCGCGCTCGACAGTGGGCACGGTGACGGAAATTCATGATTATATGCGCTTGCTGTGGGCGCGGGCGGGGGTACCGTATTCGCCGGCGACGGGGCTGCCGATTGAGGCGCAGACGGTGAGCCAGATGGTGGACCGGGTGATGGCGATACCGGAGGGCACGCGGCTGTTGTTGCTGGCGCCGGTGGTGCGCGACCGTAAGGGGGAATATCGCAAGGAACTGGCCGAATTGCAGCGGCGCGGTTTTACCCGGGTGAAAATTGACGGCAAGTTATTTGAAATTGGCGCGGTGCCGGCGCTGAACAAAAAGATCAAGCACGAGATTGAGGCGGTGGTGGACCGGGTGGTGGTGCGGGCGGGCACTGAGCAGCGGCTGGCGGATTCGTTTGAGACGGCGCTCGGATTGTCCGATGGGATTGTTTATGCGGAGAACGCGGATCATGCCGAGGAGCGGACGGTGTTTTCGGCGCGATTTGCCTGCCCGGTTTCGGGATTTAGCATTGAGGAGATTGAGCCGCGCTTGTTCAGTTTCAACTCGCCGCACGGGGCGTGCCCGGTTTGCGATGGGTTAGGGACCGAGACGGTGTTTGATCCGGCGTTGATTGTGCCGGATGACACCAAATCGCTCGCCGAAGGGGCGGTGGCGCCCTGGGCCAATGCGCAATCGCCGTATTATGACCAGACGCTGGCGGCGATTGCCAAACATTTCAAGGTCAAAACGTCAACGCCGTGGGAAGCGTTGCCCGATGCGGTGCGCCAGGCGATTTTATATGGCGCGGGGCTGGCGGAGATTGAATTTTCTTACAAGGATGGTGTGCGCGCTTATGCGGTGAAGAAGCCATTCGAGGGGGTGGTTGCGAATTTGGCGCGCCGGTTGCGCGAGACTGATAGTGTGTGGGTGCGCGAGGAATTATCGCGCTATCAGGCCGATCAGCCTTGCCAGCGTTGCCAGGGGGCGCGGCTGCGGCCTGAGGCGTTGGCGGTGAAAATTGCCGGATCGAGCATTGCGGATGCGTCGTTCCTCTCGATCCGCGCAGCGCGGGATTGGTTTGCCACGGTGGATGACACGCTGACGCCGCAGCGCCGGGATATTGCCCGGCGGATTTTGCGCGAGATTAATGAGCGGTTGCAGTTTTTGGTGGATGTGGGCTTGGATTATCTGACGCTGGCGCGTGGCTCGGCGACGCTCTCCGGCGGGGAGAGCCAGCGCATTCGCTTGGCGAGCCAGATTGGGTCGGGGCTGACCGGGGTGTTGTATGTGCTGGATGAGCCATCGATCGGGCTGCATCAGCGTGATAACGAGCGGTTATTAGGGACGCTGCGCCGGTTGCGCGATTTGGGCAATACGGTGCTGGTGGTTGAACATGATGAGGATGCGATTCGCAGCGCGGATCATGTGATTGATATGGGGCCGCTGGCCGGGGTGCATGGCGGGCAGGTGATTGCCGAGGGGACGCCGGATCAGGTGGCGGCGAACCCGCAATCGCTGACCGGGGATTTTCTCTCGGGCCGCCGGGTGGTGCCGATCCCAGCACGGCGGCGCGCGGTGGACCCGGCCCGGATGCTGACGCTGGTTGGCGCGCGGGGCAATAATTTGAAGGCGGTGACTGCGGGGTTTCCGCTGGGGGTGTTTACCGCGATCACCGGCGTGTCGGGCGGTGGGAAATCGACCTTGGTGATTGACACGCTGTATAAGGCGGTGTCGCGCCGGTTGATGGGATCGGGGCAGGTGCCGGCACCCTATGATCGGATCGAGGGGTTGGAGCAGCTTGATAAGATTATCGAGATTGATCAATCGCCGATTGGGCGCACGCCGCGTTCGAACCCGGCGACCTATACGGATTTGTTTGCCCCGATCCGCGATTGGTTTGCCGAACTGCCGGAAAGCCGGGCGCGCGGTTATAAATCCGGGCGGTTTTCGTTCAATGTGAAGGGCGGGCGGTGCGAGGCGTGCCAGGGCGACGGGCTGATTAAGATTGAGATGCATTTTCTGCCCGACGTGTTTGTGACCTGCGATACGTGCAAGGGACGGCGCTATAATCGGGAGACGTTGGAGATCAAGTTTCGCGATCAGTCGATTGCGGATGTGCTGGATATGAATGTCGAGACGGCGATGGGGTATTTTTCGGCCCAGCCGCGCATTCGCGACCGGCTGCGGTTATTGATGGAGGTGGGGCTGGGCTATATCAAGCTGGGGCAATCGGCGACGACTTTATCGGGCGGCGAGGCGCAGCGGATTAAGCTCGCGAAGGAATTGGCGCGGCGGGCGACGGGGCGGACCTTATATATTTTGGACGAGCCGACGACCGGGCTGCATTTCGAAGATGTTCGGAAATTGCTAGAAGTTTTGCATGCGCTGGTGGATGCTGGCAATAGTGTGATTGTGATTGAGCATAATCTGGAAGTGATCAAGACCGCTGATTGGGTGATTGATTTGGGGCCTGAGGGCGGCGATGGGGGCGGCGAGATTGTGGCGGAGGGAACGCCTGAGCAGGTGGCGGGGGCTGCGCGTTCGCATACCGCGCGGTTTTTGGCGCCGTTGCTGAGCGTGCGCATCAGTGAGCGGGTTGCTGTTCGCAAACGGCGCAAAGCAGGGTAACCCGTGCGGCGCTGATAACCTTAAGGAGCGAAACTATGTTGAAATTGGAGCAGGCCGAGCAGATCATTGCGGCGGCGCGGGCGAAGGGGCGGGCGTTGAAGCTGGCGCCGTTGACCGTGGTGGTGCTGGATGCCGGTGGGCATGTGGTGGCGAGTGCGCGGGAAGATCATTCCGGGATTGCGCGGATTGAGATTGCGACCGGGAAGGCTTGGGGCGCGCTGGGCGTTGGTGCGGGTTCGCGGGCGTTGTTTGATCGGTGGAATGCCGGGGGGCAAGGGTTTTTGACCGGGTTTGCTGCTGCGACGCAGGGGCGGATGGTGCCGGTGCCGGGCGGGGTGTTGGTGTTGGGCGCGGATGGGGTGATGGGTGCGGTTGGAATTTCTGGTGATAATTCCGACAATGATGAGATTTGCGCCATTGCCGGGATTGAGGCGGCGGGGTTGAGCGCGAAGCCGGGCGCGTAAATTTTAGAGGGTTGCGAGAAAATTCTCGATCAAACGCCGCGCGATGGAGTCGCGCGGCGGGAGATTGAATCCGAGCGCGTGGCGATTGGCGATGTCGGCCGGGGTGAACCAGCGGGCGGCGCGCATTTCATGGGTATCGAGGGTGATTTTATCGGTGAGGGCTTCGGCGCGGAAACCGAGCATCAGCGAGGCGGGGAACGGCCAGGGTTGGCTGGCCTCGTAGCTGACATGGCCGACATGGACGCCGACTTCTTCGAAAACCTCGCGCCGGACGGTTGCCTCTAAGCTTTCGCCCGGCTCGACGAAGCCGGCGAGGGTGGAGAAGAAATTGCGATCGACCGGGAATTTGTGGGATTGGCCAAGCAGCAGGCGGTCTTCGCGATAGACCAGCATGATCACGGCGGGGTCGGTGCGGGGGAAATGTTCGGTGGCGCAGGCGGTGCAGCGCATCACGTGGCCGGCGCGTTCGGGCGTGCAGGCGCCGCCGCAGACGCCGCAAAATTGATGGCGCGATTGCCACCAGAGCAGGCCACGGGCGGTGGCGAGCAAGCCGGCTTCGGGGGCGGGCAGGCCGCCCGCGATGGCGCGAAGCTCAGCGAAATGCCCGTGCGGGTGGGCCAAGGCGGCAAGCGGGTCGGGATGTGGCGACAGATCGGCGGCGAACACGGGCTGGTCATGCCAGAGGCCTAGAAAAACGAACGGCGCGGACAGGGAAGGTGCGGCATTGAGCACGGCGCGGGCGGCGCTGGCATCGCCCTCGATCAGGAATTGGCCGCGCCAATAGGCGATCCAATAGGTGGTTGGGTTCGCGCGGGCGGCGGCGATCCAATCAGGGTCTTCGCGATGGTGACCGGCGCGATCAAGCTCGGCATTGGTGTAGAGGAGCGGGCGGGTCGGCTGGGTATCGCGCATGGGGTTTACTGACATTGTGCGCGGCCCGGCGCAAGCGCGGGGTGTGGTTAGATGCGTAGTTAGAGGCCTGCGCGACCGAACATGCGTTCCAGCGCGTCACGGCTCAGGCGCAGCACGGTGGGGCGGCCATGCGGGCAGGTTTGGGCGCGCGGGGTGGCCTCCATGGCGCGCAGCAGGGCGGACATTTCTTCGATCGTGAGGCGGCGGCCGGCGCGAATCGAGCGGTGGCAGGCCATGCGGATCAAGACCGCATCGAGCCTTGCGGTGAGGGCGACGGCGCTGCCGTGCTCGGCTAGGCTATCGGCGATGTCACGGACCAGGGCGGCGGGATCGGCGCGGTCGAGGGCGGCGGGGATGGCGCGGACCAGCACGGCGCCGGGGCCGAAGCTTTCGAGTTCGAGGCCGAGTTCAGCAAGGTCAGCGGCGGCGGTGAGCAGCAGATCGATGTCCGGGGCGGGAAGATCGACCGGCACCGGGGCGAGCAGGGCGTGGCGGGTGATGCCTGTTTGATCGCGCTCGCCGCGCAGCCGTTCTTCGGTGAGGCGTTCATGGGCGGCGTGCTGATCGACCAGGATCAGCGTGTCATCCGCGGCGAGGGCGAGGATGTAGGTATCGAAAATTTGGGCGATGGGCGCGCCCAGCGGGTAGCTATTGGTATCGGGGGCTGCGCTGATCGGCCGCAGGGCGGGGGCGGGTAGGTCAAACCCGGTGGCGATTTCGCGTTCGGCGAAGCCGCGTTGCAGCGCCATGGATGGTTGGGCGGGGGGATAATAGCGCAGCGACGGGGCGGCTTGGCGGGTGGCGGGGCTGGCGAGGCCCGCACGGATGGTGCGGATCAGCGCGCTACGCACGGCATCGGCGGCGGCGAAGCGCAGTTCGGATTTGGCGGGATGCACGTTCACATCGAGCTGGTCGTGCGGCAGGCTGAGCCAGAGGGCGGTGATCGGGAAGCGGCCTGGGGGGATCACTTCGCGATAGGCGAGGCGCACCGCCATGCGCAGCATAGGATCGCGCACTGGGCGGCCATTGACGGTGAGGTGGTTATGGCGGGCGGCGGCGCGGGTCAGGCTGGCGGGGCTGATGAAGCCGGTGATGGCGAGCGGGGCATCGCCGGTATCGATGGGGATCAGTTGGGCGGCATCATCATGGCCGATCAGGGCGGCGAGGCGCGCACGGCGATCTTGGGGCGGCAGGTCGAACTGGGTTTTGCCATCGATGCGCAGGGCGAAGCCGATTGCGGGGGCGGCGAGGGCCAGATCGCGCACGATGTCGCTGCAGGCGGCGGTTTCAGCGCCGGTGGAGCGGAGGAATTTGCGGCGGGCGGGGGTGGCGAAGAACAGGTCGGTGACATCAGCGCAGGTGCCGATGGGGGCGGCGACGCGGGTGATGGGGCTGATCACGCCGCCTTCGACGGTGATCCGGGCGGCGCTGTCTTGGCCGGTGGGGCGTGAGGTGAGGGTGAGGCGGGCGGCGGCGCCGATGGAGGGCAGGGCTTCGCCGCGAAAGCCGAGCGTGGTGATGTGGATCAGCGTATCATCGTTCAGTTTCGAGGTGGCGTGACGCTCAATGGCGAGGGCGAGTTGTGCTGCGGCGATGCCGGACCCATTATCAATGACGGTGATCCGGGCGATGCCGCCGCCTTCGATGGCGATTTCGATGCGGGTGGCGCCCGCATCCAGCGCGTTTTCGACCAATTCTTTGACCGCTGCTGCCGGGCGCTCGATCACCTCGCCGGCGGCGATGCGGTTGATGGTCTCTTGCGTGAGGCGGGTAATGATTGTCATTACTGTCAATATTCTTTCGCGGCGCCGACGGGGCGGGAGAGAAATAGGGAGTGAGCGAGACCATGCAGGTTTGTCAACAATTGGGGCTGCTGACCGGTGCGGCGAGCGGGATTGGCGCAGCGACGGCGCGGTTGCTGGCGGTGCAGGGGGCAGATTTGGCGCTGGTGGATCGCGATGCGGCGGGGCTGGCTGCGTTGGCGGATGAGCTGCGGCTGTTTGGGGTTAAGGTTTCGACCCATGAGGTGGATTTGGCGGATGGGGCGGCGATCCCTGCCCTGCCCGATGCCGTGAAGGCGGCGCATGGGCGGGCGGCGAACCTGTTGATTAATAATGCGGGTGTGGCGTTGGTCGGGCGGTTCGATCAGACCGAGGCGGAGGCGTTTGACTGGCTGATGCGGATTAATTTCGAGGCCGGGGTGCGGCTGACGCGGGCGATGCTGGCGGATTTATTGGCGGCACCGCAGGCGCGGATTGTGTTTATCTCGTCGGTGTTTGGGATTATCGCGCCGGCGGGACAGACGGCTTATTGCGCATCGAAATTCGCGATCCGGGGCTTTGCCGAGTCGTTACGCCATGAATTATCCGACACCAAGGTAGGGGTGACGGTGGTGCATCCGGGTGGGATTCGCACCAATATTGCGCGGCGGGCGCGGGTGACCGCCGGGGTGGACCCGATTGCGGCGCAAACCGGGATTAAGGCGTTCGAGGTGGCGCTGGTGACGCCGCCGGAGGTCGCGGCGCGGCGGATTGTGGAGGCGATTTTGCGGGATCGTCCGCGTTTGTTGATTGGGCCGGATGCGCAGGCGATTGATGTGATCCAGCGCGTGCTGCCGGTGCGCTATTGGTCGTTGATTAACCGTCGGCTTGGCAAGATGGCCAATCTGGTGAAAACTCCGGCTGCAACCCGATAAAGGAACCGTTATGGCCAGTATCCAGGCGCATTTGATCAATCCACTGATGCGGTTGCAGGTGAAGCGCAAGCTGGTGAAGGCCGGCACGGCGCAGGATATTCGCAAGGCTTTTGGCGCGAAATTGCCGGTGCCGCGCGGGGTGCGGTTTACCGAGGCGGTGATTGGCGGTGTGCCCGGTGAGTGGGCCGAGCCGGCGGATGGGGCGATGCCGGCGATGACGCTGCTTTATTTGCATGGTGGCGCGTATATAGCCTGTTCGCCGCGCACCCATCGACCGATTACCGGGGGGTATGCGAAGCGGGGGGTGCGGGTGTTTGCTGCCGATTATCGGCTGGCGCCGGAGCACCCGTTTCCGGCGGCGGTGGAGGATGGGTTGGCTTCGTATCGCGGGTTGCTGGCGCAGGGCGTGGCGCCGGAGCGGCTCGCGATTGGGGGCGATTCGGCGGGCGGCGGCCTAGCGATGGCGGTGCTGCTGAAGGCGAAAGCGGAGGGCGTGGCGTTGCCCGCGCGGGTGGTGCTGTTTTCGCCTTGGGTGGATTTGCTGGGCAGCGGAGCGAGTGCGGTGGAGAATAAGGACCGCGACCCGATGCTCGATGGCAGCAAAATTGGCGATGGGGCGGCGATGTATTTGGCGGGGGCGGATGCCCATGATCCGTTGGCGTCGCCGTTATGGGGGGATTTGGCGGGCTTGCCGCCGATCTTGACCCATGTGGGCGAGCGCGAAGTGTTGCGCGATGACAGCACGCGGTTGGATGCGAAAATCCGCGCGGCGGGGGGCGTGAGTTTATTGCGAATTTGGCCGGTGGTTGCGCATGTCTGGCCGTTGCTGCAGGGGGTTTTGCCGGAGGCGCGGCACACGCTGGATGAGAGTGCGGCGTTTATCCGGGCTGCTGGCGTGGCACCCGCGCCTGAATGAGGTGAATGGTGAGGTAGGTCAGCGCGCAGGAGGGTGCGATCATCCCGGCCAGGGCAATGCCCGCCCAACCGTGATCGAGCAGAAGCTGACTACCGAGTGCTGAGCCTGCGGCACCGCCCACGAAAAAAGCGGCCATGTAAGCGCCGTTGAGGCGCGCGCGCAGCGTGGGGGCGAGCGAATAGATGGCGCGTTGGCCAAGCACGTTATTCGCTTGCACGCCGATATCGAGCAGGATGCCCGCAGCGGCGAGCAGGATGAGGTTTTGCAGGGCAACGGCGAGGGCCGAGAGCGCGAAGGCGATGATGATCGAACCCAGGGACGCGGCAGTGCCGATTTGACTATGGCCGCGATCCGCGAGGCGACCAGCGATGGGCGCTGAGGCGGCCCCTGCCGCGCCGACCAGGGCGAACAGCGCGATGCCGAGCTGATTGAGATGAAAATCATGCGCGAGCAGCAAGGGAACCGCAGTCCAGAACAGGCTGAATGTGCCGAAAGCGGCGCATTGATAGAGCGCGCGGCGGCGCAAGACCGGCTCGGTCGCGTAGAGGCGCAGCATCGAGCCGATCAAGGCGGGATAGGGCATGGTGCCGGTGGGTTGGATTCGCGGCAGGAAGCGCAGCAGCAAGAGCAGCAGGGCCGCCATTAAGGCGGCGGCGATGGCAAAGACGGCGCGCCAGCCGGCGATATAGGCGATGACGCTGGCGGCGGGGCGGGCGAGCAGGATGCCAAGGAGGAGACCGGCCATGACATTGCCGACGACTTCACCCCGCCGCGCCGGCGTGGCGAGGCTGGCGGCCATGGGGACCAGGATTTGCACGGCGCATGAGGCGATGCCGACCAGGATGGCGGCGACGAGGAACCAGACCGCATTTTGTGCCAGTGCGGTGAGGGCCAACGCGGCGGTGACGGCGATGAGCAAGCCGAGAACGAGCCGACGATTTTCCAATCGGTCCCCGAGCGGGATGATGAACAGCAGGCCGAGCACGTAGCCAAGCTGGGTGACGGTGACCAGCAGCCCGGCCAAGCGCGGTTCCATATGCAGGCCCCGCGCAATCGGGCCGAGCAGGGGCTGGGCGTAATAGAGTGTGCCGACCATCGCCCCGGTTGCGACGGCGAATAGCAGGGTCAGCGCGGCGGAGAGGCCGGAGCCTGGGTGAGCGATGTTGCGGTGCGGCATTTGCCCGATATGACTCGGCTGGCCGCAAGATCAAGCAAAAGGGTGGCGAGGGCAGCTATGCGGTCTAGAAGAAATTCATGATCCGACCGAGCAAACCGGGCTTGGCTTCGGTGGTTTGCGGGGTGGCGCCTTGCGTGACGGGGGCGCCGAGGGCGGCGTTTTCTTGCAGGCGGCGCTGCTCGGCGGCGGCATTAACCAATGTTGGTGTGGTTGAGGGAGCAGCGCCAAAATTCATGATCCGGGCGACGAACCCTGGCGATTTGCTGGTTTCACCGGCTTCGCGATTGACGATGGCGCGGATGTCAGGCGGCGGGGTGGGGCCGGCTTGCGCGAGGAGCGACGATTGGCCGGGGCCCATAGCGGCGCTGGAGGCGCTGGTGACGCTGGAGGGGGCGAGCAGCGCTTCGGCCTGTTGGGACGACGAGATTTGCTGTGGCCGGGGCGCGCCGGGATTGGGCCGGGGCAGCGTGGCCAGCTCGGGCGGCATGGAGAGCGGGGCTTCGGTGGCCACATCGAACGCGTTTGGCGGCGTGAGGCTCAGGCCAAAGGTTTTGGACGCGCCGCTGCACCCGGCGAGGGCCAGGGGGACGAACAAAGTGGCGAGCAGGGTGGCGGTCGGGATCGCGGAGTTGCGCTTCATGGCGCGTTCATATCGCCCGGCTGATCCGGCGGCAAGGGCGTGGCGCTGGTCAAACCGCATGGTGGGGCAAAGTTGGGCGATCAGGTGGTGGATTTCGGGTCTTTGCGGAGCAGATTCTCGGCGATCAGGGTCATCACGCCGCAGACGATGCAGGCATCGGCAATGTTGAAAACATACCATTCATAGCGGCCAAGATGAAATTCCAGGAAATCGACCACGGCACCGTAATACAGGCGCGAAATGACGTTGCCGAGCGCGCCGCCAATGATGGCGCCGAGGGCAAGGCTGGTGGTTCGGTGTGGGGCGCGCCAGAGCCAGACGGCGAGAAAGGCCACGGCGGCGATGGCGATCAGGATCAGCAGGGTGCTGGCATTGGCCCCGCTGAGCAGGCCGAACGTGACGCCGTGATTCCAGACCATCGCGAAATTCAGGATCGGCAGGATGGTCACGACATGTTTTGCCGGCAGATCCAGCCCGTAGAGAATCCAATATTTCGAGGCTTGATCGGCGGCGAGCACCACCAGGGCCATGAGCAGGCCGAGGAGCCGGTTTTGGGCGGCAGCGGTCATGCGACATACTCGCAGCAGCGCCGGCACAAAGTGGGATGGTCCGGCTGGGTGCCGACATCCGGCAGTACGCGCCAGCAGCGGGCGCATTTTGCGCCGGTGGCGATCGCGGCACCCGCCGCGTTTTGACCGAGTGTGGCGCTGGAGGTGATGCAGAGTTCGGCCCAGCTTGCGGCGTCCAGCCAAGCCGACACGTCGTTGGGTATCAATGCGACAGCTTGCAGAGAAGAACCAATCGTTTTTTGGGCGCGCATTTGTTCGATTTTGACGGTGATGGCGCTGCGCGTGTCGCGAATCTGGCTCCAGCGCTGATCGAGTGCCGGATTGAGCTCGACGGCGAGACCATCAGGGAATTGTTCGAGATGGACCGAGCGATCCGGGCCAAAATGCGCCCGCCACGCTTCATCGGCGGTGAAGGGCAGCACCGGGGCGAGCCAGGTGCAAAGGCAGCGGAGCGTGATATCGAGCACGGTGCGGCAGGCGCTGCGGGTTTGGCTCTGTTTGGTTTGCTGGCCCGCCGCATTGAGCATCACGTCGCAATAGAGGGCGTCTTTGCGAATATCGAAATAGAAGGCCGAGAGATCGTTATTGCAGAATTGGTGGATCGCTGGGTACACGCCGGTCCAATCATGGGTCTCGACGGCGGTGCGGATCATCGCATCGAGTGTCGCGAGTTTGTGCAGGATATAGCGTTCCAGCTCCGGCAGATGATCGGGCGCGAGGGCTTCAGCGGGTGTGAAGCCATCGAGCGCGCCGAGCAGCCAGCGGAGCGTGTTGCGAATCCGGCGATAAAGATCGGCCTGTTGTTTGAGGATGTCTTTGCCGATGCGCAGATCATTATGGATGTCCGCGTTCATCACCCAGAGGCGCAGAATATCCGCGCCATAGACATCGATCACTTCTTGCGGGGCGGTGACGTTGCCCAGCGATTTGGACATTTTGCGGCCTTGTTCATCGAGCACGAAGCCATCGGTGACGATGGCTTTGAACGGGGCCTGGCCCCTTGTGCCGATGGCTTCGAGCAGTGAGGCCTGGAACCAGCCGCGATGCTGATCTGAGCCTTCGAGATAGAGATCAGCCGGCCAGGGCAGGCCGCGCGCTTCGAGCACGAAGGCGTGGGTTGAGCCGCTTTCGAACCAGACATCGACAATGTCGAACACTTGTTCATAGTCATCGGGGTTGTAGGCGTTGCCGAGAAAATCCGATGGCGGGCGGGCATACCAGGCATCCGCGCCTTCGGCTTCGAACAGCGCGCGGGTGCGGGCGAATATTTCGGGGTCGTTGAGGATTTGCTTGGTGGATTTATTGACGAAAATGGCGATCGGAACGCCCCAGGCGCGCTGGCGCGAGATGCACCAATCAGGCCGGGTTTCGACCATGGAGCGGATGCGGTTGCGGCCTTGGTCTGGCACGAAGCGCGTGGCATCGAGGGCTTTGAGCGCGTGGTCGCGGATATGCTCGGGGCCATCCATGCGGATGAACCAGTTGGGACGGGCGAGATAGATCAGCGGGGCTTTTGAGCGCCAGGAATGCGGGTAGGAGTGGAGGAATTCCTCGCGTTTAAGCAGGGCGCCGACTTTTTCCAGTTCTTCGCAGACGTGATTAGCGACTTTGTATACGTGCTCGCCGGCGAAAAGCGGCACATCGGGCGCGTAGGTGCCATCATCCTGCACGGTTTCGGGGATTTCGATGCCGTATTCGCGGCAGAGGAAGAAATCATCCTCGCCATGGGCGGGGGCCATGTGGACAAAGCCGGTGCCCGCTTCGGTGGTGACGAAATCACCGGGTAGAAGGCGTATGCGGGCAGAGTAACCATAATTTATTAACGGGTGGTGGCAGAAAAGCCCACTCAAGAATATCCCTGACAGCTCATCGGCTGGACGAAACGTAAACAAAACGTCCGCTCGCAATATATGCATATCCTCTAAGAACTTATGCATCAGCGCGCTCGCGACGAAAAATTTCTCCCCAATTCTAATTGAAGAGGTTTTTTCTACCTCTTTTACTTCAACCCATTGATAAATGATTTCAGGGCCGTACGCGATGGCCCGGTTTCCAGGGATCGTCCACGGCGTTGTCGTCCAGATCGGGATGCTAGTTTCTCGGAGCATTTCGGTTGTGGGATGCCCGTTTGGAAATAAACGCTGATCGAGGTAAGCAACATCAAGCGCATTGTATGAAATTGGGAATTTTACCCAGATGGCGGTGTCTTTTTTGTCTTGATATTCGACTTCGGCTTCGGCGAGGGCGGTCTTCTCCACCGGGCTCCACATGACCGGGCGCAGGCCGCGATAAAGCGCGCCGTTGGCCGCAAATTTGTGGATTTCGGCGGCGATGGCGGCTTCGGAGCGAAAATCCATGGTGGCGTAGCGGTTGGCCCAATCGCCCTCAATGCCCAAGCGTTTGAATTCGTCGGCCTGGATCGCGAGCCAATGGGCGGCGTAGGCGCGGCATTCGGCGCGGAAATCGAGCACCGGCACGTCGTCTTTGTTTTTGCCGGCTTTGCGATATTGCTCCTCGACCTTCCATTCGATGGGCAGGCCGTGGCAGTCCCAGCCGGGGACGTAATTCGCGTCGAACCCGGCCATTTGGCGGGCGCGGTTGATGACGTCTTTGTGGATTTTGTTCAGCGCGTGACCGATATGCAGATTGGCGTTCGCGTAGGGCGGGCCGTCATGCAGGATGAAGGGCGGGCGGCCTTTGGCATCGGCGCGCAGGCGGGCGAACAGGTTTTGCGCTTGCCAGCGGGCGAGGGTTTCGGGCTCGCGGGTGGGCAGATCGCCGCGCATCGGGAACTCGGTTTTGGGCAGGAACACGGTGCTGCGATAGTCGCGCGGCGGGGCGGGTTGGTCGTTCATGATGGGTTATCCGGTTGTGCGGCGAGCGCATCGTGGGAGGGAATAGGCGAAGAAACCCGGCCGCAGAGAAAACGGGGCGCTAGGCGGCCGGGCTGCTAGAGCGTGATTGGTTATCATCAATCACGCTCTAGCCCTTGTTTGCCGATCAATTTCATTGGTTTAGGTTGAATCTGTCGATTCAACCTAAACCAATATTGATCTCGTTCGTGCGATCGGAGCAAAACCATACCTATCCATAGGATCGTTATGCTTTGGTCGGGCGGGTTTGGTCAAGAATTGCGGCGAGGCGGGCGAGGCAGGCGGGGCGGTCCGCGGTGCAACCGGTGGCGAGCCAGTCTTGGCGGACTTGGTGGAGCGCCGCGCCGATGGCCGGGCCGGGGGGCAGGCCGAGCGCGATGAGATCAGCACCGCGCAGGGGAAATTCGGGCTGGGGCATGGCGCTGAGGCGTGCGCGCAGATTGTCACTCCCCGGCGCGGCACGGGGCGCGAGATAGGATTTGACCAGCAAGGCGGCGCGGTCATGGGTGGCGAGGGCGGTGCGGAGCGCAAAATCATCCGCGTCGGCGGGGAGGATCGGCGCGGCTTGAATCTGGTGCAAGCTGGTGCGTTCGGCGTCCGACAGGCGCAGGGCGGCGGCGATTTCATCGATTGGGCCGGCATTGAGCAGGGCAAAGCGGGCGAGCGGGAGCGAAAGGCCGTTGGTGATGGCGATGCGGGCGGCGGGGAGATTGGTGCCGCCCGGCAGGATCAGCGGCAAAATACCGGTTTGCGCCATCAGGCTGAGGGCGGTGAGCGGGTTGGGGGCGAGCAGGATGCGCTTGAGTTCGGACCAGATGCGTTCCGGCGAGAGGCGGGTGAGACCGGTGCGGTGGGTTTGGATTGCCGCGATGGCGTCAGGATCGGGGGAGGATTGGGCGTAGCGGGCGAAAAAGCGGAAAAAGCGCAGGATGCGCAGATAATCTTCGGTGATCCGGGCGGCGGCGACGCCGACGAAGCGCACGCGGCCGGCGGCGAGATCGGCCTGACCCTCGAAATAATCATAGATTTGGCCGGAGCGGTCCATCGACATTGCGTTGATGGTGAAATCGCGGCGGGCGGCATCGGTTTGCCAATCATCGGTGAAGGCCACGGTGGCGTGGCGGCCATCGGTCGCGATGTCACGGCGCAGGCTGGTGATTTCAAAGCCGCGCCCATCGATCAGGGCGGTGAGGGTGCCATGATCGAGGCCGGTGGGGATGGTGCGAATGGCGGCGTCGGTGAGGCGGGTTTGCACGGTTGCGGGCGGGAGCGGCACAGCAAGGTCGATATCGGTGATCGGGTGGCCGACGATCAGATCGCGGACGGCGCCGCCGACGATGCGCGCTTCGGGCAGGGCGACCCAGAGGCGGGTCAAAGCCGGATCGTCGAGGCGGGGGATGGTCATGGTGCGCAGGCTACAGGCGCAATGATTTTAGGTAAATCGGGGTGGGGAGGTGATTTTGGGATTGAAGAACGGTTAAGCCTCTGCAATGGATAGCAAGAGCGCGGGACGATAGCGCACGGTGATGGAGGCATGTATGGCGGGTTGGCGGTTCGGTTTGATCTCGGCGTTGGCGCTGGTGGTGCCGTTGGCGGGGTGCGGCACGATGGTTGACGGCGTCAATCAGAGCATGACGGTGAAGACGACGTGGGCGGGGCGACCGGTTGACGGGGCGTTTTGCACGCTGACCAATAATCGGGGGCGCTGGTTCGTGCGGACGCCGGGTGTGGTGGAGGTGCGGCAGAGCAATTCGCCGATGAATATTGAATGCACCAAAAAGGGCTATCTGGGGAATGCGGGGGCGGTGAATTCGCATACGCGGTTTATTGCGTTCGCTAACCCGATTACCGGGCTGATGGTTGGCACGCTCGTCGATATGGGAACCGGTGGCGCGTATAAATATCCGGACGTGGTGACCGTGACGATGGTTAATCAGGCGGATTTGCCAACGCAGACCGCTAACCGATAATTCGCGCCGATCACGAAAACGTCATTGTTGCTTTGATTGACACCATACGTTACCGATAGGTAACCTGAAACATATCTGCAATGGTTGCAGGTTGTTATCATCATTTGCGTGTGGGATTTGCATGATCAGTCAAAATTGGCGGAATGTTGTTTTGCTTGCGGCCATTTTACCGTTTGCCGGTTGCGCATCGATTGTCGATGGAACCAAACAAATCGTGTCAGTGAAAACAATCAGTGCGGCGCAGGATGTCGATGGTGTGCAATGTTCACTCAAGAATAGTGAGGGGACATTTTATGTGAAAACGCCTGGGACAGTGACGGTGCATCGTGATTATGGGGCGTTGCATGTGGATTGCACCAAGGCTGGGTATCAGCCGGGGCTGATCAATGTGGCCTCCAGCACCAAAGGGATGGCGTTTGGTAATTTGTTGTTCGGCGGCTTGATTGGAACCGGCGTCGATGTCGCGGATGGCGCGGCTTATGATTATCCGACGTCAATCACGGTGCCGATGACGCTGTTGCCGGTCAATAAAGATGCCGCTGCGCCGACGCCAGCGCCGAGCGGGCAGCCAACCTCTTAGACCATTGGTCTAAAGGCCTGGGGTCTCCCGCAGCGCTTTGGCAAGGCGGAGCAGAATCCAGGCGGTGGCACCCCAGATCACGTGATCCGGGTGAGGCCAGACTGGGTAATCACGGGTGCCGCCGTGCCAGGTGGCGCGGCGCCATTCGGGCTGGTGGTCGCTGAGCAAAGTGGAAAAATCGAGCCGGAAAATCGCATCGACCTCGCCGGGGGCGGGCGCAAAATGGGGGGCGCCGTGCAGGATTGCGGTGATCGGTGTGATCCGAAAGCCGGTGCCGGTGGGAAAATCATCAAGGCGGCCAAGCAATTCGATTTGCGCGGGATCAAGGCCGATTTCTTCTTGCGCTTCGCGGATGGCGGCGGCTTCGGGCGAGCCATCTGAGGCATCGATGGTGCCGCCGGGGAGGGCCACTTGGCCGGCATGTTTGGAGAGATGGGCCGCGCGGCGGGTGAGCCAGACCCCCTGCCCCGGCTCCAACGCCACGAGCACGGCGGCGGGGCGCGCGATGCCCGCTTCAAGCGCGCGGGCGGGTCGGTTGGTGAGGGTGCGGCGCAGAAAATTGGCATCCGGCGCCGGACGATGGATGAGGGACACGCGCTCTAGCTATCGGTGTTGGGAATTTCGCCGAGCGGGAAGAAGACCCCCTCGCTCCAGACGCCCATGACGCGCTTGCCCCGGCAAAAACCGGGTTCGGCGAGGGCGACCAGTTCGTAATAGACGGAGCGGTTGATCCGCGCCTCAATAGGGTAGCGGCCATCGCCATTGCGGATATGCAAATAGGGGGTGGGGTGGCAGCTGAATAAATCATGGGCGATGCGAATCGGGTGTTCCGGCCCGGCGGTGACCATCAGATCGATATTGGTGCAAAAACTGAGACGTTGGGTGCGCCCGCTGCCGGTCCAATCAAGGCCGATCGCGATGAAAGGTGCATCTTCGACCTCGATTTCGCCGCGTTCGGCGGGGGTTTCGAGGCGGAATTTGCCATGCTCATCGCGTTTGAGGACGCTGGCGAACAGGCAGACCATGGATTTTCGCCCGATCGGGCTGCCGCGATAGAGCCAGGTGCCGTCACGCTGGATTAGGAACGGTAAAGCGCCGCAATCAACCGGGATGCGCCCCGATCCAGCGACTTTTGGTCTTTGCTTGCCCAAATCGATGCTGCGGCTTGCTTCACTCACGATATCCAACGCGGCCCTTCATGTATTTTGCTGATCCATGCCATATAGGGAGGACTTGCCGACGAAAAAACCTATTGGACGATCACAAATGACATCTGTTCGCATTTCGGTGCCGATGAGCGACCTTGACGACACACTTGCCGGGTTTGCCGCCGGTGCCGAGCGGATGGCGCAGGTGCGCGCCGCCGTGGCGCGCGAAATTTTTGGCCAAAGCGAGGTGGTCGAGCAATGTTTGAGCGTGTTGCTGGCGGGTGGGCATGGGCTGATCGTGGGCGTGCCGGGCTTGGGCAAGACCAAGCTCGTGGATGTGCTGGCCAGCACGCTGGGCTTGAGCAGCCGACGGGTGCAATGCACGCCGGATTTGATGCCGGCGGATATTTTGGGCAGCGAGGTGCTCGATCAGGATCGTGACGGGACGCGGCGGTTTCGGTTCATCGAGGGGCCGGTTTTTACCGAGTTGCTGATGGCCGATGAGATTAATCGGGCGAGTCCGCGCACGCAGTCAGCCTTGTTGCAGGCGATGGCGGAGCGGCGGGTGGCGGTTGCCGGGGTCAATCGGGAATTGCCGGCGCCATTTCATGTGTTGGCGACGCAAAATCCGCTGGAGCATGAGGGCACCTATCCGTTGCCGGAGGCGCAGCTCGATCGGTTTTTGCTCGAAATTCGGATCGATTATCCGAATGTGGAAGATGAGCGGGCGATGCTGCTGGCGACGACTGGGGTGGCGGCGGTGCAGACCGCGCCGGTGCTGGATGCGGCGGGGCTGATGGCGTTGCAGCGTTTGGTGCGGACGATGCCGGTGAGTGAGCGGGTGTTGGGCGCGATTATGCGGCTGGTGCGCGGTGCGCGGCCACAGACGCCGATTTTGCCGGAATTGGCGAGTCTGCTGAGCTGGGGACCGGGGCCGCGCGCGGCGCAGGCGTTGATGTTGACCTGCCGGGCACGGGCGTTGCTGCATCAGCGTGAGGCGCCGGGGCTTGAGGATGTGGCGGCGTTGGCGGCGCCGGTGTTGCGGCATCGGCTTGGGCTGGGTTTTGCGGCGCGGGCGGAGGGGGCTGATGTTGAAGCGTTGATCCCGCGTTTGGTTGCCGCCGCGCTGGGATGAGGAGCAGCGTCGATCGGAATCGCGCCGAGGCGCTCGCAGCAAGCCTGCCCGCCTTGGTCTTGGCGGCGCGACGGCTGGCCGGGCAGCTTGATGCCGGGCTGCATGGACGCCGACGTTCGGGTCAGGGCGAGCAATTTTGGCAATATCGTGAGGCCGAGCCAGGGGATTCGCTACGGCGGATTGATTGGCGGCGCAGTGCGCGCGGCGAGATTTTGTTCCGGCGGGAGCGCGAAGCCGAAACAAATTCGGTGCTGTTGATCGATGTGGATCAGCATCCGGGCATGGGCTGGGCCAGTGCGCCGGGGCTGGAGAGCAAGCAGGCGCGGGCGCTGGTGCTGGCGCTGGCCTGCGGCTGTTTGGCGCTGGCCGGCGGCGAGCGGGTGGCGGCGCTGGGGCGCAGCGCGCCGCTGGCGGGGGAGGATGGCTTGACCCATTTGGCCGAAGCGCTGATGCGCCCTCGACCCGCTTCGGCCGCGGCGGCGGAGCGGCGCGATGGCGTGCTGGCGCTGTTTGGCGATTTTTTGGAGGCACCGCCTGTGTTGGCGGCACGGCTTGGCGCTTTGGGCGCGGGGCTGCGCGGCGGGGTGTTGGTGCAGGTGCTCGACCCGGCGGAAGTGACATTTGCCTATCGCGGGCGGGTTTTGTTTGAGGATATCGCCACGGGCGGGCCGGATGAGGATGTGGCGCGGGCCGAGGCGGTGGCGCCGGCGTTTCGCGCGCGGATGGCGGCACAGATCGAGGCGGTGGCGCAGATGGCGCGGGCGGCGGCACTGACGCCGTTTTTGCACCGGACCGATCAATCGGCCTTATCGGCGCTGGTGCAGATTTATCCGGCGTTGCAGAGGATGCGCGGGGCGGCGGGCTGATGGGCATGCTGCTGGGGGGGATTAGTTTTGCAGCACCCTGGGTGTTGATTGCGCTGGCTGGCTTGCCCGCTTTGTATTTTCTGCTGCGGGCCACGCCCGCTTTACCGCGCCGCGTGCCGTTTCCCGCACTCGCGTTGTTGCGCGGGCTGAACCAAGCCGAGCGCACGCCGGCACGGATGCCGCTTTGGATTTTGGTGCTGCGGTTGGTGGCGCTGGCGCTGTTGATTATCGGGCTGGCGGGGCCAGCGCTTGTGCCGCCGCCGCTGTTGCCGGGGCGTGGGCCGATTTTGTTGGTTATTGATAACGGATTTGCGGCGGGTGCGGATTTTAGCGCCGTTCGGCGTGCGGCGCGGCGGGTGGTGGCGCAGGCCGGTCAGGATGGGGTGGTGTTACTTGCGACCGCGCCGGATGCAACAGGGCAAAAATTGCAGGCGAGCGGCGTGCTGACACCGCGCGCGGCGTTGGCGCGGTTGGGGGTGTTGCCGGTGCAGCCTTGGCCGGATGATGATCGTGCGGCCTTGCAGGCGGTGCGGGCGGTGTTGCGGCAGGGCAAGATGCGGTCGGTTTTCATCACCGATGGTCTGGCCGGGCCAGGGCGGGCGGCGCTGATCCGGGCGTTGGCGCCGGATTTGATTCTGACCGATGGCGCGGCGCGGGTGCGCGTGATGCAGCGTGCGCAGTTGGGGCCGCATGGCGGGCTGCAGGTGCGCCTGGCGGTGGTGCCGCATGATCGGCCGGTGGTGACGGCGGTGCTGGCAGAGACGCAAGCGGATGCGGTGTTGGCGCGGGCGACAATCCGGGTGCCACCGGGGGCGAAATTCGGCTCGACCCGGATTGATTTGCCGCCGCCCTTGCTGGATCAGGTGACGCGGTTGGTTTTGGCGGGACCGGCTGAGGCGGCGGGGGTTTTGCTGCTTGATGGCGCGGCGCGGCGGGTGAGTGTGGGGATTGTGGGCGGGGCGCAGGCGGCGCAGAAATTTCTCGGAGCCGATTATTACGTGCAACGGGCGATACCGCGCGCGGATGCGGTGCATGTGGGGACGCTGGGGACGTTGCTGGCAGATCAGCCGGGGGTGCTGATTTTGCCGGATATGCCGCTTGATCCGGCACAGATGCTGAAATTACAACGGTTTTTAGAGCAAGGCGGCGTGGTTATTCGCTTTGCCGGGCCGCTGAGCGCGACGACCCGTGATGATTTGACGCCGGACAAGCTGGTGCTAGGCGTGCGGCATGTGGGCGGCGCTTTGGGGGCCGGTAAGCCAGGGCGGATTGGGGCTTTTGCCGCTGGCTCGCCGTTGGCGGGTTTGGCGGTACCGGCGGATGTGCGGATTTCGGCGGCGCGTCTGGTTGATCCGACGCGCCTTAATCCAGCGACGGTGTGGGCGCGGCTGCAAGATGGCACGCCGATTGTGTTGGGGGTGCGGCAGGGACGCGGCACGTTGGTGTATGTTTTGACGTCCGCCAATACCGCTTGGTCGAACTGGGTGCTGGCGGCGGATTTTCCCCAGGTGATGGAGCGGCTGCTGCGGCTTGGGGTTGGGGCGCGGCCACGCCATGGCACGGTGCAGGTGATCCGCGCGCTGGATGGGTTGGGCCAATTGGGCCGGGCTGGTGCGGCGGCGCGCGCGGTGCGGGTGCGGAATTTGGACACGCTGATGGTATCGCCCGCGCATCCGCCGGGCTTATGGGGCAATGCTCAGGGGCGGATTGCGGTGAATGTGGGGGCGCATGTGCCGGTGCTGCGCGCCGGGCGGATGCCTGATGGTGTCGCGCAGGCGCGTTTATCCGGTTTGCGGCGGACCCTGCATTATGGGCCCGCGTTGATCGCGACCGGATTGCTGCTGCTGCTGGCGGATTTGCTGATATCGCTCTGGCTGCGCGGCTTGGTTGCGTGGCGCGCTGTGCTCGGCGCGGCGCTGCTGGTGGTGCTGTGCTCGGGCGGGGTGCGCCCGGCGCGCGCGCAGGGGCCGAATGGCGCGGGGGACGCCGATCAGGCGGTGCCAACGGGGGCGCTGCGCACGCGGCTTGCGTATGTTGCGACCGGCGATGCGGCGCGGGACCGAACGATCCGCTTGGGGTTGCAAGAAATTTCACGACTGGTTGATGGTGAAACCGCCGCAAAGCTGGGCCGGCCCCGGGCGGTGGTGCCTGGAGCAGAACCGCTCGATTTTTATCCATTGATCTACTGGATGGTGACGGCGGCGAGCCCGACGCCGGATGGGCAAGCGTGCCGGGCGCTTGACGGGTTTATGGCGAGTGGCGGCTTGCTCGTGATCGACACCGATGGGGGGGATGCGGGGTCGGCGGGGTCAGGCGCGGGCTTTGATCCGGGAGCGGGTGCGGCGTTGCGCCGGGTGACGGCGTGTTTGGCGATCCCGCCCTTGGCGCGGCTGACTGATCGAGCGACGTTGGGGCATAGTTTTTTTATTGTTCGGCAATTTCCGGGGCGGTTTGTTGGGGCGCCAGTGTTGATTGCGGCGAAGGGGGGACGTGACGCGGATGGCATGAGCCCGGTGGTGATTGGGCAGAATGATTGGGTGGGCGCCTGGGCGCGGCGGCGCGATGGCGCGGCGCTGCATGCGGTTTTGCCCGGCGATCCGGGCCAGCGGACCGACTCTGAGCGGTTTGGGGTGAATTTGGTGATTTATGCGCTGACCGGCACCTATAAATCCGATCAGGTGCAATTGCCGATGTTGCTGCAACGTCTCGCGCCGCAGAGGGCGCCATGAACGGCTGGAGCTTCGCGCCGCTGGTGCCGGGATGGGTGCTAATTTTGCTCAGCGTCACGGCGCTGCTGCTCACCGGATGGGCGCTCATGCGGCGGGCGCGGGGGGCGGTTTGGCGGGCGGCGGCGTTTGGGGTGTTGCTGGTTTGGTTAGCCTCGCCGCTGCGCACGGTGCGCCACACCGCGCCGCTGGATAATGTTGTGGTGGCGCTGGTCGATCATTCGGCATCGATGGCGATTGATCATCGGCGGCAGAGGGTGGATCAGGCGCTGGCGCATTTGCGCGCTCGCTTGCCCCAGGGGGTTCGGCTCAAAATTGTCACGCTGGATCGTGGTGCGGGGACCAGCACGGATTTATTTTCGGCGCTGCGGCAGGCGGTTGCGGCGGTGCCCGCAGCGCAGCGTGCCGGGGTGGTTGTGCTGAGTGATGGCGAGGCGACCGATCGCGCGCAATCATTCAGGGCGGGGCGGCAATTTCCGATCTCGGTGCTGATTCCGGCGCGCAAGGCGCAGACCGATCGCGAACTGCGCTTGTTAGCGACACCGCGCTATGGGTTGGTGGGGCATTCGGTGATGGTGCGGTTCGTGGTGCGCGATCATGGCGTGGCCGATCCGGGTAAGGCGGTGACGGTGCGGGTGAGTGTGGATGGTCATGTGGTGCAGCGCGTGGCGGCGCAGATTGGCGCGCCATCGGCCGTGCCGATCATGGTGCGCCATGCCGGGCGGGTGGTGGTGGATTTGGCGGCGCGGCCCTTGCCGGGAGCGGTGACCACGCTGAATGATCAGGCGGTGTTTGCGCTGCATGGCATTCGGCGGCGCTTGAATGTTTTATTGATTGCCGGATCGCCCAATCAGGGATTGCGCAGTTGGCGGTTGCTGCTGAAATCTGACCCGGCGGTGCGGCTGGTGAATTTCACTATTTTGCGCGAGCCTGATGAGCCGTTGGCGGCACCGGAGCAAGATGTGGCGTTAATCCCGTTTCCGGTTCGCCGGTTATTCGGGATCGATTTGCACCGGTTTGATTTGGTGATTTTGGATCAGTTTGGTGCGAACGGGGTGCTGCCGGATTTTGCCTTGGCGAATATCGCTGCGCATGTGCGCAAGGGTGGCGCTTTGTTGGTAGAAACCGGGCCGAGCTATGATGGGCGCGATAGTTTGGCGCGCACGCCGTTGCGCGCGGTGCTACCGGTGGCGCCGGTGATGGGCGGGGCGGTGGTGGGGGCGTTTGTGCCGCGCCTATCGGCGGTTGGGCGGCGGCATCCGGTGACATCGGCGCTGGCGGATGCGGCGATGGGGCCGTGGTATCGGTTTGAGCAAGGAAAGCGACAATTTGGCCGGACGGTGCTGCGCGCACCGGGGGCGGCACCGTTGCTGGTGTTGGGCCATGTTGGGCGCGGGCGGGTAGCGATGTTGATGTCCGACCAGTTTTGGATTTGGGCGCGCGGGAGTTTGGGGGATGACCGTGCGTTGGCCGGCCCTGCTTTGCCGTTGCTGCGGCGGACGGTGCATTGGTTGTTGGGGACACCGGATTTGGCAGGGAATTTCCTGTCGGCGCGGATGGTGGATGGGCGCCTTGAGGTGACGCAACGGCGCATCATTGGCGGTCCTGCCGGTCGGGTGCGGATTACCGCGCCGGATGGGCATCAGCAGACGATGCTGATGACCAAAACCGGGCCGGGGCGCTATCGAGCGGTGCTGCCTGCCACCATGCCAGGGGTTTGGCGGGCGCAGGCGGGAGGCTTGACCGCCTATGCCGGGGCAGCGACCCGCGATGCGCCGGAATATCGGGATTTGGCGGCGAGTGCGCGGATTTTGGCGCCGTTGGTGGAGCGCACCGGCGGGCGGGTGGTGTGGTTGGGGCGTGACCCGACGCCGTCATGGCGTGGTTTGTTTCGTGATCGGCATGCGGTGATGGTGACGGGGTTGCGGCGGGTGCGGTTATTGCCTGCTGAGCCGATCGCGGTTTTGGTTTTGCTGCTGGTGGTGCTGGCGTGGTGGCGTGAGCGGTAACAGGGCGGGTTGAGAAGGAGGGCATGATTGTGGGTGAGTTGACCATTCTGCGCGATTGGCGGGCGGTGCCAGAGCAAGCACGCGGGGCGAGCGTGGCGCTGGGGAATTTTGATGGGGTGCATCGTGGTCACGCCGAAGTGCTGCGCGCGGCCCATGCGGCGCGACCGGACGCGCCGAGGGCGGTGCTCAGTTTTGCGCCGCATCCGCGCGAGTTTTTTCGCCCTGATGATCCGCCGTTTCGGCTGACGCTGGAGGCTGAGCGCGCCGAGGCTTTGGCGGCGTTGGGGGTGCAGATTTTGGTTGAATTGCCGTTTGACCGGGCTTTTTCGGCGTTGAGCGCGGGCGATTTCATCGATGAGGTGCTGCATCGTGGGTTGGGAGCGGCGCATGTGGCGTGCGGGGCGGATTTTGCCTTTGGCCATCGGCGCGGCGGGGATGTGCGCTTGCTTGCCGCGCGCTGCGCTGAATTGGGGATTGGGCTGAGCGTGGTGCCGCATTTGGACGATGCGGAGGGGCCGATTTCCTCGACGCGGATCCGGCGGCTGTTGCAGGATGGGTATCCGGAGCGGGCGGCATCGTTGCTGGGGCGCGACCCGGTTGTGCGCGGCGAAGTGGTGCATGGCGATGCGCGCGGGCGCACCATTGGTTTTCCCACCGCGAATATTGCGCTGGGGCGGCATCTTGAGCCGGCGCGCGGGGTTTATGCGGTGAGTGCGCTATTCCCGGATGGGATTTTACGGCGGGGGGTTGCGAATATTGGCCGACGACCGACCGTGGCCGAGGGGGCAATTGCCCGGCTGGAGGCGCATTGGTTTGATTTCGATGGCGATTTGTATGGCGTGACGCTCGCGGTGGCGTTGCATCATTTCATTCGCGAGGAGCGCAAATTTGAGAGTTTCGAGGCGTTGCGCGGGCAGATTATCCGCGACGCCGAGGCGGCGCGCGCCTGGTTCAACGCTCCATTAGGCGCGGCATAAGCTCGACAAGGTTGCAGGGGCGGTGGCGACTATCGAGCTGCCAGCGGAGAATATCATCCCAGCCATCTTTGACGGCGCCGGTGGAGCCAGGGAGGGCAAACAGATAGGTGCCGCCGGCAACGCCGCCGATGGCGCGCGATTGAATGGTTGAGGTGCCGATTTTTTGATAGCTCAGCATGCGGAACAGTTCGCCGAACCCTTCGATGGTTTTATCGAGCACGCGGGAGAAGGCTTCGGGCGTGACATCGCGCCCGGTGATGCCGGTGCCGCCGGTGGTGATCACCACATCGATCGCTGGATTGGCGATCCAGTTTTGTAATTGGGCGGTGAGGCGATCCGCGTCATCGGGCAAAAGTGTGCGGTCGATCAGATGATGGCCGGCTTCGGTGATGCGCGTGGCGAGAGCGTCACCGGAGGTGTCATTCGCGGCAGTGCGGGTATCCGATACGGTGAGGAGAGCGATGGCGACGGGGACGAACGGGCGGGATTCATCAATGCGCGACATAGCAGGCTCCTTGGACGAGTGATGACGCAGAATAGGATTAATGCGCGATGGCTGAAAGAGGGTCTTGACGTTTGCCAGGGTGAGGGAAACATCCCGGCGCATGGGATATATTATTTTGAGCGTGATGCTGCTGGTTTTGCTTGGCCTGGTGATGACCGGGGCGTGGGTTGCGCAAAGGCGGACCGGCAATTCGGGCTGGGTTGATGCGTTTTGGACGTTTGGCACGGGCGGGGCGGCTGCGTTGGGCGCGTTGGTGCCGCTGGGCTCAGCGCCGGTGGCGCGGCGGGTTTTGGTGGCGGCTTTGGTGCTGGTTTGGGCGTTGCGGCTCGGCTTTTATATTGTGCGGCGAACCCGCGCGATCACGCATGAGGATGCGCGCTATGCGCGGTTTCGCGCCGATTGGGGGGCTGCGTTCGAATCGCGGATGTTTTGGCTGTTGATGATCCAAGCGGTAGTGGCATGGGTGTTGGTGATCGCGGTGATGATTGCCGCTCATGATCCAGCACCGATGACCGGCGTTTCTTGGGGTTGGACTCTGGCGGGGCTGGCGGTTTTTGCGGGATCGCTCTGGGGTGAGGCGGTGGCGGATGCGCAGATGCATGCGTTTCGCGCCGATCCGGCCAATCGGGGTCAGGTTTGTGATCGCGGATTATGGGGCTGGTCACGCCATCCTAATTATTTTTTCGAAGCCTCGATTTGGTTGGCCTATCCGCTGATTGGGCTGGCGGGGGGATGGGCGCCGGGATTATTGGCGCTGATTGGACCGTTGGGGATGGTATGGCTGTTGACCAAGATTTCCGGGATTCCGCCGCTGGAGCGCGAGATGTTGGAGTCGAGGCCGGTGGCTTATGCCGCGTATCAGGCACGGGTGAGCGCGTTTTTTCCGCGCCCGCCACGGTAGCGCGATTGGCGCATCCATTGGTGGATTGGAGGCGTATTTCAATCAAGGTCATGTTGATTGGAGTTCGCGATGAGTTATTCGGTTGCAGCGATGACAGGGTTGGCGGAGCGGTTCGTGCTGCCCGATCGACTTTTGCGGTTTGGCGTCGCGCAGTTGGTGGGACGCACCGACCGGGCCTTGACGCGGGTGGGGCCGGAGGCTGAGCGCCGCTTTGCCGCAGAGATGGCGGCCTTGCCGATTGCGTTGCATGCCGATGCGG
Organism: Acidiphilium sp. MT5; assembly: GCF_054767495.1. Lineage (NCBI taxonomy): Bacteria > Pseudomonadati > Pseudomonadota > Alphaproteobacteria > Acetobacterales > Acidocellaceae > Acidiphilium > Acidiphilium sp. MT5. The sequence continues at coordinate 109,254 of NZ_BAABMR010000010.1, forward strand.
CCAACGCGCAGCATTATGAGGTGCCAGCGGCGTTTTTTGGCCTTACGCTGGGGGCGCGGCGGAAATATTCCTGCTGCTTATATGATGGGTCGGTGAGCACGCTCGATCAGGCCGAGGAGCGGGCGTTGAGCGAGACCTGCGCGCATGCGGCGCTTGCGGATGGGCAGCGGATCTTGGAGCTGGGCTGTGGTTGGGGCTCGCTAAGCCTTTGGATGGCCGAGCATTATCCCGCCGCCCGGATTACGGCGGTCTCTAACTCCGCCTCGCAACGGGCTTATATCGAGCAGGTGGCGCGGGAACGCGGGTTGCGGAATCTGACGGTGATGACGGCGGATATGAATCATTTCAGCACAACCGAGAGGTTCGACCGCGTGGTATCGGTTGAGATGTTTGAGCATATGGCGAATTGGCAGGGTTTATTGACCCGGGTGAAGGGCTGGCTGGCGCCAGGCGGCAAGCTGTTTGTGCATGTGTTTACCCATCGCCAGGGGGCGTATCGGTTTGATCATCATGATCGGGCCGATTGGATTGCGCGGCATTTTTTCACGGGCGGGCTGATGCCGAGCCATGGGCTGATCAAGCAATTTCCAGATTTGTTTCGATGCGAGGCGGAATGGCGGTGGAGTGGCGCGCATTATGCGCGGACGGCGCGTGATTGGCTGGCGAATTATGATCGTGAAGCCGGGGCGATTACCGAGGTGTTGGAACGGGTTTATGGCGCGGAGGCTGGGATTTGGCGGCGGCGGTGGCGGTTGTTTTTCTTGGCGACCGAGGGGCTGTTCGGCTATCGTGATGGCGAGGCGTGGGGGGTTAGCCATTATCGGCTGACCGCAGCTTAGGGTGAGGGCATGATTGGTCGGGCGTTGACGGCCCTTGGGCGGGCGCTGGACCATCCGGACCCGCTGACGGCGGCGATGAACACGGTAGCGGCGGTGCTGGCGGGTAATACGCCGTTTTATCCGATTTATTTATATGTGGTGTTGGGGCGGGATGCGACGCCGACGATATTGCTGACGTTATGCTCCCTGCCTTTTTGGTGCGCGGTGCCGATGATTGCCCAGCGCAGCGGTGTGGCGGCGCGGGTATTTTTGACGGTGATTGGTGTGCTCAACACCATGTGGTGCGCGGTGGTGCTGGGGTTTAATACCGGCATTGTGCTGTTTTTGATCCCCTGCATTTTGCTGGCTACGTTGGGGTTTCATCGTGCGGAGCGGCGGCTGATGGTGGGGCTGACCGCCCTGCCCTTTTTGGCGTATGGCGTGCTGCGCTATGCGCCGATGGGGCCGGTGATGCGGATTAGTGCGGCAGAGCAGCTTGATTTGGTGACGCTGAATGGGGTCAGCGTGGCATGCCTTTGCGCGTTTTTAGGCTATCGCTTTGCGGGGGCGCGACCAACAAAGCTGCCATAAGGGTGCTTGCGTCGCGGCGCGAGGGGCGGTAGATCGTGCGGACCCCAGGGTGCGTAGCTCAGCGGGAGAGCATCGCCTTCACACGGCGAGGGTCACAGGTTCAATCCCTGTCGCACCCACCAGGGTTTGCCAATCCATGGTGGTTTTGGTCGCGAACGGGTTTCAAGCGCACTGATTGGCCGTGATTCGGCGCGGACCCGGCTGGGCCGGGTTGTGCTGATGGCTGGGCGATGATGATCCGCTTGGCGCGTTGAGCGAAGGCGTTGATCGTGCGCTCCAGCATCAGTGGGGCCATTTTATCGGCAAAGCGATTGAGCGGAGCGGTGCGAAAACTCAGATCAAAATCTGCTTGGACGATGGTGCTGGTGGGGCACAGGCTGCGCAATTGCCAGCAGAGCTGAAACGTGCGGAACGGAAACTGGGTTGCGCTGATGCGCAATTGGTGCGGCGGATCCAGCGCGGCGATGGATCGAAAATCGACCGACAGGCCGAACAGGCTTACGCGCTGCTCGACCTCCAGCCGTTGCGTGCTGCGCTGGTTGATGCGCACGGCCCGCCAGCCGGGCATATACAGCGGGTAAGATTCGATATCGGCGATCAGGGTGAATAAGACGGTCATCGGATAGACGAACAGCCGCTCGACGTGGTGCGTGGTCATGCCGGGGCGCTCACCGCGCATTGTTTCCAGGCGGACACGGGGCATTGCGTCATCATGTTCTATCAATATTCGCCCTTAATTCATTGTCCTTGATTTAAATCAATGCCGAAATCGGAATGATCAGTAGCATAGCCAATGTTCGTGCGTGCATCCGTTACGTTTGGCACAAGGCTTCTTGGCCCGAAGCGGGCCATGGGTGGAGGATGAGCGATGGGTTCGGAAACGCAGACATTCTACCAATTGATGCGCGCCCAAGGGACCAGCCGACGATCGTTTCTGAAATTTTGCAGTCTCACGGCGGCGGCACTTGGTTTGGAGCCGATTTATGCCGCCCAAATTGCGCATGCGATGGAGACCAAGCCGCGCATTCCCGTGTTGTGGATGCATGGCTTGGAATGCACATGCTGTTCGGAATCATTCATTCGCTCCGGCCATCCGTTAGCGAAAGATGTTATTTTGAAAATGATTTCGCTTGACTATGATGACACGCTGATGGCCGCTGCCGGTGCGCAAGCGGAAGCTATTCTTGATGAAATTCCGAAGAAATATAAGGGCGAGTATATTCTTGCCGTTGAGGGAAATCCGCCGCTCAATGAAGATGGCATGTATTGCATTGTCGGCGGCAAACCGTTTGTTGAGAAACTCAAGGCTGTTGCTGCCGATGCGAAGGCGGTGATTGCCTGGGGTGCTTGTGCATCGTGGGGATGTGTGCAGGCGGCGCGCCCTAACCCGACCCAAGCAACGCCGATCGATAAGGTGATTACCGACAAGCCGATCATCAAGGTGCCGGGCTGCCCGCCGATTGCCGAAGTGATGACGGGTGTTATCAGCTACATGATTACGTTCGGGCGAATTCCTGAACTGGATAGTCGAGGCCGACCTTTGATGTTTTATGGTCAGCGGATTCACGATAAATGTTATCGGCGGCCGCACTTTGATGCGGGGCAGTTTGTTGAACAATGGGACGACCAGGGGGCGCGCGAGGGCTATTGCCTTTATAAAATGGGATGTCGTGGGCCAACGACCTATAATGCCTGTTCCACGGTGCGCTGGAATGGCGGGGTTTCGTTTCCGATTCAGTCGGGCCATGGCTGTATTGGATGTTCGGAAGATAATTTCTGGGATAATGGGCCGTTCTATCAACCGCTTGCGCATATTGGCGCTGGCTTTGGTGTTGAAGCAAGCGCTGATGAGATTGGCGCGGCAGCGGCGGGGCTGGTGGGCGCTGGCGTGTTAGCGCATGCCGGCGCCAGTGCGATTAAACATTTTCGATCAGGGAAAGCGACCCCGACGGCAAAATCCGACGATCATTCCCGGCCCGATGGAGACCAGCCATGACCCGTTCGATCACCCCGAATGGCTTTGCGATTAATGATAGCGGCCGACGCATGGTGGTTGATCCCGTTACGCGGATTGAAGGGCATTTGCGGTGCGAGGTTAATCTTGATCAGAATAACATTATACGCAACGCCGTATCATCGGGCACGATGTGGCGCGGGCTTGAGGTTATTCTGAAAGGCCGCGATCCGCGCGATGCGTGGGCTTTTTGCGAACGGATTTGCGGGGTGTGTACTGGGGTTCATGCGCTCGCTTCGGTGCGCGCGGTGGAGGATGCGCTCGCAATCAAGATTCCAGAGAACGCCAACACCATTCGCAACATCATGCTCGCGACGCAATGGGCGCAGGATCATTTGGTGCATTTCTATCATTTGCATGCGCTCGATTGGGTTGATGTGATCAGCGCCTTGAAGGCTGATCCGAAGGCGACGAGCACGTTGGCGCAAAGCATCTCGCCCTGGCCGAATTCATCGCCCGGTTATTTTCGCGATGTGCAAACGCGGCTGCAAAAATTTGTCGATTCTGGACAATTAGGGCCGTTCATGAACGGCTATTGGGGCAATCCGGCTTATTTATTGCCGCCGGAAGCCAATTTGATGGCGGTGACGCATTATCTGGAAGCGCTCGATTTTCAACGCGAGATTGTCAAAATTCATACGGTATTTGGCGGCAAAAACCCGCATCCAAACTGGCTGGTTGGCGGCATGGCCTGCGCGATCAATCTGGATGGGCCGATGGCTGCGGGGGCGCCGGTCAATATGGTGCAGCTTGATTTGGTCGCCTCGATTATCAGCCGCACGATTGATTTCATCGATCAGGTTTATGTTCCTGATCTGGTCGCGATTGCGAGCTATTACAAGCAATGGGATTATGGTGGCGGCTTGGCGGGTAAAAATTTGATGTCGTATGGCGATTACCCGCTGGTTGCGAATAGTTGGGCCGATGATAATTTATTGATGCCGCGCGGCGCCATTGTGAATGGCAAACTTGATGAGATTATGGACATCGATTTGCGTGATCCAAGTCAGGTTCAAGAATTTGTCGATCATTCATGGTTTCGTTATCCGGATGAGGCGACCGGCCTGCATCCCTGGGCCGGAATTACGGACCCCGATTTCAAATTGGGCCCAAAAACGATTGGCACCAAGACCGATATCAAGCAAATGGATGAATCGGCGAAATACTCTTTCATCAAGGCACCGCGCTGGCGCGGCCACGCCATGGAGGTCGGCCCGTTATCGCGCTTTACGGTTGGCTATGCCAAGGGCATTGCTGAATTCAAGGAGCCGGTTGATAAATTATTGACCGATCTGGGCCTGCCGCTCAGCGCCTTGTTCACCACGCTGGGCCGAACCGCAGCACGGGGCCTCGAAGCCTCGTGGGCGGCGCATAAGATGAAGTTTTTCTTTGATCGGTTGATGAGCAACTTGCGCGCTGGTGACCTGGCCACGGCCAATACGGCGAAATGGGACCCGGCGACATGGCCGACGGAGGCGAAGGGGATTGGCCATGTTGAGGCGCCGCGCGGGGCTTTGGGGCATTGGATTCATATCAAAGACCGCAAGATCGAAAGTTATCAGGCAGTCGTGCCGAGCACTTGGAACGGATCACCACGTGATCCGGCTGGAAATATTGGCGCATTCGAGGCGGCTTTGTTGAATACGCCGCTCGCCAATGCAAGCCAGCCGCTCGAAATTTTGCGCACGCTGCATAGTTTCGATCCTTGCATGGCGTGTGCCACCCATGTGATTGCGCCGGATGGCAGCGCGTTAGTGCGTGCCGACGTGCTTTAGACATTGTTTGGGAATGGGGACATTACGCCATGCTCGACCAGCCATCGCCCACCATGAGTGACCGGCCAGAAGCCGGTGTTTCCGCGCCGGTCTATGTTTATGAGCTGCCGGTGCGCATCTGGCATTGGGTGATGGCGTTGGCGATCACCCTGCTGGTTGCAACCGGTTTGCTGATTGCTAATCCGATTTGGCCGCTGCAGGTGGGCCAGCCTTATCACCATTTCTGGATGGGCGATATTCGGTTTGTTCATTTCGTGATTGCTTATGCGCTGACGTTGGCGATGCTAGTGCGGATCTATTGGGCATTTGTGGGCAATCGGTATGCGCGCGAGATATTTATGCCGCAATTTTGGTCTCGTCCCTGGCGGCATGAATTTTTCAAGACAATCCGTTGGTACTTATTGATCGAGCGCGAGACCAGCAAAGAGAGCGGCCATAATCCGTTGGCACAGACAGCAATGTTTGCGATGTTTTTACTGGGTGTGTTGGTTGAAATCATTACGGGGTTTGCGCTCTATGGCGAGGGCAGTGGTTACGGTTCATGGTCGTATGATTTATTCACCCGTTGGGTGGTGCCGCTTGTCGGTGACAGTCAGCGCCTGCGCACCTGGCATGTGCTTGGGATGTGGTATTTGATCCTGTTCGTGATTGTTCATGTTTATATGGCGATCCGTGAGGATATTATGTCACGCCAGACAATGATGAGCACGATGGTTAATGGGTGGCGGTATTTCAAGGATAATCGGCCATGAGCGACGCAAAGTCTGTCGTCGTATTGGGCATTGGCAATATTCTCTGGGCTGATGAAGGGTTTGGCGTGCGCGCCGTGGAGGCGTTGCACGATGCCTATATTTTTCCTCCAGATGTGAGGCTGATTGATGGCGGCACCCAGGGCCTTGCACTTTTGCCCATCATTGAATCGGCGAGCAGGTTGGTGGTTTTTGACGCGATTGATTACGGGCTGACGCCCGGCAGTTTGCGGATCATCGATGATGATGCGGTGCCGCGCTATCTCACGGCGAAGAAAATGAGCTTGCACCAGACAAGTTTTCAGGATGTGCTTGGCTTGGCGACCTTATCGGGGCGGCTGCCTGCGCATATGCGGCTGATTGGTGTGCAGCCGCTTGATCTTGATGATTATGGTGCGGGGCTGACGGCACCGGTTCGTGCTCAGCTCGGCATTGCGGTGGATCATGCGCTGGCATGGCTCGCGATTTCCGGGATTATTGGCACGCCACGCCCGAAGGATCAGAAGGCAGAGCCGTTGGGTCCGGCCTCGGTTCGTCAGATTGCCTATGAGCGCGTTGCGCATGAGGTTCGGTCATGAGTGCAGCGATTGAACGGTTATTGGCGCGGCCTGATAGTGTGGGGCTGGCGCCGGGCGATGTGGAGGCGTTCATCGCTGAGGGAATTTGTGTTTTATTTTTTACCGGCAATCCATCGCGACATCGAGAAATTGATGATGTCGCCGCTATTTTGCCGGAATTGATCCGGACGAGCGGGCATCAGATAAAAATCGGTGTGATTGATCCAGATCGGGATCGCGCGAGTGCGGCGCGGTTTGCGGTGACGATACGCCCGACCTTGGTGTTTTTGCACCATGGCCGCGTGCTGGGCACGGTGGCGCGGATGCGCGACTGGGCGTATTATCAAGCCGAGATTGCAACGATGTTTGCGCCATTGGCATCGGAGGTATCGTGCGATGGATGATTCTCTGAAATCCATACCAGATCTTCAGCAATTTCGGCCAGAGAACTTTGGCCCAAGCAGCTTTGGTCCGGGGAGCTTTGGGAATGGGCCGGATTATCTGCCAATGCCCAAGGAAGTCACGGTGTTTGTTCCGCCCGCGCCGTTGTCCGACCCGCAATTGCGTGCGGTTGGTCCGGCCTGGTTGACCCGTATTGGCAACGCGCTCGCTGGCTATCGCGATGATGCACCTGGGATATCGATTGATCTGGTCGGGCTGAGTGGGGCTGAACGCCGATTTCTTGATGAGATTTTGGGTCATGGTGAGGTGAGCGCTTTGGTGCTCGGCACGCCGGTGATCCAGATTGAGGAGACGATTTTCACCGGGTTGTGGCGTGTGCGCAGCGATGCAATGCCAAATGCGCTGGCACAGGACCGGCTGGAAATTGGCCCCATCCCGCAGATTTTGACCGCGCGTTCCGCTGACGCCGCCGGAGCGCTTGCTTTGCCGGGCGCCGAGACATTGCCGCCCGGTTTGGTCAATGCGCCGCATATTCTGGCGGAGTTGATTGCCAAGAGTGCTTCGTTTTTGACGAGCGGGGCTGGTCATTTGATTAATCTTGATTTGGTGCCGATGAGCAACGATGAACTGACTTGGCTGGTGGGGGCGCTGGGCGAGGGGCCGGTGGTTATTCTCTCGGCGGGCTATGGCGCGTGCCGGATTCGCAGCACCAGGCTGGCGGCGACGTGGTGGGTGCAATATTCTAATGCAAGTGACGCGCTCATTCTTAACTCATTGGAAATTGCGCCGATCCCCGCTGTTGCGTGTGCCGCTGCTGACGATATTGCGGAATCGGCGCTGCGGATTCGCGCGGTTGCGGCGTTATACGCATGAGCGCGGCAGGCCCATCGGGTCGGTATGAGTGCCGGATTTGCTGGCATGTTTATGATCCTGCGCAGGGCGATGCGGTGGCGCAAATCCCGCCGGGGACGAGCTTTGCGGCGTTGCCGGAGGATTGGGTATGTCCGCAATGCGATGCGGCAAAGCTGCAATTTATCTTGATTGATCCGACGACTGACCATGCATGAGATGGCGCTTTGTCAGAGCGTGGTGCAGGCGTTGGAGGAGCAGGGCATCGCCCAAGGTTTCGCCCGTGTGACAGCGGTGTGGCTGGAGATTGGCGCGCTGGCCAGTGTGGAGCCGGATGCGATGCGGTTTGGCTTTGATGTTGCGGCACGCGACAGCATTGCGGATCAGGCGCGCCTGGAGATTATCGAAGTGGCCGGAGCGGCGTGGTGCATGCGATGTGCCACCACAATTGCGTTGCAGCGTTTTGGCGATGCCTGCCCGCTTTGTGGCTCCTATCAGCTCCAGGTGCTGGATGGGCAGCAGATTCGGATTAAACAAATTGAGGTGACATGATGTGCGGGATTTGTGGATGTAGCAGCGGCGATCTGGCGGATGGCGCACTAACGGCGCTGGCGACACATGAGATGCAGCGGCGCGTTGACCATTTGCGTGATCATCATCATGACAATGACGATGAGCGTGGACATGACCATGGACATGACCATGGGCATGCCCATGGGCATGATGATGGGCATGATGATGGGCATGACGCTGCGGCGGGCCGCCGGCTCGTGCGCGTTGAGCAGGATATCATGGCGAAAAATCAGCGTTATGCTGATGCCAACCGGCGTTATTTTGCGGCGCATGGGATTTTTGTGGTCAATTTGATGTCGAGCCCAGGGGCTGGCAAGACAACGTTACTGGTGCGTATTGTTGAGGCGTTGAAGGGCCGGGTGCCGGTTGCGGTGATTGAGGGGGATCAGCAAACCGGGTTGGATGCGGCGCGTATTGCCGCGACCGGAGTGCCGGCGTGGCAGATCAACACCGGTAAGGCCTGCCATCTTGATGCCCATGCGATTGGTCATGCGCTCGATCATTTGCCGAAGCTGGATGGGGGGATTTTGTTTATTGAGAATGTTGGCAATCTGGTGTGTCCGGCGGGGTTTGACTTAGGCGAAGCGCATAAGGTGGTGATATTGTCGATTACGGAAGGTGAGGATAAGCCGCTAAAATATCCTGATATGTTTCATGCGGCGGATTTGATGGTGCTCAATAAAACCGATTTGTTACCCTATTTGGCTTTCGATCCCGAGACAGCGAGCCTGTATGCGCGCCAGGTTAATCCAAAGATCGAAATTCAAGCCGTCTCAGGGTTGCACGGCTACGGGTTGGAGGTATTTCTCGCATGGCTTGAAGCGGGACGCGCCCGCGCCGCAATCCACGCCTGAGCGGGTCTGGCCGCAGCGTTAGCAAATGCGCGGCAGCGGGTCTGCTTCCAACTCGGGCAGGATGCGCGCGCCGCCGATGCTTGTATGGACGATGACGCGATGATCATCGGCGTGGGCAAGGTGACCGATGAGGCTCGCACCCGCCCCCTGCGGCAGAGCGCGCCACCGGGCAAGGGCAGTTTCGGCTTGGTCGGGCGCGATGACGGCGACCACGCGACCTTCGCTGGCGAGGTAGAGCGGATCATAGCCGAGCATCGCGCAGACCGAGGAGGTTGCCGGGCTGATCGGGATGGATGCTTCATTGAGATTGACACGAAGATGGGCGCCTCGGGCGATTTCATGCGCGACCGTGGCGAGGCCGCCGCGGGTTGGGTCACGCATGAAGCGCAGGCCCGGCAGGGGCAGCAGCGATTGGGTGAGCGGCAGGACCGAGGCGGCATCGGATTGGAGGTCACCGCGCAGCCCGAACGCCTCGCGCGCCAGCATCACGGCGATACCATGATCGCCGACCGGGCCGCTGACCAAAATGGCGTCGTTCGCACGGATTGCCGCCATGCCGAGAGTGCAGCCCGGCGCCCGCACGCCAATGCCGGTGAGTGCAAGATAGAGCCCGCCGCCCTGGCCGCGCGGCACCACTTTGGTGTCACCCGCAACCACGTTGACCCCGACCGCACGGGCGGCGGCACCAAGGCTGGTGACCACGGATTCCAGCAACGCCATGGGCAGTCCTTCCTCGATGAAGAGGGACAATGTGGCATACAGCGGTTGGGCGCCGGACACTGCGAGGTCATTCACCGTGCCGTGGATCGCGAGGACGCCGATATCGCCGCCCGGAAATTGCAGCGGCTGGACGGTAAAACCATCGGTCGTCACGACGATTTCGCCGGGTGGCAGGGTTATCGGCGCGGCATCGGCTTCGGTATCGAGCGTGGGGTTACCCAGACGGGGGCGAAACAGGTTATTAATCAGATCGCGCATGTGCCGCCCGCCATTGCCATGGGCGAGGCTGACATACTGGTCGGGCTGGTGGGCATTATTCATCGGGTCGGCATCCATATTCGATAATCTGGCCGAAGCTCAGACCAGCATCATTGCAGGGGATTTCGCTGCCGAGATCGGCGGTAAATCCATCGTCGCGCAGCAAGGCGAACAGGCGTTCAGCCAGACGGCGATTTTGAAAAACGCCGCCGGCAAGCCCAATTGCGGTGACCGCTTCGATGTCGCGCATGGTGCGCGCGATGGCGAGCGCGGTTTGCGCCAAGGTTTCGTGAAAGCGGGCGGCGCGTTCGGCAGGGCTGATGCTATCGTTCAGCAGCATGGCCAACAGCGTGCTCCAATCGGCGGTCAGTATCCCGTTTTGCGGATCAAGCGGCAGGGGGGATGGGGGCGCAGCCAGGGCAACTGCTGTATCGGCGAGGGTTTCCAAGCGTGCGGGCCCCTGCCCTTCAAAGCTGGCATGGGTGCCGAGGCCGAGCAGGGACGATGCCGCATCGAACAGGCGGCCCACCGATGAGCTGAGATGGCAATTCAGGGCCGCGTCCCAAGCCTGGCGTGCGAGGGCGGCGTTAGCGGGTAACAGGGGGGCTGGCGGCGTGATCTGCTGGGTCCAGCATAAGGCGGCGGCGCTGCGCCACGGTTCGCGGCCAACGCGATCGCCGCCTTGCAGGCGGAACAGTTGAAAGCGCGCGACGGCGCGCCAAGCACCGGGCCGACCGAGCAAGGCCTCGCCGCCCCATAGCGTGCCATCAGGCCCCAGACCGGCGCCGTCCCAGGTGAAAATCAGCATCGGGCGATCAAGCCTATTGAGTTCACCCGCAAGCGCCGAAGCGTGGGCGGCGTGATGATAAATTGGGCATGTTGGCATAGCTTGGCCGCGCGCCCATTGGGTGCTCGCGTAAGAGGGGTGGGCATCGGTGAGAATGCGCGTTGCTGGCACGCCGTACAGCGCTTGCAGATCGGCGGCGGTGCGCGCCAGCAGGGCCAGAGCGGCTTGGGTGTCGAGATCGCCCAGATGCGGCGAGATCACCACGCGATCATCAAAGCCAAGCGCGATGGTTGATTTCTGATGGCCGCCGACTGCCAAGATGGGTTGCTGGAGCCGGAACGGCAGGCTGCGCTCAATCGGCGCAATGCCGCGGCCGCCGCGCAAGGTGCGGGCGCGATGATCGATCACCCGGACCACGCTATCATCGACGGGGCGTTCGATCGGGCGATCATGATGCAAATAACCATCGGCGATGCTGCTGAGTTCCTGTTCGGCGCCTTCTGGTTCGGTGACCATGGGCGCGCCGGAGCGGTTGGCGGAGGTGGCGACCAACGGTGCGGCGAACGCCTCGATCAGCAAATGATGCAACGGGCTATCGGCCAGCATGACACCGACTATGTTCAAGCCGGGGGCGAGGGCTTGGGCCAATGGGGCGCTAGGGCGGCGGAGTGCGAGGACGATGGGCCGGGCCGGTGAGCGCAGGGCGGCGAGGGTTTCGGGGTCTGGCTCGATCCAGTCGGCAAAGCGCGCCGGGTCGTGGGGAAGGAGGATGGCGAGTGGTTTGTCGGGCCGGTGTTTGCGGGCGCGCAAGGCGGAGACACTGGGTTCGGATGCGGCATCGCAAAATAAATGATAACCGCCGACGCCTTTGACCGCGATGATGGCACCGCGCCGCAGTGCCGCGAGGGTGGCTGCTAACGCGTCATTGCCCTTGAGCGCTGGCGTGGCGGGGGCGGCGAACCAGCATTGAGGACCGCAGACGGGACAGGCCGTTGGCTCGGCATGAAAGCGGCGATGGGTGGGGCTGGTGTATTCCGCCGCGCAATCGGCGCAGAGCGTAAACCCGGCCATGGCGGTATGGGCGCGGTCATAGGGCAATTGACGGATCACGCTATAGCGCGGGCCGCATTGGGTGCAATTGATGAAGGGGTAGCGAAAGCGCCGGTCGGCTGGATTCGCCATTTCGGCTAGGCAGTCCGGGCATGGGGCGAGATCGGGCGGCAGAAAGTGCCGATGCGCGCCCTGGGTTCGGCTCACGCGAATCACAAAATCCGACGATCCGTCCGCCGCTTCCTCGTGGCAGCCGAGGAGCACGGGGCGTGCAATGGCGGGGGCTTGTGCCAGAAGATCAGCTTCAAACTGGTCCAGAATCGCTGATCGGCCAGAGGCGAGTATTTCCACCGTGCCGGCGCCGTTACGGACCCAACCGGTCACGCCGTAGCGGCATGCGAGGCGATAGACGAAGGGGCGAAAGCCGACGCCTTGCACGCGCCCGCCTAGCTCGATCCGTCTTGTTGCCACCGGCGCGCTCACGTTGGTCTGACACCGGATTGCCACCAGATATGGCAGGCCCCCTCATCAGACACCATGCAGGGTCCGATTGGATGGGTGGGGGTGCAGCCTTTGCCATAGAGGCGGCAATGGTCGGGCGTGATCCGGCCCAGCACAACGCTGGCGCAATCGCAGCCGGGCGGCATTGCGCCGGCATGCGGCCGGGCTTGGGTCCGGATGGTGTGGCGCAGCCTCGCGTCATGACGCTGCCAGGGGCCGCGCAGGCCAAAGCCAGAATCGGGAATGATGCCGATGCCGCGCCACATGGCGGGGATAATTTCAAAAATCTCGGCCAAGAGGCGTTTGGCTTCGCGATTGCCATTTGCGGTAACCAATTCGGGATAGCAATTATCTAAAAAGGGGCCGCCTTCGACATATTGCCGCAGCACGGAGTACAACGCGGCGAGCAGGCTTTCCGCCGTGAAGCCGGCGACTGCGACGGGCAAACAATAGCGCTCGGCGATGAAACTCCATTCATTGGCCCCCATGATTGTTGCGACGTGACCCGGCGCGATCAGCGCATCGAGCGTACTTTGATCGTCATGCAGCAACATCTCGACGGCGGGCCACGTTAATCGTGCCGCGAGCAGCACGGTGAGATTATCGGGCACGCCTTCGGCCAGCATCGCGGCGACGGGTGCCGATGTTGTTTCGAAACCGGCGACAAAGAACACGATCTCGCGCTGCGGCTCGGCGCGCGCGATTGCGACGGCCTCCTGCGGCGAGGCAACCGGGCGCACATCCGCACCATGCTGGCGGGCTTGGGCGAGCGAGCGGAGTTGCCCCTTCGGCGCGTTGATCGGCACGCGCATCATATCGCCAAAGGCGACCAAGATCACCCGATTGGTGGTGGCGAGTTCAATAGCGTCGGCCAGATCATCTTCGGGGCACACGCAAACCGGGCAACCTGGACCGGGAATGATGCGCACGGCGGCGGGCAATATGGCGCGCAACCCGAGCATCGCGATGCTGCGCTCATGGCCGCCGCAGACATTCATCACCGCGACGGGCCGATCAAGCGGCAATTGCTGGATGCGTGTTAGCCACGATTGCGGGTCGTCATTCAGATGGCTCATCGGACCCACTCACACGGCACCGGCGGCGATGGCTTGATCGAGCAAATCCCAAACGGTTCGTGCTTCCTGGTGGGTCATTTTTTGCAGGGCGTAGCCGACATGCACCATGACGTAATCACCGACTGCGAGTTCGGCGTCCGCCATCATGAACAGGCTGACCTCACGGCGCACACCTTGTGCCTCACAGGTGGCAACGTAGCGATCAATGGCGACGATCTGCATCGGGATGCCGAGACACATGGCGCACCTCCTTAATTGTTTCGGTTTGCCGGCTGGCGCAGGCACCGGCCCCACGGCTGCGAGTGTTGCGACGATGGCAGGGCATTTTCATTGATCTGGATCAATGCAGCCATGAGGATAACGCTGGTAGACGGGAATGGTCGGCGGTCAGCCAGACCGTGTGGCATTCATCGGACGAATGCGGCCTGAAGGGTCGTTCTGCGGCAAGGGGATAGGGTCATGCAATTGGCGAAACATGTAAAATTCCGCGAAGAGCAGTTTGGTGGCGTTTTGTTCGAAACCCAGTCCGAGAAAGTATTCACTTTGAATGAAGGGGCCGCCGCTATTGTGCGTGAATTGCCCAAGGGTGGTGACGCCCATGCGATCGCGGCGCGCTTGAAATCACGCTATCAAGACCCGTCCGCCACGATTGAGGCTGATGTTGCTGCTCTACTCGACGATTTGCATCGGCGCGGCCTGATTACTGAGACGGCTGCATGAGCCCTGGCGCTGACAGCTCACGGAATGCGGCGGCGCCGGCGTCGAGCGGGCTGCGATCACCGCTTTATATGGCTTGGCAGATTACCAATGAATGTAATCTGGCTTGCTTGCATTGCATCGAAGAGAGCGGGCCGGGCAAGGCGTTTGCCGACGAATTATCGGATACGCAAATATTTGACGTGTTGCGCCAGATTATTGAATTAGACGTGCCTTATTTGTCATTTTCCGGCGGCGAGCCAATGCTGCATCCACGATTCTTTGACATGGTGGAGTATGTTTGTGCGCGGGGCGCTCAGCTCAAGATTGAAACCAACGGGCATTTTCTTGAGCCTGAGGCCTGTGCGCGATTACAGGCTGCTGGGGTGAAGGCGGTGCAGGTCAGCCTGGATGGGGCGAGCGCTGCGACTTTCAACCGGATGCGGGTGCGTGGCGATTTTGATAGAACTGTGCAGGGTATTCGCAATTTGCGGGCCGCAGGCGTGCCCATTGAGATTAATTACAGCCCGAGCAAGTTCAGTGCGCATGAAGCAGGTGACGCTGTTGATTTGGCCTATGCGCTTGGAGCGGAAAGTTTTTACTCGGGCCGCACCATGTATACGGGCAATGCGGTCAAGACGTGGCAGAAGCTGGCACCATCCGAGGAACAATATCGCGTATTATTCGATACGCTGCGCGACAAGGCCCGGCACTATGCCGGGCGGATGCGGGTTGATTTCCATGAGATGGGTTTGCTGGATGAATTGCGCTACCGACTGCATAATCCCGCGGCTTTGCTGATCGTCTTGCCGAACGGGTTGGTCAAACTGATCAACGCCCTGCCCTTTACCTGTGGTGATTTGCGGGTGCAGTCATTGCAGGCGGTGTGGGATCATTTCCAACATGCCTGGCAAGATCAGCGTGTTGTTCAGTTTGTTGATGCGCTGGAGCGCGATCCGGCCACCACGGCTCAGTTGCACCAATGGATCGCGCTCTAAACCCGCCGCACGCCCGCGCGACGGTCACCGGATCGCCTGTGATGCGGCGGTTGATCCGCGTGCTCAGCTTGGTGCGCTATCGGTTCTTTTTGTATGCAGGGCTGTTGCCCTATTTGCTCGGCGCCGCCTTTGCGTATCGCGACACCGGCCATTTTCCGGCTGCCCTGTTTTTGAGTGGGCTGTTGGGTATTATTTTTGCGGTTGTCGGCGTTGAGGCGTTTAACGAGTATTTCGATGACCGAATGGGAACAGACCGGGTGTTTAACCCGCAGGATGTTCCGCCAATGTCCAATCTGGTGCTGTGGCTTGGCGTTGCTGGTTTTGCCGGGGCGTTTGGGTTTGGGATTGAGCTTGCCTTGCATGCGGGGTGGCCGGTTTTGGTGTTTGCTGGACTGGGTGGGATGGCTGCGGTGTTTTATGTCGCACCGCCGATTCGCTGGGCGTATCGAGGCTTGGGTGAAACCATGATTGCCTTGTCTTATGGCCCGTGGATGGTGCTGGGGAGTCAGTATTTGTTGGCGCACCGGTTGAGTGGGGCGGCGATTGCGGCTTCGCTGGTGCCGGGATTGCTGATTATGGCGTTGGCGGTGGTCAATGCCATTCCCGATTTTCATCAAGACCGGCTGGTTGGCAAACGAAATTTGGTGGTGCGGCTTGGGCGCAGGGGCGGGATGTTTCTGTATCTCGGCTTGGCGAGTGCGGGGATGTTGATGGTGCCGATCGGCGTGGTTGCGGGGTGGTTTCCGGCGGCGAGCTTGGTGGCGCTCATGGGCTTGCCGTGGCTGATCCGCAGTGCGCGGGCGGCGCGACATACTTATACGACGCCACGACGATTCATCCCGGCGATCCGTGCGATCGTGACATGCTATGGCATCACGGTGGGATTATTTACCGTTGCGATTGCGCTGAGTGCGATCATCACCCCGATGCTGGGGGGTCATTCATGAATGTTGGATTGGCACCGGTGACCAGCACGGTTGATCGGTTGGGGGCGCCTTTGTTTATCTCCTGGCAGATGACCCGCGATTGTGATTTGGCGTGCGTGCATTGCTGCACCGATTCAGCCCCCAATCATCGGCTGGTTGACGAGTTTGATGCGGACGAAATGACCGATCTGGCGGACCAGATTATTGCCGCTGATGTGCCCTATGTGATGCTCTGTGGCGGTGAGCCGCTGCGGGTGCCGCATTTCATCGATATTGCCGAACGGCTGGGCCATGCCGGTGTGCAGTTGAAAATTGAAACGAACGGGCAATTGCTCGATCATGCGATGATTGAGCGTTTGGCGGCGTTGCCGATCCGCTCGATCCAAATTAGCCTCGATGCCGACACAGAGGAGATTTATCGGCATCAGCGTCCGGGCGGCTCTCTGGCCAAGGTTCATGCGGCGTGCCGCGCAGTGCAGGCGGCTGGTTTGCCCCTCGAAGTCACGTTTGCGCCGACCAAACTGAATATCGATCAACTTGATGCGGTGCTGGAACGCGCTGCGCATTTTGGCGCGTTTCGGTTCAACACCGGAAAATTGATGCGCATTGGCCGTGCTGCGCGATTATGGCACAAAATCAGTCTGGACGATGCCGAATTTGATAAATTTCGTGAAAAACTCGATGAATATGCCAAACAACGTCATAGAATTTTCGTTGACCATTGCATGGAAATTTGTTATCTTCCGTTCTCGGTATCGGAGGGTCTTCGGCAAAATCGGGCCAATCCTCCAGCGACGATGTTAATCATGCCGAATGGCGCGGTGAAGATTGTTGGGGCGTCTGGCCTTATTTGTAGTCATCTTCGCCAGACGTCGCTGTTGGCGGCGTGGCGTGAGTATCGTGCGGCCTGGCACGATGCGGCGGTGCTTGATGATATTGATCGCTGCATCGCCGATGAAGCCTTTCAGGCCAGTGCGAATAACTGGGCTTTAACTTCGAACGGAGCAAATAAAGATGGGTAACATAACCGAGACCGTGCAGATCAAGGTGGGAAGTTCGGGCGACGCCCTGCATAGCCGGACCGAGACGAAGGAATTACCGGTTTGGGTGTCACCGCGTCTTGAGGACGTTTCCGAACAGGTGATGGCGCAGCCTTATATTCGCTTCACTTAAGCCGGTTTGATACGTAATGAGCGGCCGCTCACTCGATCATTATGCTGCGCCGCTCTTTCTCGCTTGGCAACTCACCAATGGGTGCGACGCCGGGTGCCTTGCGTGTTGCGAGGAATCCGGCGTTGGTCGTGCTTGGCGTGATGAGCTTACGCGCGATCAGGCGCTTGAGGTTACGCGTCAGATTATCGCGGCTGGTATTCCTTATGTGGCCTTTGGTGGCGGCGAGCCGCTGAGTGTGGCGCATTGCTGGGATATATTCGAGATGCTCGCTGAGGCTGGCATCTCGATTAAACTTGAGACCAATGGTTATTGGATTGATGAGGCGGTGGCCGCACGGATTGCGGCGCTTGGCATTGAATGCGTGCAAATTTCGGTCGATGGTTCGACGGCGGCGATCCACGAGCGCATGCGCCCCGGCGCGCGGTTTGTTGATGCGATTGGTGCCATTGATCGGCTGAAGGCGCGCGGCGTTGCGGCACAATGGGTATTCGCACCATCCCGCCTGAATATTGATGATATGGGCCAGGCGTTCGACCTCGCGGCGGCGCATGGATGCAGCGCCTTTGTAACAGGACCGTTGATGCGCCTTGGCCGTGCGGCAACCCATTGGGATCGGCTCGCTTGTGATGAGACAACGTGGCAAAATGCCGTCACGCAATTGCGGGCGCGCGCCGATGAAACCCAAGCGGAGATTACGCTTGCAATCTATCCGTGGGACATTGTGACGGAATTGCTAGTTCGGTGGGACAGTCCGCAAGCGATGATGCTGGTCGTGCCGAATGGCAAGGTCAAATTGCTCAATGCCCTGCCCTTTGCGCCGGCTGATTTGAAGCATCACGATTTGACTTCGGCATGGAATGCGTATCGCCGCGCTTGGCGAATGCCTGCGGTGCATGATTTTATTCGGCGCTGCCAGGCTGATCCATCACTATTGCGCCATGCCAATGAAACGTGGCCGTTAGTGACGTAATGGCCGCCAAGGCCCATACACGTCCATAGGGAGTGTGCGAGGGTTTTTCCGCGTCAGCCGCACATTGCGTTGAGATTGATCTTGGTTTTGCCTTTGGGTTTTGCGGCGGGGGCGGGGGCTTGCGCGGGTGTTGGTGCGGTGGTGCTGGCCGGGATGACGCTGCCAAGGGCGGGGATGATGGCAGGGGCAGGTTCGGGGCAATTATTGAGCGCGCGAACGATTGACGCGGTTTGCGGTGTGGCATCCGCCGCGATGGCATTTGACCAGGCGACGAGACCGCCCTGCAGAGCAACGGCAGTGACGCCCGATAGCCGCAACAGGACGACGCTCTGTGCCGCCTCATCGGTTTTTGTCGAATAGATAATCACCAGCGGCGAGCGACGCAGCTTCACGATCTCGCTGGCGTCCACTAATTTTGGAAGCGGAATATTTGTAGCGCCTTGAATATGCGCTTTGGCAAAATCGCTTGGCGAGCGCAGGTCGATCAAGGTGAAATCATGCCGCTGAGCCAGGATTAGGCTGCGCAAATGCGCGGCGGTTACCAGATTTTCGCCGCGCGCGACGGCTTGTGCCATGGTTTGCAGCGTAGCGGCGTCTGGGGCATTCGCCCGAGCGATGCCGAACGGGGCGAGAGCGGGAATCGCCATCGGCAAAGCCGGAATGGTTCCGAGAGCGAGCGCCAATCGCGATAGGCGGCGGCGGGAGGGTTTGATGCGAGGCATCACATGATCTCCTAAAAACGTCCATTCGGATTCTCACCATCGCTGCGCAAAACGGTGAGTAATCCGGGGTTGAACTGGTTGTGGACATGGGTCCAACTGGTTTGCTGGCCCGTGGTTATCATGACGTCGCGCAGCAAGAAGCCGCCGAGCAAGACCAAGATTGACGCGGCGCCGGCGATCAGGGTGATGGAGCGCCACCATATCGCGGCTTCCAGCACTAACGGCACTGCAAGCCCGAGGCCGATGAAGCCAATCCAGAACAGATGGGTTTGGGTGCCTCCCAGCACATGCGCCACTGCTACTTGCTGCATCGCATCGCCGGTCATCATGTCGATCAGAAACAAAAAGATCAAAGCAAGTTCCGTCGCGATCAAACCAAGATCGATGCGGCTGAATAAATGCCGCTCTTCGGGCGAGCCGGCACCTAAGATCATCAGTGCTGCGCCAGTCGAAAGGCCGGAGACCAGGAAGAGCGGGCCGAGCAGAGCCGAATGCCAGAACGGCCGAGCGTTGAAATTGGAGAGCAAAACGCCGGTATAGAGGCCCAGGCCAATACCGAGCGTGATGGCGAGCAGCGCGAGCGGTTTGCGCGCGAGGCCGCAAAGCCGGATGATTGGCGCGAGCACCCGCGGACCCAAAGCTGGCAGGCGCTGGAGATCGTTCGCGAGGCGCGGAAAGCCGACCGGCAATCCAGCCAGTGCCAGCAAGGCGAGAACAGGGAAGACCAGGATTAGAATCCAAGCACCCCAGGACATCGGCGAGGTGACATGCAGGAAGGCATAAAAGCGCCAGACATTGATTTTGCGTTCGAGGTCCAGAAATAAAGTGCCCATGCCGAGACCAAGCAAAATCAAACCGATCAGCGGCGCGCGGTTTGCGGCGAAGGGGGCACGATAGGCCCGACCACTCAGCACCACCCAGCCGGAAAAGACCATCAGGCCGGCGGCGAGCCCGCCGAGAAACAAATAAGTGGCAATTTCCCAACCCCAGATGGCCAGTACGGGTTCCACCCTGGGATTGGCCAGAACATTGGCAAGAACCTCTTCACGCATGTCACGGCACCTTTCGGATCATGGTTAGCGCAAATAAAACACGTTTGGCCGATTGCCGGTTTCGGGATGGAGCGTGTAATGGTCACGCGCGGCGAGGAGTTGGCTAACCTCGCTGATGGGATCATCAAGCAAGCCAAAATGCATGGCGTGCGCCGGGCAAACTGCGACACAAGCCGGGTCTTCGCCATATTGCACGCGATGCACACAGAAGGTGCATTTGCCGATATAGCCTTGAGGCTGCATGATGAGCCGCGCATCATACGGGCATGCTGCGATGCAGGCTTTGCATCCAGTGCATTTTAGCGCGTCGACCACCACGATGTTGCTGCCGTTCCAATATTGGCTGGCACCGGTTGGGCAGGCGGTAACGCAGGTGGCATTTGAACAGTGATTGCAGCGCTCTGAGCGAAATTCGGTTTCGAGTTTTGGGTAGACGCCTTTGGTAATTTCAACCACCCAATCATAGCATAGACCTTCGGGCACGTTATTTTCCATTCGGCAAGCATCGACGCAATCGGTGCAGCCGACGCATGTTTTCGTGTCGATTACCATGGCATAATGGGTCATGCTGAGGTCACCTTGCGGAAGGTTACGAAATTGCCGCGCATACCGGTGCCGCCCATGATCGGATCGTAGAGAATATTGGTCATCAGGGCTGAATCATCGGCGCCGCGGCCAAAGGCGAGTTTTAACCCTTGCGCTGTGTGACCGAACCCATGGACGAGCCAAACTGAATCCGGACGGGTACGTTCGGTGACGCGCACGCGCACTTTGTTGCTGATGATGCCATCCTGATTGACCAATTGGACGTAGCTGCCGTTGGTAATGTTGAATTGACGTGCGACATCGGGGTGAATCCAGACCAGATTTTCTGGCATCATTTGAAACAAGACGGGGTTGTTCTGGGTTCGGCTGAAACTATGCTGGGGCGCGCGCCCGTAGCTGAGCCGATAAAAGCCTGGCTTGGCGGTGGGCGGTGGGGTGAAGCGCGGGAGTGGATCGAAGCCCGCTTGCTCAAGGATTGTTGAATATAGATCGATTTTACCGCTGGGCGTATTGAACGTGATGGGGGTGTTTTGTTCATAGTAAAGCGGTTTGCTGCGCGGGAAGAATTTGATCCCGGTTGTTTTCAACTCCGCCAGCGAGCTACCGATTTGCTGGAGCTGCCAATCGACGACCTCGGCGTAGTCGGTCCAGGGGAAATAATCGGCAAGACCGAGGCGTTTGCCGATTTCCTTGGCGATCCACCAGCCAGGCTTGGATTGACCCCGTGGCGGTAAGGCGGGGGCGCGCAGCGCGATGCAGGGCTCCATTTCTGGATCGTTCCGTAAACCATCATAACGCTCAAGATATGAACATTCGGGGAGCACAACATCGGCATAGCCGGTGACTTCGGAGGGTTGCACATCGACGGCTACGATCAGATCGAGCGATTGCGAGGCGTTTTGCAATTTTTCGCGGATGCCGGGCATGGTCATTGGCACGTTGGTGTCATAGATCATCAGCGCCCGGTAATGGGCGTTGGCGCCGAGAGCGTTATCAATGATAACATTGGTGACGGGCGCGCCGGCGAGCGGGTATTTGGGGAGTGTGATCTCACGCCAGGATGTTTTGGGCTCGGGATATTCGGGCAGCGGGTAATCCGGCACCAAGGCGGCTTCGGGCAGGTAATAGCCGCCTTTGCTTCCCCAAATGCCGAGCAGGCCGGCGAGAATCGCCATGGCGCGGGCGCGCTGGGTGTCATCACCCCACCAGACAGTGTGGCGACCCGGATGAATGACGGTAGCGGGTGCTGCTGCGGCCATCAGCCGAGCGGTTCGCCGAATGGTTTCGGGCTCTAAGCCGGTCGCGGGATAGGCCCATTCCGGGGTGAACGGCGCGATATAGGCGGCGAGTTCGGGCAGGCCGATGGTGTTGCGGGCGACGTAATCGGCATCGTATAATTTTTCCGCAAGAATAACGTTGATCCAGGCGAGTAGGAGGGCGATATCGGTGCCCGGCTTGATGGGCAGCCAATGTTGGGCCTTACCCGCCGCGACGGAGAAGCGCGGATCGACCGTGATGATGGTGGCCTGGTTGCGAATGGCGTCTGCGAAGGTGCGGACCTGGCTGTTATGGAGATTCTCGCCAAGATGGGTGCCGATCAGCACCACGCAGCGTGCATTGGACATGTCGGTCTGTTCGGGCGAGGCCATTCCTTCACCGAAGGTGAGGAAAAAGCCGGTATCACGCGGGCCACGACATTGCGCGAAGGCGGGCTCGGCGATGCTATCGCTGCCGAAAGCACGGCTGAGATGGGCAAAATGCTGCGCGCCGGGGCCGTGAACCAGCGAGGCGAGGCGATCAGGCCCATAGGTTTTGGCCATTTTGGTCAATCGCTCGGCGATCACGCCCAGCGCGTCATCCCAGCTTGCCACCTCGAAGCGCTGCTGGCCGTTACGGGTGACCCGCAGCAAGGGTTTGATCAGACGATTGGGATCGTAATAGGCACCAACGCCGCCGGTGCCGCGGGTGCATAGGCGGCCATCCGAATGGGGATCGCCGGGCTGACCGGTGATTTTCCACAGGCGCGATCCCTGGGTGTGGACACGGGCGGCGCAAGACCAGAAGCAGATATTGCAGACCGTTGCGGTTTCGGTTGCCGGTGGTGCGGTCATCATAAGCTGCCACTCAGCCGGTTCGCTGCAGCCGGTGAGCATGGAGCCGAGCAATGCGCTGGAGCCGACTGTTGCGCTCAATTTGAGAAAATCACGCCGCTGCATGGGGTTCTCCTCGGCAAACCAGAGCTTATCGACCACCGCCTCGGATCGCCGACCCTTTCTGCTTATCGGGCGCGGACGTGGGCGTCATTGATTTCGATCAATGACTGAATCGCTGACATATAATAGTTGTTGCATGTTTCTGGCTCGTCGCGTAGGATGCCGAAACGCGTCCATGTTGATCAAAAAAGCCGGAAACTTACGGCAACTCTTGGGGAGATTTATTACGCATGCAACCTGTATCAACCAACCTATTTCGCACCAAATTGGGCCGCAATGTTGCGATTGCAGCGCTGCTGGCCCTTGCACCCTTGGGAATGCGCGCGGCACGGGCCGCAACGGCGCCAGCGCCGGCTTTGGTGACGCCGGCGTGGCTTGCCGCCAATTTGCATACGCCCAATTTGGTCGTGGTCGAGGTTTATGATTTCGACAAGCAAAAGCCCGCTTATGAAAAAGAGCATATTCCGGGTGCGGTTTTCACTGGCTTTCTGAGCGATCATTGGCGGGTGCCGATGAATGGGCTGCCCTTTGTGCTGCCGCCAGAGGCGACGATTGCAAAGGTGATCGGCGGCGTTGGGATCAGCAATAATAGTCGGGTGATCTTGGTGCCTGCTGGCGCGGAAAAGGGCGATTTCCCGGCGACGACGCGGGTTTATTGGACGTTGCGGATCGAGGGGATGAATAATGTCTCGATCATGAATGGCGGCGATCATGCCTGGCTGGCCAACCCGAAAGACCCCGTTGCGACCGGTGATGTGAAGCCTGCGGTTGCGCAGTTTACGCCGCATTTCAACCCGAGCCTGCTCGCGACTCGCAGCATGGTGCAGGCGGACCTCAAGACCCATCATTTCCAACTGGTCGATGCGCGACCGGCCAAGCAATATGATGGGACGGTGATGCCTGGCGTTGATAAAAAAGCGGGCACGATTCCGGGCGCGATGAATATGCCGTTCTCGGTGATTTTGACCGCCGATCATGAAGGTATCATGGATCAAGCTGGGGTTGATGCGATGATGAAAAAGGCTGGTATTTCGGCGACGAAGCCGACTTACACGTTCTGCAACACCGGGCATCTCGCATCGCTTGATTGGTTTGCGTTGCGCGAAATTGCCCATGTGCCGGACGTCAAGCTGTATAGTGGATCGATGTCAGAATGGACCCGTGACGCCGCGTTGCCGGTGGTTAAGGGCAAATCGGCTTTCTAACATATCGTTCGTTTCAACAGGCAATCTGTGGTGGTGACAAGATGAGAGCGACCAACCCGCGACCGCGATGGAATCCCTATCTTTCTGGGATTGCGCTCGGCCTAGTGCTGTTTTCGACATTCTTCGTTTCCGGTCATGGCCTCGGCGTGACCGGGGCGACGACCTCGATGACCGCCGTTAGTGTGGCTGCTGTTGTGCCGCACGCATTCGGCCCACATGATTATCTCGCGGCCTATGCCCGCGCCGGTCTTAATTCATGGATCGTGTGGGAGGTTGTGGGGGTCGTGATCGGGGCGCTGGCCGGTAGTTTGATCGGGCGGCGATTCGGCGCGCAAATCGACGGGCCACCACAGATCCGCTCCTATGGCCGGCTGGGGCTTGCCGCCCTGGGTGGTGCTGCGTCTGGCTTTGGCGCGCGTATGGCGATGGGATGCACCAGCGGCATGGGGCTGTCCGGCTCAGCGCCGCTCGCTGCCGCTGGATTTCTGTTTTTGATTGGATTTTTTGCGGCTGGCGCTGGCTTTGGCACGTTATTCAAACCTCTTTGGAAGCGGAGATCCCTGTCATGATGATCCCCTGGTCTGGGCTGATCCTCGGCTTGTTATTTGGCCTTATTCTTGAGGGGGCTGGATTTGGTGATCCTGGCTGCCTGACCGCGCAGCTGCGCTTTACCAACTGGGCGGTGTTCAAGGTCATGTTCACCGCGATCGTGGTGAGTGGCATTTTGCTTTATGCGAGCCGGGCTATGGGGCTGATCCATTTGTCTGATATTTTTGTCCCGTCGGTCTATTTCTGGGGAACGCTGCTCGGCGGCGTGGGTGTTGGCATTGGGATGGCGGTGGGTGGCTATTGTCCTGGCACCTCAGCGGTTGCGATGGCATCAGGCCGGCTCGATGGGCTGGTGTTTTTGCTGGGGATTGGCGGCGGCACGCTGGCGTTTAATGGCGTGTATCCCGCCATTAAATCCTGGGTTTACGCGCAAACCGGCGCTACTTCGTTGACCGTGCCACAATTGCTGCATGTATCGCCTTGGGTGGTTTTGGCTGCGTTGACCGCGATTTTGGTCGCGGTTAGCTGGATCGTTGATCACAGGGGCAAGCGCCCGACGAGCGGGGCGATGTCCACGCTGGTCTCGGCTCAAGTTAATTCCATTCAACCCGAGCATTAGGATCGTTCAATGACCGCGTCTCGCTTCAAACCATCACGCCGCCGCGCCTCAATGCTGGCCCTGGCCATTGCCGTGGCCCCGGTTCTGCCCGCCGCGGCGCGCTTGCTCAATCCGGTTGGCACGGGCGTTGCGGCGACGCCGCAGAACCCGTGCGCGCCTGCATCGACCCCGGCTAAGCCCGCGAAAAAACCTGCGACAACGGGGACGAAAATGTCGGCCAAGCCGGCGAGCAAAACCGCGACCAAGCCGCCAGCCAAAGCGCCTGGCAAGAAGCCCACGAACCCCTGCGCCCCGTAAGGCTGCCGGTGCGACCGGCGTTCGCGCGCAACGCGCTGACCCTCGCGGCGCGGTGCCGAGAATTTTGGGGATGAGCCGGTCGCTTCAGGTGCGCGCGCGCGCTGGCAGGGCCGCAATTGAGCAGATTATCGATTGGTCGCGGCAGGGGCAAAGCGCCCCTGCCCGGCTTTTGGATCCAGGACTTTCAGGTGCTGGGCCTTTGGATGCCGGAGAGGGCTTTGCGGAATGGGCGCATTATCCGCAGCCCGACGCGATTGATCCGGAGTCGGGCTGGCGATTTTACTATCATGCGCATCCGCGATCCCAATTGTTGCGCCGCGAACATGGGCATTTTCATATTTTTGTGCCGGGACCGCGGGCGCAGCAGGATGCGGCGCATGGCGCATTTTCGCATCTGATCGCGCTATCGGTTGATGAGCGCGGCCTGCCGCTGCGCTTATTTACCACCAATCGCTGGGTGACCAATGAAACCTGGCAGGCCGCACCGCTCTTGATGGAGCATGTGCGCCACCCTGCCCTGCGCGAAGCCGCGCCGCGCGATGTTGCGCGGTGGCTTAATCATTTGCTGATGGCTTTTGCGCCGATGATCGCGACATTGTTGGTGGCACGCGACCAGCGCTTGGAACAGGCGCAGCGATATTCGCGCGCACCGTTTGAGGATCGGCGATTGCGGATTCCAAGCCAACGGACGGTGCGCATTGAATGGCTCGATCCGCTGCGCGTTTGAATGCGGAACCGGGTTCACCCGGCACTGGCGGATACAGCGTTTTATTGATCTCGATCAAAGATCGCGGCAAGCAAACCATGCTTGAACAGTCCAAAGATGAAGGACGATTGATCATGGAAAGCAATCAGAGTAGCGCGCCGAATGACGTGTGTGGACCGTCAATTTATGTCACGAAGCAGCAGGGGGCGACCCGATCTGCACAACAACTTTTGTCGCCCGATGAGCGACGCCGATTGGCATTGCTCGCCTCAATCCAGCATTTCGAGGCGGGCGATTTTTTGTTTCATGAGGGCGATCCGGCGACCACCGTTTATAATATCATTTCGGGTGTGGCAAAATCGGTCGCATTGCTGGAAGATGGGCGGCAGGCGGTGGTGGCATTCTTTTTGAACCATGATTTGCTCGGCATGTTTGAAGAGCAGCGCTATGCGCAATCGGCCCAGGCGATCACACCGCTCACCGTGTATAGTCTGCCGATTGACGCGTTAGAGCGGTTGTTGCGGCGCGATCCGAATTTGCAACTGCATTTTTTGTGCAAATTATCGCATGAATTGCGTGCGGCGCAGCGGCAGGCGATTGTGCTTGGGAAATTCAGTGCGGTTCAGCGGGTGGTGTTGTTTTTGGATTTTCTCGATCGACATCCACAGATGCATGAGCGGGATAATGAGCAGGTCACAATTCCGATGGATCGGGCGGATATTGCGGATTATGTTGGATTACGGATCGAAAGCGTTAGTCGGGTTTTGCAGAAACTGCACCGTGATCGGGTGATCCATGTTGATGGACGGCACCGGTTTCGAATTCTTGACCGCAACGCCTTCAACCGGGCCATGGGAAGCCCGGTTGCCGCACCAGAATCGATCGAGGCGAGCCAGTCAGCGATTATGTAGCTGGCTTGCCGTCATCGCGCAGGACAACATAGATCGCGGGGATCACCAGCAGGGTCAGCAGCGTCGAGGAGGCGAGGCCGAACAGCAGGGAGATGCCGAGCCCTTGGAAAATCGGGTCTGGCAGGATCGCGGCAGCGCCGATCATAGCGGCTACGGCGGTGAGTAAAATCGGCTTGGCGCGGATGGCGCCGGCCTCCAGCAGAACCTGACGAAGTGGGGTGACGCCGTCTTGGCCATGGCGGATGAAATCGACCAGCAAAATCGAGTTGCGCACGATGATGCCAGCGAGGGCGATGAAGCCGATCATCGAGGTGGCGGTGAAATAGGCGTTCAGCAGCCAGTGGCCAAGCATGATGCCGATCAAAGTGAGCGGCACGGGGGTGAGGATCATTAGAGGGATTTTGAAGCTGCGAAATTGGCCGACCACCAGGACATAGATGCCCAGCAGCGCCACGATGAACGCGCCGCCCATATCGCGGAAGGTGACGTAGGTGATGCGCCATTCACCGGCCCAGCGGATTGTTGGCGTTGCGGCGTTGAGAGGGGGATTTGACAGGCTGATTGTGGGGCGGGGTAGGCTTTTCGTCCAATGATGCTGGGCAATCAGATGATCGACCGCGAGGATGGCATAGATCGGCGCTTGGAATTTGCCCGCCATGTCGGCTTCCACCATGTCGGTATATTGGCCATCGCGCCGGTATAGGCTGAACGAGCCTTTGGTTTGCCGCGCGGTCACGACTTGGCCGAGTTCGACGATTGATTTCGCACCAGGCACGGAGGATGCAGGGATCGGGGTTGCGGCGAGATTGTCATTCCAATGGCGCGCACGGTTGGGCAGCCCTACGGTGATATCCATCGGCAGATGTTGCGCACCGCGATAGGCGTACCCGACGCTGACGCCGCCGAGCAAATCGGCGATGGTTTGGTTCACGTCCGACTGATTGACCGCGTAGAAATTGAGCTTGCTTTGATCGACATCGATTTCAAGTTGGGGACGGCGATAGCCCCACGAATCATGAATGTCGGCGATGTAGTGGATTTTACCGAATAGTTTTTTGATTTCTCTGGCCTCGGCAAGGCGCATCGCGGCGGTCGGGGCATAGATTTCGGCGACCAGCGGGGCGAGCACTGGCGGGCCGGGCGGTGCTTGCACGATTTGCAAGGTGGCCCCTTGCGGCAATTTTACCGGACGCAGGGCGGCGCGCAATTGTTCGGCGATGGTGTTCGTGAGCGCGCTGCGCTGATCGCGCGGGGTGAGGAGAATGTGCAATTCTCCCTGGTTTGGGCTTTGCCGTGCGTAATAGCCACGCACCAACCCGTTGAAATCGAACGGACCCGCCGTGCCGGCATAGAGGGTGACTGATTTGACATCGCGCAGGGTTTTGGCGCGTTGGGCGAGGGCGAGCAGGTTGCGCTCGGTTGCTTCGAGCGAGGCACCGGCGGGCAAGTCGAGCACAACGGTGATGTGTGATTTGTTTCCATAAGGCAATAGTTTGACGGTGACCGCCTCAAAATAGAACATTGAGATGGCCACGAGGGTGGCGATACCGATCACGATGAGAAAGGTGAGTGCGCGCCGACGGGTGCGGATGATGGGTTCGGCGACCCGCCAATAAAGCGCGCCCAACCGATTGCGCGGCGCGTGATGGGATGGTGGGTGATTGGCCATGCGCGGGGCGAGTTTCAATAACATCCAAGGGGCGGCGATGGTCGCCATAAAGAATGAGATCACCATGGCGGTTGAGGCGTTGATTGGGATGGGCGCCATATACGGCCCCATCAGGCCGGAGACGAATAGCATGGGGACCAAGGCGGTGATCACGGTGAGGGTGGCGATGATGGTCGGGTTGCCGACCTCGGCCACGGCTTCGATGGCGGCTTGCATTCGCGTGCGGGTATCGTTCATTTCCCAATGGCGCGCGATGTTCTCGATCACCACGATGGCGTCATCAACCAGGATACCAATGGCGAAGATCAGGGCGAACAGACTGACGCGGTTGATTGAGAAGCCGAACACCCAGGAGGCGAAAATGGTGAGCAAGACCGTTGTGGGGATGATTACCGCCGTCACGGCGGCGGCACGCCAGCCGATGGCGATGCTGATCAGCACCACGATTGATAAGGTAGCGAGGGCTAGATGCAGCAGCAGATCATTGACTTTGGCGTTCGCACTGCGGCCATCATCACGGGTGATGGTGACGGCGACATCGTTGGGAATCAGCCGCCCTTGCAGGGAAGCGAGGCGGTTGCGGATCGATTGGGCGATAACCACGGCATTGGAACCCGAGCGCTTGGCGAAGGCAATGCTCACCGCAGGCGTGGTGCGCCAGCCGGTTTTGCCGGTGCGCTGAACCATGAATACTTTATGTTGGGTGGGTGCGGGGCCGGTAATGATTTTGGCTACGTCGTCAAC
The DNA here is from genome assembly GCF_054767495.1 of Acidiphilium sp. MT5. Lineage (NCBI taxonomy): Bacteria > Pseudomonadati > Pseudomonadota > Alphaproteobacteria > Acetobacterales > Acidocellaceae > Acidiphilium > Acidiphilium sp. MT5. Next base: position 138,824 of record NZ_BAABMR010000010.1, read on the forward strand.
ATAGACGGGGCGGCCGGCACGGGTGGTCAATTGCAGCAGGCCGATATTGGCGCCGGGTTGCAGACTATGGCCGACAATCACGGCATCGAGCTTGCCATGGGCAAATAGATTGCCGGCGTTGAAGCTCTTGTTCGCTTCGGTGATTCGGGCGACGAGCTGTTGGAAGGTAACGCCATACAGCGATAGCTTGGCGGGGTCGGGTTCGACCCGTATTTCATCGGGAACATTGCCGACGATGTAGGATAGGCCAATATCGGGGATGCGGATCAGGGCGGTTTGCACTTTGCGCGCGATGCGCGACAAATCGGCTTCGGTGTAGAATTTGGCAGCACCAGGCTTGGGTGTTAGCGTCATCACCACGATCGCGACATCATTGATGCCGTGACCGATGATCATAGGGGCTGGGATGCCGATCGGGAGTTTTTGGATGTTCGCTTGGATGTGGTTGCGCACGCGAATGACGGCGTCTTGTTCTTTGGTGCCGATATGAAATTCGGCACCGACCATTACTTGATCGTCTTGGGTCTGACTATAAACATGCTTGACCCCTGGGATCGACTTTAGAATGGTCTCCAGTGGTTTGGTAACCAATTCGGCGGCGTTTGCGGCTTTGAGGCCGTTGGCGGTGATCGAGACATCGACGATCGGGGCTTTGATTTGCGGGTCATCCTCGCGCGGGATCGAGGCGAGGGCCAACAGGCCGGCCAAGATGGCGGTGATGATGAGCAGTGGCGTTAGTTTCGAGCGAATGAAGCTGCGCGTGATGGCGCCGGAAATGCCGAGCTTCATGGGGTAACCTTTGGCAAGACCAGAACATCGTTATTATGAAGTCCGGAGAGTATTTCGATACCGTTTGGCATGGCCGGGGTTGGCCGTGCGGCACCGCGCTGGATCGGCACATCGATCACGCCGCCGTCTGCTTGGCGCAGTTCAGCATAGTCGGACCCTGACAGGGTGAGCACGAAATTTTTCGGGATGATGATGGCTTGATGGGTCTGGGCGGGCAAGCTGACCTCGACCCGCACGCCGACGAAATGGCTGGGCAAGCCGGGCACGGTTGCATAGGCGATCACGCGGCCATCGGTGATTGCGGGTTTGATGTCATTGATGGTGCCGAACAAGGTGCGCGCGACGCCGAGTTCGGCACCATTCACGCGGATGAGCTCGCCCGGATGGACAAAACGGCTATAGCGCTCGGGCACGGCGAGGCGTACGCGAAAGGGCGCCTGGGCCAATTGCGCGACGACATCGCCAGGCATCACCACGCTGCCGGCGGCAATCGGCGTGTGAAGCACCAAGCCGCCATGCGGGGCGCGCACGGCCCCTTGATCGATCTGCTTGGCGATGGTGTTGCGCTGGGACAAAGCGGCGGCCAGCGCGCTTTGGGCAACGCCCAAGGCAGAGTGGGCTTGATCGAAACTAGCTCGCGAGACCGCCCCCTGCCCCACCAAGCGTTGGGTGCGGGAAAAATTGAGCTGTGCTTCAGCGAGTTTGGCGCGAGCACCTTTGACCTCGGCATCGAGGGTGGTGAGCTGGGTGACTAGGGTTGAATCGGCGATGGTCGCGATGGTTTGGCCGGCGGTGACTTGATCGCCGTCATGCACATCGATCTGCGCGACAGTGCCGGCAATGCGGGCGCGGGCCGGCAAGGTGCGCACACCCTCAATCGTGCCGAATACCGGCGCCAATTCAGTTACGCTTTGGCTTCGGACGGTGAAGAGGGTTGGCGTTTTTGGCGCGGGCGCGGGCGCGGATGCGGCCAAAGCTGCACTCAAGGGCATTGTGAGCGCCATGACGCCGCCCAGCGCCGCGCACCAAACATGTTTGCGGGCCCGGCGCGAATTGTTAGCGTGGGAGTGGATCATGGCTTGTCCTGGTTGGCGATGGTGCGCGACATGACGCAGAGTTGCTCTGGATTAACAGTGTGATGATCGGGCGGGGTAGACGAAGAATCGAGATAAGGTTCGCAATAGATTGAAAACAGGGTTTCCAGGATTCGTTGCGCATCCGGGTCCTCAATGCGGTAATGCATGGTCTGGCCGTCCCGGCGGGTGGCAACGAGGCCGCTGCGGCGCAGCAAGGCAAGATGTTGCGACATGGTTGATACCCGCAAATCAAGCGCCGCAGCGAGGTCACCCACTGACCGTTCGCCCTGCGATAGCAAGCACAGGATCATCAAGCGGTGCGGATTAGCCAGCGACTTCAGCAAGTCGCTGGCGGCGGCTGATTTTGACATCATGGCATCCGCTAGTGTTTTCATACTTGCGTATATACGAATTATAGAATATACAGTCAAGCATCACCACGCCCGGGAACGCCCCGCCGGGATTGACGTCCAAGCAAAGCGGCACGGGCGACCGCATTACAGGATGGGAATTTCATGGCGGAAATTGTTGTGTTGGGTGCCGGGCTCGGTGGCACTTTGATGGCTTACGAGATGTCCGATCAATTGCGCCCCGAAGATCGGATCACGTTGATCGGGAACGGGCCAACCTACCAATTCTACCCGTCAAACCCTTGGGTGGCGGTGGGGTGGCGGGAGCGCAAAGAGATCGAGGTCGATCTGACCGGGATTATGCGCAAGAAGAATATCCGCTTTCTGACCAGCGCCGCCGCCCGTGTCGATCCGCAGGGCAAAGCGGTGATGATGCAGGATGGCACGGCGATTCCGTATGATTATTTGGTGATCGCCACCGGGCCGGAACTGGCCTTTGATGAAATTCCCGGCCTTGGCCCGTCTGCATATACGCAGTCCATTTGTGAAACGGGCCATGCGGAGGCGGCGTTCGCTGCGTTTGAGGCGTTTTGTAAAGCGCCAGGACCTATCGTGCTGGGTGCGGCGCAGGGTGTGTCGTGTTTCGGGCCGGCTTACGAGTTTGCGTTCATCATCGACACCGAATTACGGCGCCGGAAAATCCGCGATCAGGTGCCGATGATTTTTGTGACGCCCGAACCTTATATCGGTCATCTGGGCCTTGATGGGGTGGGCGACACCAAGAGCTTGATGGAAAGTGAGTTGCGCAATCGGCATATCAAATGGATCACCAATGCGCGGATCAAGACGGTGCATGCTGACCGGATGGATGTTGAGGAAGTGGCTGACGATGGTTCGGTGAAGGCCACGCATGACCTTGCTTTTCGCTACAGCATGATGATGCCGCCCTTTCGCGGTGTGCCAGCGGTCTCTGGCATTGAGGGGCTGGTCAATCCGCGTGGCTTCATCCTGGCCGACGCGTATCAGCGGAATCCGAATTTTCCGGATGTGTTTTCGATTGGCGTTTGTGTCGCGATACCGCCGATTAGCAAGACGCCGGTGCCGGTTGGCGTGCCCAAGACCGGCTTTATGATCGAATCGATGGTCACCGCCACCGCGCATAATATCGGGGCGCTGCTGCGCGGACAGGAGCCGGATATCAAGCCGACTTGGAACGCGATTTGCCTCGCTGATTTTGGCGATGGCGGCGTTGCGTTCGTCGCTCAGCCCCAATTGCCGCCCCGCAACGTCAATTGGGCGGCTGAGGGCAAATGGGTGCATCTCGCCAAAATCGGGTTTGAGAAATATTTCTTGCGCAAGATCAAGGCCGGCACCAGCGAGCCGTTCTATGAGCGGTATTTGCTCAAACAACTCAAGATACCCAAAATTCATCACCCCAAACCCAGCGCCAAAGCGCCGCAGAAGGCCGGCTAAGCCGGACGCATCATGACCGAAACCGCCCTCACTCTGGTTTGTCCCTCCTGTCAGTCGATCAATCGTGTGCCAGCAGCGAAACTGGCGGCGGGGCCGCGTTGCGGGTCTTGCCATGCGCCGCTGTTCACCGGGCAGCCGGTGGAGGTGGATGCGGCGGGGTTTGATCGGCATCTCAAGCACGATCAGATCCCGGTGCTGGCCGATTTATGGGCGCCGTGGTGTGGGCCGTGCCGGGCCATGGCGCCGATTTTCGTGCAGGCGGCGGGGCGATTAGAGCCGCATATGCGGTTGATTAAGCTGAATGCCGATACCGCGCCGGATATTCTGGCGCGGTTCGGTGTTCGCTCGATACCAACTTTATTACTGTCTCAGAACGGAAAAATCATCGCGCAAACCGCTGGCGCGATGCCGCTCGAACAGATGTTGCAATGGATCCAACGCCATCGTGGCGCGACTGTTTGACACTAGAACGAAAGGTAAAATGATGACTATTGATAATGCTGTGCTGTCCTTTGCTGGGGCAATTGTGCTGCTCGGGCTGCTATTGGGGTGGCTGGTGAGCCCGTATTTTGATTGGCTGAGCGCTTTTGCTGGCCTTAATCTGGTGCAGGCGGGAATTACCGGACTTTGTCCGGCGGCGATGATTTTCAAACGACTCGGTCTCAAGCCTGGCTGCGCCTTTCGCTGATCGCGCCGGGTTGAGGGCGGGGCGGACAGGCCGTTCGGTTAGCCGCTCCGGACCAGCGTGTTCGCGAAGCCGATCAGGGCTTGCAGCAGGGTTATTGGATCGGGTGGGCAGCCTGGTATCTGCAAATCGACCTTGATGACCTGCTCGGCGGCGCCGATGCAGGCGGGGCTGTTGGCGAACAAGCCGCCGGTGCAGGCGCAGTCACCCACCGCGACGACAAATTTGGGCGCGGGCATGGCTTCATCGGTGAGGCGCAGGGCTTCGTGCATCGCGCGGGTTAGCGGGCCGGTGATCATCAGCACATCGGCATGACGCGGGGAGGCGACGAATTTCAGGCCAAACCGTTCCAGATCATAATAGGGGTTGGCGAGGGCAATCATTTCGAGTTCGCAGCCATTGCAAGACCCGGCATCCAGCGCGCGAATGGCGAGTGAGCGACCGAGGCGCTGGCGTGCGGTGCGCGTCAGCGTGCTGACCAGGGCAGCGATGTCGGCATCCGAAGCCGGTGGTCCGGGTTCGGTGAGTTTGCCGCGAAACAGATTCTCAATCAGGGTTCTGCGCATGGGCCCTACAGATCACAGCCGGAATAGCTGGCGTTGAATGATTTATTGCAGACTGGAAAATCGGCCACGATATTGCCCTCAATCGCCGATTCCAGGGCGGGCCAGAAGAACCAGGACGGGTCGCGCAGCATCACATCCGCGATCTGACCGTCATGCAGTCGGGTTTGCACGAAAATATCGCCGCGAAATCCCTCGATCAACGCATGGCCCACGCGGGCGGTGGCGCGGTCAGGGATCGGTGTGTGCAAGGCGCCCGCCGGCAGGGTGGCGAGGAGGGTGCGGATCAGCGCGGCGCTCTGTTGAATTTCGGCCATGCGCAGGCGCAGGCGCGCATCGACATCGCTGGCTTTGAGCGTTGGGATGGTGAGGGCAATGGTATCATACGGTGGGTAGGGTGCGTCGCGCCGTGCATCGAAATCTTGCCCGGAGGCCCGCCCGACATAACCGCCGCAGCCGAGACGCTGAGCGATAACCGGATCAAGCCAGCCGGTGGTGACCACACGATCTTGCAGGGAGGCGGTTTTTTCATAGAGCTCAAACAAGCGCGCCCATTGACTGAGCAAGAGGGTCAGGGTGGTGAGGATTTGTTGCGCGTGCTCAACTGTCAAATCGGTGGTGACGCCGCCGGGGATGATCCGGTCCATCATCAAACGATGACCAAAGCAATGGGCAGCGAGGCGCAGCACGCGCTCACGCAAGGCACCGCTGAGCATATTCATCAGCGGAAATCCGCCATCATTGCAGATGGCGCCGATATCGCCGAAATGATTGGCGAGGCGTTCCAATTCGGCCATGATCGCGCGCAGGGCGGCGGCGCGCGGCGGTGCGGCGATGCCGAGTGCCTGTTCCACCGCGCGGGCGAAGGCGAAGCTGTAGGCAACGGTGGAGTCACCGGAGATCCGCCCGGCGAGCTTGGCGGCGTCCGCAATGGTTTTTCCGCGCATCAAGCCGAGCGTGCCTTTATGGGTGTAGCCGAGCCGCACCTCAAGCCGGATGATGGTCTCGCCATTGACTGAGAAGCGGAAATGCCCTGGCTCGATAATGCCAGCATGCACCGGGCCCACCGGTATTTGGTGAATGCCATGGCCATCGACCGGTTTGAATGGGTAGGCGGCGCTATGATCGAGCCAAGGGCGCGGATCGGGCGATCCATCGGCGATCAAACCGTGCAAATCACATAGAGCGCGCTCCATCAGGCTTGCGGCGGGATGGTGACGGGCGATCGAGGGAAAGTGCCGATCAGGGCTGGTCAGGCTGAGCACCTGCACATCACCGGAGCGGTTCGGGCGCAAGGCGAGATGAATGACCGCGCCATCCGCATGGTGTTCGGCCCAGAGCGCGATGAATACGCAACGATTTTCGGCCAGATCAGAGCAGGCTTGCTGCCATGATGTGATGTTAGCGCTCATCGGTGGTTCATCCGAGTAATTTCGCGACATGGGCGAACCAGGCATAGAGGAAGCCGGGCAGCGCCAAGCCGATGATGAGCACTAAGCCGAGATGCAGGAAAATCGGCACCGATGATGCCGTGATCGGGTGGGCGCCGGGGCTGGGTTCGCCAAAGCAGATCGAGGTCATTCGCAGCAGCAGGGCGCCGAAGGCGAGCAGGATACCGAGGCCGAGCGCGATGGCGAGCAGCGGTGCGCGATCAAATGTTGAGGTGATCAGCAGAAATTCCGAGGTGAACAGGCCAAAGGGTGGCAGACCGGCGATGGCGGCGACACCCGCGACCAAGGTCCAGCCGAGCAGCGGATGGCTCGTGGTTAGGCCGGTGATCGCGGCAATTTTTTGCGTGCCTTTGGCCTGGGCGATATGACCGACTGAGAAGAAAATGGCAGACTTGGTCAGGCTATGCAGCATCATTTGCAACAGGCCGGCGATATTGCCGAGCGGTCCCCCCATGCCAAAAGCAAAGGCAATGATCCCCATATGCTCGATTGAGGAATAGGCGAACAGCCGTTTGATGTCACGACGCCGGTAGAGCATGATGGCCGCGAAGAACAATGATAATAGGCCAATGCCGATCATTAATGTTCCCGGTTCGATCGTGGCATGGCTCATCGCGAGCAGCACCTTGAAGCGCAGGATTGCATAGAGAGCGACGTTGAGCAGCAGGCCGGAGAGCACGGCGGAAATCGGGGTGGGGCCTTCGGCGTGCGCGTCCGGCAGCCAGGCATGCATCGGCACCAATCCGGCTTTGGTGCCATAGCCAATCAGCAAAAAAATGAATCCGACATTCAGCAACGCCGGATCTAGGGCTGGCGCATGGTGCAATAGCCGGGTCCATTGCATCGCCCCCATGCCGGTGCCGAGGATCGGTTTGGCCGCGAGATAAATCAGGATCGTGCCGAATAACGCGAGCGCGATGCCGACGCTGCCGAGAATCAGATATTTCCAGGACGCCTCAATGGAGGCTGGGGTGCGGTAGATGCCCACCATCATCACGGTGGAGAGTGTGGCCAGTTCGACGCCAAACCACATCAAGCCGAGATTATTGGTGATCAACGCGAGATTCATGCCGACCATCATCACCTGATACATGGCATGATAGAAGCGCAAATAACGAGGCGTCAGGTGTCCGGTCCGCACCTCGTAGGCGATGTAGGTTGCGCTGAACACGCTGGTGGTGAAACCGACAAAGCCGTTGAGCAACAAAAACACGATGTTCAAATCATCGATCAAGAATAGCCGGGTGGCGGCGGGCCGATGCCAGAGCAGCAGGGCCGAGACCGCGATGGTGAGGGCGCTGGCCAGAACATTGAGCGCCGCTGCGAGGCGCCAGGATGGCACCACGGCCAGGATCACCGCCGCGATGGCGGGGATGGCGATGGTGCCGATCACTGCGTCATGGGCGAGGCCGATCATTGGGCTTCACCGCGAAATGCGTCCAGCGCTGCGCTATCGACGGTATCGAAACGTTCGCGAATTCGGAACAAAAACACTCCGATGACGATGAAGGCGATCAGAACCGAGAAGGCGACGCTGATTTCAACCACCAGCGGCATCCCTTGCGCGCCGGCGGCGGCGAGAATCAGCCCGTTTTCAAGGGACATGAAGCCGGCAATCTGGCTCACCGCGTTGCGCCTTGTGACCATCATCAACATGCCGAGCAAAATAACGGCCAGCGCCAGCGCGACATCTTCGCGGGCCAGGGCATTGGCGTGCGCTGCGGTGCGCAGCATGACCACCAGGGACAAAGCGACCAAGCCGATGCCGGCCAGCATGGTTAGGCTGATCCCCCCGACGGCCTCGATCTGACGGTGAATGCCAAGGCGAATGACGATGCGTTGAAGGGCGATGGGAATGATGATGGCTTTGAAGCCCAGCGCGAGACCGGCGGTGATGTAAAGTTCCGGCGCATGCTGGATCGCTGCTTGCCAGCCCACCGCGACGCCGAGCACCGCCGAATGCAAGGCGAGGACGTTGATCACCGAGGAGAGCCGGTTTTGATACAGCATCATGAAACTCGCCAGCACCAGCGCACCGGCCAGCACATGCGCCAAGCTGAGGGTGGTGGCGGGTGAAAATAATGCGGCAGCGATGCGTGTCATAGCGTTGCTGACACAAACAGCAGCAGAGTGCCGAGCAGGCCGAGCATCAGCGCCGCACCAATGAAATTTGGCACGCGAAATACGCGCATTTTGGCGATGGCGGTTTCAAACACGGCCAGCAATGCAGCGCCGATGATGAGTTTGATCAGATAGGCGAGCAGGCCGAATGCCAAAGCGGCGGGGGCGGCTCCAGGGCCGGCCATGCCTAAGGGCACGAAGATGCAAGCAATCATCGACATATACAATGTTAGTTTCAACGCGTGCGCGAGTTCGAGGAGTGCCAGATGCCGCCCGGTATAATCCAGGATCATGGCCTCATGGACCATAGTGAGTTCCAGATGGGTGGCTGGGTTATCGACCGGAAAACGTCCGGTTTCGGCCAGCGCCACAATGACCAGCGCCACCAAGCCAAGACCGAGGGACAGACGCAATCCGGCTGCCCCCGAATGCATAAAATCAGCGATCACCGATAATTGGCTGGAGCCGGCAATCAGTGCGACAGTGAAGACAATCATCAACATGGCCGGTTCAGCGAGCGAAGCGAACATCGCCTCGCGGCTGGCACCAAGACCCCCAAAGGCGGTGCCGAGATCAAGTGCTGCCAGCATTTGGCAAAATCGTGCGGTGCCTAACAACGCAACGATCACGATCAGGTCGCCCGACCAGGAGAAGAGCAGGTTGGTGCCAAAACTCGGCACCAAGGATGCAGCCACCCAACCCAAGGCAAATACGGCATAGGGGCTGGCGCGATAAATCCAGGAAATATCGGTCGCGATGATCGTGTCCTTGCGGATCAGCTTGAGCAAATCACGATAGACTTGCAGCAAAGATGGGCCGGCGCGGCGTTGCAGCCGGGCCTTCAGCACCCGCACCCATCCGGTGAGCAATGGCGCGATGGCCAGGACCAAGACCATTTGGAATAATTGCAGCAATAAAGGGGCGATCAGCGCCATAACGCAACCCATACCAATAAGGCGACCAGGGCGACGAATACAAAAGCCAGGTAGCGCCGGATGGTTAGAAATTGCAGGCGGTTCATCCGGTCCGCCGTCCAGTCAAGGGCGGTCAGTAGCGTTAGGTACAGCGCGACCCAAGCAGGGTCGACCCAGGTGGTGGTGAAGCGGGCGGGTGCGCCATCGCCGGGTGCCGGCATCATCACGGTATCGCGCGCACGGAATAATCCGGTGGCGAATACACGGCGGATTGGTTGGGCAAAGCCGGAGGGTGTATATTGGCTGGAGTGCGATTGCGGCTGCGCGCCGTTCTCGCTGTATCCACAGGCCCAAGCTGGCGCGCGGCGGGTGTTGCGCGCGCCAAACTGGCGCAGGACGAGGAAAGCGAGGCCTGTGCTGATGGCCACGAACAGAGCGATGAGCAGCGGGTCATAGGCACTGCGGCTGGCGGTGACCGGCACAATCGTCAGCCAGGACATGCCCGCTTGGGTGGGCACGCGTGCGCCGAGTAGATTATTAGACACCGGCGCGAACAGATCGATCATGAAGCCGGGGAGCACGCCGACGATCACGCAGAGTGCTGCGAGGCCGATCATCGCGCTGCGCGAGGCGATATCGGTTTCATCGGCGATGCTGGCGGCTTGGCTGCGTGGTTTGCCGAGATAGGCGATGCCGAACAGCCGGACGAAACAAGCGGATGCGAACGCCGCCGCTAACGCAATCAGGGCGCCAATGGCTGGCACAGCGAGCTTGAGGCCGAATTGCGGCAAGGCCGGGCTGAGCAGGATGGCTTGGAGCAGCAACCATTCGGAGGCAAAGCCGTTCAGCGGCGGCAGAGCGGCAATCGCCATCGCGGCGATCAACATCGGCACGGCGCTGATTTTCATCCGGTGGATCAACCCGCCAAGCTGTGCGAGATCGCGCGTGCCCGTTGCGTGGTGGATTGCACCCGCGCCGAAAAACAGCGTCGATTTGAACAGCATATGGTTGAACGCGTGAAACAACGCGGCGGTGAGGGCCAAGGCAGCGGCGGCCATCATGCCATCGGCTTTGAAGGCCAAAGCGAGGCCAAGCCCGGCAAAAATTAACCCGACATTTTCAATCGTGCTATAGGCGAGAATTGTTTTGATATCGTCTTCCATCAGCGCATACAGCACGCCGAGAACGGCGGTGATGCCGCCCGCGAGCAACACCACGAGGCCCCACCACCAAGCGGCAGGGCCCGCTAAGACGAACACGATGCGAATAAAGGCATAGATCGCGACTTTGGTCATCACGCCGCTCATCAGCGCGGAGACATGGCTGGGCGCCGCCGGGTGTGCGCGCGGCAGCCAAACATGCAGCGGCACCAACCCAGCCTTGGAGCCGGCGCCCAACAAAGCGAGGATCAAAATGGCCGCGCTGGCTTCGGCCGAATGCGGCAGGCGCTGCATCGCGGTGAATGCATAATGCCCGCCCGCGCCCGCGAGCACGCCGAAACAAAGCAGCAGAGCCAGCGTGCCCGCACTGGCCATGAGCAGATAAATCATCCCGGCGCGCCGGGTTTCGACATCGTTATGATGGGCCATGACCAAAGCCCACGAGGCCAGGGACATTGATTCCCAGCATAACAGGAAACTATAGGCATCAGACGCGATCACGACGAGGTTCATGGCGGCGAGAAAGACCGGGTAGAATGGCAAAATCCGCGCCGGGTCGTGGTCATGCCGGGCGTAGCCGAGTGCAAACAGGCTGGCCGCTGCCGCACCGAGATTGATCATGACGAGAAAGGCGGCTGCCAGCGCGTCCATACTGAAATGCATGCCAAGCTGCGGCAGGCCGATGGGCAAAATCACCTGGGGCTCTGGGGCCACACCAAAAGCGAGCTGCGCCAACGATGCCAGCAAAACCACCAGCGCGATGCCGAGTGATCCGCCATAGACGATCCAGCGCCCGATCCGCCGATGCGCCCACGCCCCACCCGCTCCAGCCAGGATGATGGACGCGAGGGCCGCAATCAGGATGATCGGCGTCATGGTCGGTTACGGGCTTTTGAGGCGAACACCGCGCCCGGCATTGCCATCCGACACATCGCCCGGCCTGATGATGATAACCCCGGCACAATCGAGCGCTTCGAGAAGCTTCATCAGCGAGTCGACATTGCCGCGAATGACGCCCTCGCTGCTCTCCATCCGCTGGATGGTGGGCAGCGACAGGCCGGAGAGCTGGGCCAACTCCTTTTGATCGATGCCCAGCAACGCCCGCGCGGCCTTGAGCTGACCGGCAGAAATCATGTTTCAAACATCAATATATCCATAAAATATGTTATAATCGCCATTTTCGATGGCGAATAATGCTTATTCAGCAAGCCTGTGTTGTGCCGACCGATTTGCGCGGATGGGCAGGAAAATCACCAAATTGCCCAGGAGGATCAAAAAGGTGGCGGGAATGGCCAGGCCGGTCCAGTGATAGGACTCGAACAAGGTGGACATGGTGAGTGCGACCACCGGGGTAATGACCGTGACATAGGCGGCGCGCGATGCACCGACGCGGGCGACCAACGTGAGATAGGCAAAGAAGCCGATCAAGGTTCCGAATACCGAGAGGTAAGCCAGACCGCCAAGATAAAACCGATTGGGGCTGACCCCGAAATTATGGCCGGTGGCCACCACCAGAATGCCGAGACCGGCGGACCCCCAACTCATGGCCCGGACCATCGCGTTGGCCAGGGTGGTGCCATCGGCGGTGATGCGCGTTGACAGCAAATTACCAAGCGAGAAGGAATAGGTGCCCGCGAGGGCAAGGAGAATACCAACCGGACTAACGTGCGGGCCAACCCATTGATCCGCGAACAACAGCACGACGCCGCCGGTGCCGAGTGCTGCGCCGGCAAGCACGCGCAAGCTTGGGCGGATGCGGCGAAACAGGAATTGGTTGAAGACGTTGAGCACGGTGGCGAGGCTAAACACCACCGATTCCAGCCCGCTCGAAATATGGCGGCCGGCAGCGTAGAGAAACAGGAAATTGACCGAAAACAGGCAAAGACCCAAACCGGCATAGCCGATATGGCGGCGCCATGGCCCCGGGCGATAGGATTTGGTGGCGAGCAGGATGACCCAAAGCAGGATCGCGGCGCTGGCGAAGCGCCAGAAGATCGAGACGACATCCGGCGTTGGTCCGAGTTGCAAATGAATGGCAAACCAGGTCAGGCCCCAGACGATAACAACGGTCAGGAACAGGATAATGGACATCAGCGCGTCGGGCTCCGGGGACCGCGCCGATGCGGCGCCCCCGCTTCTAGGCGTGATCCCCGGCGTTAGGCAACCTGTTGCTCGATCGCCCCGAAAATCGATTGGCCACCGGGGCCGCGCACCTCAATACGCACCACATCGCCAGGGATCAGGAAAGATGTGCGCGGCGCGCCGGTTTGAATGGTCTCGACGGCGCGGCGTTCGGCGAGGCAGGCATAGCCGATGGCGCCGGTGGGATCGCGGTTGGAGATGGTGCCAGAGCCAATGATGCTGCCGGCCATCAAGGGCCGGGTTGTGGCGGCATGGGCGATTAAGGTTGGGAAGTCAAAAATCATATCGGTGCCGCAATCGGGACTGCCAAATATTTGGTTATTCAGCGTCACCCGCATCGGGCGATGCAGCCGCCCGCCATCCCATGACGGGCCAAGCTCATCCGGCGTGACCGCGACGGGCGAACAGGCGGAGGCCGGTTTGCCATGCACGAAGCCAAAGCCTTTGGGTAATTCTGACGCGATGACATGGCGGAGCGAAATATCATTGAGCAGCATGACCAGCTTGATCGCGCTGCCGGCCTCGGCGGGGCTGATTCCTGCGCTGATCGGGCCGGTGATCACCGCAAGTTCGGCCTCGAAATCAAGCCCGGACCCCGGCGATGGCTGCGGGATCGGATCACGCGGGGCGAGAAAATGATCCGAGCAGCCTTGATACATCAGCGGATCGGTCCAAAACCGCTCGGGCATGTCGGCACCCCGGGCTTGGCGCACCAGCTCGACATGATTGACGTAGGCTGAACCATCAAGAAATTGATAGGCGCGCGGCAAGGGCGCTAACGCTTCGCGCTCATGAAAACGATGATCGGGAACACTGCCGGCTTCGAGTTGATCGGCCAGTGATTGCAGGCGTGGGGCGAGTGCTGCCCAATCATCGAGCGCCTGCTGCAGAGTTTGCGCGATCGGGTCCGCTGGGGTGTAGCGGGTGAGGTCGCGGCTGACCACCACAAGTTGGCCATCGGGCTGGCCGTTGCGCCGCGATGCGAGTTTCATAGTCCCCTGCCCTCCCGGTTGGCCGGGTCAAATCGGCGCGGCAGCCCGTGCCAGCAGGCGGTGTACTGCGGGTCGAGCGTTGGCAAGGATGCCGAAAATGCCGTGAGATATTGCGGCAGGCGGGTTTCAAACATGAAAGCCAGCGTGTTGGTGAGCTTGACCGGTGCCAGCGTCGTGGTGCTAGCTTTGAGAAAGGCTTCGGTATCGGGGCCATGCGGCAACATCGCGTTATGCAAACTCATCGCCCCGGGCGCAAAGCCGGTTTCCTTCGCATCGTATCGACCTTCGATTAATCCCATAAATTCTGACATGATGTTACGATGATACCAAGGGGGACGGAAGGAATGTTCGGCGACCATCCAGCGTTCGGGAAAAATCACGAAATCGATATTGGCGGTTCCGGCCTCGCCGCTAGGTGCGGTCAGGACCGTAAAGATTGATGGATCGGGGTGATCAAAGCCGATAGCGCCGATGGGCGCGAAATGGCGAAGATTATAGCTATAGGGTGCGTAGTTGCCATGCCAAGCGACGACATCAAGCGGTGAATGGGTGAGGGTTTTTTGGTGAAATTGGCCGCCCCATTTGAGCGTGAGATGGCCTGGAGCGGCGCGATCTTCATAGGCGGCGACAGGGGTTTTGAAATCACGGGCATTGGCCAGGCAATTGGCCCCGATCGGCCCGCGATCAGGCAGGGTGAATGGCGCGCCATAATTTTCGCAGAGATAGCCCCGCGCTTCAGCCTCAAGCGGATCGACCCGGAAAATCATGCCGCGCGGGATGATGGCAATCTCGGCGGGGGCGATTTCGATCACGCCAAGTTCGGTGGCGACCCGCAACGTGCCGATTTGCGGCACGATCAGCATTTCACCATCGGCATTGGCGAAATAACAATCGGTCATCGGTGCGTTCGCCAGATAGAGATGGATGGCACAGCCGGTGCGGCTATCAGCATCGCCCGCCGTCGTGATGGTGCGGATACCATCGAGAAAGCTCGATTTTTCCGCTGGCACCGGCACCGGCCCCCAACGGAGTGGACCCAGTGGCAGGCCGTGATCCGGGCGATGCGGCGCGGTTTGCCAGAATGGGTGGCTGATGCGGGTGAATTGGCCAAAATGCAGCACGGAGGGGCTGATCCGGTAGAGCCAGGACCGTTCATTGGTCGCGCGCGGGGCGGTGAAGGGCGAGCCGGAAAGCTGCTCGGCGTACAGGCCGTATGGGCAGTTTTGCGGCGAGTTCTGGCCCTGCGGCAAAGCGCCGGGCAGAGCTTCGGTGGCAAAATCATTACCAAAGCCGGACATGGTGGCGAGCGTCATGGTTTCCTCATCGATGATTTCTGTTAGCGCAACAAGGGCAATTCACCATCATCCTTGATGGTCATCAGCACGATTTCGGAGCGAACCTGGGCCACGAGCGGGTGGGCGAGCAGATGGTGATGGATGAATTCAGCGAATTCGCGCAGATCGCGCACGTGAATATCGAGCAGGTAATCCGCATCGCCCGACACGGAAAAGGCGCCGCGAATTTGGCCATGGCGCCGGATGAACGCGACGAAATTATCGTCATTATCGCCGCCATGGGTGCGCAAATTGATCCGGGTGATCGCGCGCAAGCCAAAACCGAGGGCTTCGGCATTGAGGCGGGCGGCATAGCCCTTGATCAGGCCGCTGGCTTCGAGGGCGGCGCGGCGGCGGGAACATTGCGAGGCGGATAGGTGAACCTGATCGGCAAGTTGGGCGTTGGTCAGGCTCGCGTCACACTGCAAGGCGCGCAGGATTGCGATGTCGGGACCATCAATGCTGACTGATTGCATATTTTTGCTCTTCTGCGCGAATTCTGTGCATAACTAAGGCTGATTATGTGAAATTTGCAAGCCATTATCGCGGCGCCGCGCCTAAAATCAATCTCATCAAAATTGGGAGTTGTCTGATGGGTCCTTTTCCGCACGATGCGCCGGTGGCACGAATTGATGATGTGAACGTGGCGGGCACGGATGGGTTCGAATTTGTTGAATTCGCCAGCACCGAGCCTGGTGCTTTGGAAACATTGTTCGAGCAGATGGGCTATCAGGAGGTGGCGCGGCATCGCACGCAGGACATTTCGCTCTATCGGCAAGGATCGATCAATTACCTGATCAATCGGGAGCAACAGAGCCATGCTGGGCGTTTTTGCGCGCAGCACGGGCCGTGCGCACCCTCGATGGCGTGGCGGGTGGTGGATGCGCAGCACGCACTCAAGCGCTGCCTTGATTACGGCGCTGTTGAATATCGAGGGGCGGACAAGATTCTCGATGTGCCGGCGGTTGTGGGGATTGGCGGATCACTCCTGTATTTGGTGGAGAATTATGGCGAGAAAGGCTCGCCCTATGCGGCCGAATTTGACTGGCTCGGCGCGGTGGACCCGCAGCCGCAAGGCGTTGGGTTTCATTATATCGATCATCTGACCCATAATGTGGCGCGAAACGCGATGAGCACATGGTATGATTTCTACAGCCATGTGTTTAATTTTAAGGAAATCCGGTCTTTCGCGATTGAAGGCAAAATGACCGGGCTGATTAGCCGGGCGCTGACGTCACCCTGCGGTAAAATTCGGATCCCGATTAATGAAAGTGCCGATGATAAGAGCCAGATCGAGGAATATCTGCGCGCCTACAAGGGCGAGGGCATTCAGCATATCGCGGTGGGAACTGAGGATATTTATCGCTCGGTTGAAGCGATTAGTGCGCGCGGCCTCGAATTCATGCCGCCGCCGCCTGATATTTATTATGAGCGGTCGCGCGAGCGGGTGCATGGCCATCGCGAGCCGGTGGAGACTTTGCGGCGGCTTGGCATTTTGATCGATGGCGAAGGGGTTGAGGCGGACGGGCGGGTGCGCGTGCTGTTGCAGATTTTCTCCAAGCTGGTGATTGGGCCGATTTTCTTTGAGTTTATTCAACGCAAGGGCGATGACGGCTTTGGCGAGGGGAATTTCAAAGCGTTGTTTGAATCAATCGAGGAAGATCAAATCCGGCGCGGGGTGTTGAGCGAGGCCGCCGCCTGAAATCATCTTTTCGCTCCATTCCATCGCCCTTCGCTCCCGGACCCGTCCTTCGCCCCGATTAAATATATCGCCTAACTTGCATTTATCGGCTATTGATCCAAGTGATAGGATAGTCGCGACCGGCCTTGTTGGTAGCCGGACGCGGATGATCCTCAATCGCGTGTTTTATCGGGACAAGACCATGGGCAATTTGACAGGTGCAAAGCCAGACGTTCAGTCGTTTTTCGATGAGCCGACCAATACGGTCAGCTATGTCGTCACGGATCCTGTATCGAAATCCTGTGCGATTATCGATACGGTTTTGGTGTTCGATCAAGCCTCGGGGCGGACCTCAACCGCAGCGGCCGATCAGATTTTGGACTATTTGAAAGAGCATGATCTGAAGGTTGACTGGATTTTGGAGACGCATGTTCATGCCGATCATTTGTCGGCAGCGCCCTATATTCAGCAGAAAGTGGGCGGCAAGATCGGGATTGGTGCGCATATCATTGATGTGCAGACGATTTTTGGCAAAATTTTCAATGAAGGGTCGGAGTTTCAGCGCGATGGCAGCCAGTTCGATCGGCTGTTCAATGATGGCGATCACTTTTCCATCGGCACCATCGATGGGTTGGTGATGCATACGCCGGGCCATACGCCGGCCTGCATGACATGGTTGATTGGCGATGCCGCCTTTGTCGGCGATACGCTGTTCATGCCCGATTACGGCACGGCGCGCTGCGATTTCCCCGGCGGCGATGCGCGGATTTTGTATCAATCGATTCAGAAAATCTTTGCCTTGCCGCCAGAGACGCGGCTGTTTCTCTGCCATGACTATCGCCCGGCGGGACGCGATCATTATGCCTGGGAGACCACCGTTGCCGAGGAGCGGGCGAAAAATATCCATGTGCATGATGGGATCAGCGAGGATGAGTTTGTCGCGATGCGTGAGGCGCGTGACAAGACCTTGTCCATGCCCAAGCTGATCCTGCCCTCGATCCAAGTGAATATGCGCGCTGGCGAAATGCCGAAGGCCGAGGATAACGGGACCGCTTATTTGAAAATTCCGCTCAACGCGATGTAAACTGACGTACCGGATCGATCCGGGGGAAAGTGC
This sequence comes from Acidiphilium sp. MT5, assembly GCF_054767495.1. Taxonomy (NCBI): domain Bacteria; kingdom Pseudomonadati; phylum Pseudomonadota; class Alphaproteobacteria; order Acetobacterales; family Acidocellaceae; genus Acidiphilium; species Acidiphilium sp. MT5. The sequence continues at coordinate 156,672 of NZ_BAABMR010000010.1, forward strand.
AGCATGGCGGTGATTGTTTTTGGAGCGAGTGGTGGCACCGGCGTCGCGGTTATTCGCGCTTTGTTGGATGCTGGCGAGACCGTTACCGCCTTTGTTCGCGACCCGGCCCGGTTGGCCTTGGCTGCTGATCAACCTGCCAGATTGTCGGTTATTGTTGGGGATGTGATGCGTGCGGCTGATGTGGCCGCCGCGATTGAGGGTCATGATCGGGTTGTGGTGAGCCTCGGTAATTCGCAAAATCCGTTTGCGCTGATGCTGGGTGCTCAACGCACCACCGCGCGCGACGTGTGCGAAATGGGCACGCGGCATATTATTGCGGGCATGCAGGCCCATGGTTGTCGGCGGGCGGTGTGCGTCACCGCTTTTGGTGTGGGCGCGACCCGGACCATGATGCCCATGATGTTCAAGCTGTTTTATGCGGTGGTGCTGCGCGAACATATGGCCGACAAAGAGCGGCAGGAGACGCTGCTGCGTCAGTCAGGGTTGGATTGGACGATCGTCCAGCCCGTGGGCTTGGTTGATCAACCAAGCACCGGGCATTATCGCGCGGATCGTAACGGCCAAATTGGCAAGCAGACCATCAGCCGGGGTGATCTGGCACAATTCATTGTGCGGTGCCTGGATAATCCGGCCGATATTGGGCAATCACTGGCGCTGTCGGGCTAGGCTGGGCCGCGTGGGCACGCAGCAATTCGGCGCGTTGCACATGCGCACGGATCGCCCGGATGCGGCGGGTGAGACGCGGGTGGGTTCGGAAAATCTCGGTCAGATAGCCGAAAAACGGCGGGACCAGCCCTTCCTGATCAGCAAAGGCTTCGCAATTCAGCGTGGTGTTGAGACGCCGACAACCGCAGCCGAGCATGCCAAGCGCACTGCGCGCCGCTTCCGCATCGCCAGAAAGGTAGCAGCCAATACTATCGCAGGTATATTCGCGTGAACGCGAATAGGCTTTGCCTAAAAACGGGATCAGGTGGCCAGGCAATTGGATGAAATGCTTGATCGGGTTGAGGTGACCCGCCGCATGGTGGCCCAATTCATGACCGATGACAAAACGGACCTGCTCATCATTTTGCACGTCAACCAAGGACGCTGTGAGAAACACAAAGGGGCGGCCAAGCAAGCGGCGCGCAAAGGCATTTAACAGGCCGTTGGAATTATAGAGAAATGTTGTAGGCGGCTGCGCCATGCCGAGCTGGGCAGCACCGTCGACGACCATTTTATGCAGTTCTGGAAATTGACGCGGGCTGAGCATGGTCATGTTGCCGAAGGCATGGGCGCGATACCAACCGGCTGATATCACGGCGAAAATAACCCCGCCAATAATATATAAAATATAGACCACCCCCACCGCAGGGCGCAGGACCATCACGGTGATGATGATGAAAATAAAATAGATCCAGAGCAAAATGCCCAGAACTGTCAACGCGGTGCTATAGCCTGATTCTGAGCTGTCACGCAGCGTTTTGACGATCGGCGACATCCAATTCCCCCTTAAGACAGACCAATGTTAGTCGCTTGCAGGCGATGACTTGTCAAGCGCTGGCGGTGCGGCGCAACGGCAGGAGCAGGATGATGCCGATGATCATGGTTGCCGCCGCCATCAGCAGGGCGCCGCGATAGCTGCCGGTGTAATGAGCGATGGTGCCGCCGATGGCGGGCGCAATAATTTGGGCGGCGCCGAAGCTGATGGTCATCCGCGCCATCGCTTTGGCAGGATTGCTGGGATAGAGGCGACCGATGATGGTGAGCGCCATGCTGGTGATGCCGTTGAAAGAGCCGCCATAGAGCGCCGCACTAACCAAGCTGGGAAGCAGGGTCTTGGTAAAGGCAGAGAGCAGGATGGCCAGGATGAGCACGGCGAACGCCCAGAGCAGGGCTTGGATGTCACCGGTGCGGCGGGCGAGCCGGTCCCAGAGCGGGCAGGATGGCATGGCGGCAAGGCCCACCACCACCCAGGCCAGATTACCAAAACCATGCAAGGCTGGCAGCTTGGCCGCAATCGCGACAATGAAAGTCGCGCTGACGACGTAACCGACACCGGCGCAAAAATATGCGGCGGTAAAGAAAATGATCCAACGGTGCGATGGGGGCCGATCCGCATGGGTGGGGGTTGCGCCCCGTTCTGTCTGCGGCGGTGCGGGAAGCCAGAACCAGGCCGGGATGAAAATCAGAATGCCAAACGCGCCTGCGGCGAACCATTGCTGCGACCAGGTGAGCCTGCCCGCCATTGCGATAGCCAGCAGGCCGGAAACGGCGATGCCAAGACCGACGCCGCCGAAATGAATGCCGAGTTCGAGCCTGCGGCCATGATGACGGAGCCAATGCAACACCAGACCCGACCCGAGCAGCAAGCCGGCAACGCTGGAGAGGCCCGCGATGAGGCGTAAAATGGCCCAAAGCAGGAAGTTTTCGGTCAAACCCATGCCAGCCGTGCTGAGCAGGGCGATCACGAGGCCAGCGCGATAGGCGCGGAATTTGGTGTGGATGTCGCCGATCAAGGCGGTGAGGAGGGCGCCGCTCATATAGCCGGCATAATTGATGGTAGCGAGCCAGCCGCCTTGGAGTGTGGTCAGCCCGGCTTGATGCTGCATGATCGGCAGCAGCGGGGTGTACATGAAACGGGCGAGGCCGACAGTGAGCAACATGCTGGCGACACCGGCGACCATCACCCGGGCCGCTTCTTGATTGGTCGCGGTGGCGGGCGCCGTGGTCAAAACGGACATGGCTTACCTTTGACTGTTCGGCTCAGCTTGGGCGCGGCGAGAGTGGCCGCCAACCGATGCGAACGCATGGCCGGGTTGAGGCGGCGCGATCACCCCGCGTGCGCGACGCCGGCGAGTGCTTCGATGCGCTCTTTGTCGGCGGCGAGTTCAGCCGCCGGGCCATGATAGGCAACTTCACCATCCGAGAGCACGTAAGCGCGGTCGGCCAGTTGCAGAGCGAGGAAGGCGTTCTGCTCGACCAGCAAGATCGACATGCCTTCTGATTTCATCCGAGCGATGGTGCGCATGACTTCCTGCACGATGACCGGCGCCAGACCTTGCGAGGGTTCATCGAGGATCAGAAAGCGCGGGTTGAGCAGCAAAGCGCGGGCGATGGCGAGCATTTCCTGCTCGCCGCCGGATAAGCGGCCACCTTTGCTGGTGCGGCGCTCTTCCAGACGGGGGAATAATTTATAAACCGCATCTATGGTCCAGGGGCCTTTGGTTTGCGGCGGGACCAATAGATTTTCATGGACGGTGAGATGGCCGAAGATTTTCCGCCCCTCAGGCACGTAGCCGACCCCGAGACTTGCGATCCGATAGGGCGGCTTGCCGGTGACATCCTGGCCAAAGAGCTGCACACGGCCACTGCGCGGCGGGGTGAGGCCCATGATGCTGCGCATGGTGGTGGTTTTACCCGCCCCGTTGCGGCCAAGCAGAGCGATCAATTCACCCTCGTTCACGCTGAGCGAGACGCCGTGTAGAATGTGGCTTTTGCCGTAATAGGTATTCAGATCGTCGGCAGCGAGGACGGTGCTCATGCGGCGTTCCCCAGATAGGCTGATTGCACGCGCGGATTGGCGGCGATTTCGGCGGCGTTGCCCTCGGCGAGCATGCTGCCGTTATCGAGCACGGTGATGCGATCAGCGATGCCGAACACGATGGCCATGTCATGCTCGACAAACAGGATGGTGATGCCCTGGTCCTTGTTCAGCCGGCGGATCAGCGCCGTCATGTGATGGGTTTCTTCATCACCCATGCCGGCGGTGGGCTCATCGAGCAGGAGCAGCTTGGGTGCGCGCGAGAGAGCGATGCCGATTTCAACCACACGCTGATCACCGTGGGATAATTCACCGGCGATCCGGTCCGCTTTGCCGCTGATTTGGACGATTTCCATGAGCTCAGCGACACGCGCTTCGATGCGCGCCCGCGTGGCCCGCGAAACCCAAGGGCGCAGATTGAGCCCCATGGCCGTTTCAACGGCGGCGCGCAGATTTTCAGCGACCGTGAGCGAGAGAAAAATCTCGGTAATCTGAAAGGTGCGAATGATGCCGCGACGCACGAGCGAGGCGGGATTGACCGCCGTGATCGGGCTGCCATCGAAAATGATCGCTCCCTCCGTTGGAGGAAAAAATCCGCTGATCAGGTTGAACAGAGTGGTTTTGCCGGCACCGTTCGGGCCGATGATGGCGCGCAGCTCGCCTTGATCGACATTCAGCGAAATGTTCGACAGGGCCTGCAGGGCGCCGAAACGCCGACCGACCGATTGCAGTTCGAGGAGGCTCATGGGGCGTCCTGTTCACGAATTCGGGGCGAGATGAGCGCCCGCCAATCTTTGATCGACCCCAAGATACCGAGCGGGAAGAAAAGCACCGAAACGACGAAAATAAGGCCGATCACGGTCATCCAATTATGGGTGATCGAGCTGACATAATCGCGCACCAGAATAAAGATGACAGCCCCCACCAGCGGTCCCCAGAAATTGCGCATGCCACCGAGCACGGCGATGATCAGGAAATTGCCGGACAGGGTGTATTCAAGCACGTTGGGCGAGGTAAAATTGCCATACATGGCATCAAGCCCACCCGCGAGTGCCGCGATGGTGCCGGAAATCGCAAACGAGATCGCGATATAGCGTTGGGTGCGAATGCCGAGGAAGGTCAGGCGTTTGTGGTTTTCACGAATCGCAACAAACGTGTGGCCGAGCGGCGAGTTCAAAATCGTCCAGAGCACCCAGGCCCCGAGGCCAAAGCAGATGAGCACCATATAATAAAAATCCAACGAGCCCATGGGCAGCGTGAGGCCGGGTAGATGAACCGGGTGACGCGAGAAGCCGGTGAGGCCGTCATAGCCGCCGGTGAAATCATTCCAGCGCACCGCGATGAAATAGAACATTTGACCAATCGCGATGGTAATCATCGAGAAATAGATGCCGCGGCGCCGGGCGGCGATCGGGCCGAGCAGGGCGGCGGCGGCACCGCCGAGCAAGGTGCCCGCGAGGAGAGCGAGAAAAATATTATGGGTCTCGTATTTCAACATCAGCCCGACACCATAAGCGCCGAGGCCGAAATAGGCGGCGTGACCAAAGGATAAGCCGCCGGTAAAGCCGAGCAGCAAATTAAGGCCCATGGCGGCCAGCGCGTAAATCAACACGCGGGACGCCAGATCGGTATAGCCGCCGACCAAAGGAAGCCAGAACGGCACGGCGATCAGCACCACGCCAAGCAACAGATTGCCGATGACCCGGCGGTTGAAACGCGGGTTGGTTGCTGTGGTTGAAGCATCGGTGCGCGATACGGACGCGGGGGCGCTCATTCGAACAATCCCTCCTGTCCGAGCAAACCACGGGGCCTGACCACCAGCATGACGCCCATGATCACATAAATCACCACTTCGCTCGCGGCGGGTGCGAACGTCGTGACGATGCCGGAGGCAAGGCCGATAATCAACCCGCCGAGCAAGGAGCCGAGCAGTGAGCCGACGCCGCCCACCACGATGGCGACGAAGGCCGGCATGATCAACGCATCGCCCATATTCGGGTTCAGGCCGAGCTGGCCGGCGGCGAGGATGCCCGCGACACCCGCGAACAAAATACCGATCATGAAATTGATCGTGCGGAGCAGATAAATATTCACGCCCAATGCTGCGATGGTTTCCAAATCGCTATTGCCAGCGCGAATCCGGATGCCAATTCGCGAGAAGCGCAACACCGCGAATAGCGCGCCGGTGCTAAGCAAGGCAACGCCGACCACGAACAGACGATAACCGGTGAGGAAGAAATAGGTATTGCTGAGCGGGTGGTTCAGCATTGCCGGGATTGCGAGCGGCTGACCTTGGGCGCCCCAGATGGTGCGGATCAAATCTTGCAAGATCAGCGCAAGGCCGAAGGTGAGCAGCAACGTATAGATCGGATCTTTCCGGGTATAGAGGCGCCGGACCATCGTGGTTTCAACCACAAACCCCACCGCCGCCGCCAGCAACGGCGCAATGAACAAAGCGCCCCAAAAACCGGTATAAGGGAAAATTGTGAAGGCAAAATAAGCGGCAAGCGCCATGAAAGCGCCATGGGCAAAATTGATCGTTGCGTTGAGCCCCAGGATCAGCGCGAGACCGAGGGCCATCAGCGCGTAGAATGCCCCTTGGATCAGCCCGTTGAACGCGTTGAACAGCAATAATACCATAAAAACCTCGGTCTTATTCGATTAAAACGGGCGGCACCGTTGGCACGGCACCGCCCGGATTTCGCAATTAGTGCAGAATTAGGCTGGATATTTCATTTTGCAGTCGGTTGCCGAGGCTGGCAGGGCCAATTGCGCCCCCGGAACAATCGCTGAAACATCGAACAGGTTCGGATATTTGCCGGTCTGGATGGCGTGCCCAGGGAACATCGACAGGATCAATTGGTGATCGGCGGCGCGATATTCCGGCGCACCGGGTTGCAGCGCCACTTCGGGCGGTAGCACCAAGCCTTCCATCGCCCGGACGACCTTGATGGTCTCGGTCGATTTGGCTTTTTCGACGGCGAGCTTAATGGCATGAACCGTTGCATAGCCGAACCAGGAGCGCGCCGAGGGGTATTGGCCCTTATATTTCGCCTTATACGCGCTGACGAATTCCGCAACATAAGGCGTTTTCGGCTGGTTCCAATACCACTCCATGGTCCACCACCCATAGCGGGCGGCTTCGGGCAGCGCTTGCAGCAATTCAAGCTCCATCAACGCGCCACCGACCGCAATATTCTTGTCGATGCCGAATTGGGCGATCTGCTTCATGCAGTTCACCTGATCATCACCGGCCAGCAACAAGCAGAGCACGTCAGGCTTTTTGGCTTTCACATCGATCAGATAGGACGAGAAATCGGTGGTGCCGACGGGCGCGAGCGCGCCGCCGACCACGCTGCCGCCGGCCTTTTTCAACTGCTTGGTGTAATCGGCCTGCTCGGATTCACCGAAAGCGTAGTCGGTGGTGATGAAATACCATTTCTTGCCGAATTTCTTGAACAGGGTTTCAAAATCGCCGGACGTCAGCATCCAGGTGGTCGAGCAGGTGCGGAACGTGTTCCAGCTGCAAGACGCGCCGGTCAGGCTGTCCACGTGGCCACCGGTGCAGACGAACAGCTTGTTTTGCCGTGCGGCATATTGGCTAAGGGCCAACGAGGATGCCGAATTCACGGTGCCGATCAGAAAGTCAACTTTGTCGCGAGTGACCAGACGCTGGGCCTTGGTGACCGTGGTGCCGGGGTTGCCAGCGCCGTCTTCAACGAGCAGCTGCAGCGGACGGCCCATGATGCCGCCTTTTTTGTTGATCTCTTCCTCGGCGAATTTCGCGCCCTTAATTTCGCTATGGCCGAGGGAGGCAAAAATGCTGGTGATCGGATCGATCATGCCGATTTTGATGGGTTTTTCGCTCGCAGCCCAGCTCGGCGTTGGTGCGGCCATCAAGGCGGTGAGGCCGACGCCAGCCCCGGCTTTGATCAGATCACGCCGACCAAGATGGTCGGTGACGCCGAGATTGGGCATGTCATTGCTTTGATCGCTCATGGATTTTGCTCCCCAGGCTTTGGTGTTTTAAAATTCGTGCAGTGCGCGTTTGTAACCGTTGCGGCGCTGAATGCCAATATGAACGAACATTCGACCGCCGCTTGGTGGCATTAAATTGCCTGTTTGCCATTGATACGTCAATGTCACCTATTGGTAAATTCAATGAGACAGTCGCTAAACGCGCCGGAAAATCCAATAATAGGGTTGCCGCCCTGCCCTAATTGCTTTGGCTTCGTAACGCGTTGCTGGCCAGTCATCCGGGCGTATTGTGGTTTGTTGCGTCATGATAAAGTCATGCTGCGCTGCAAAGACGGCGGATACCCATTGTTGATAGGTGGGGTCATCACTCGCGATCCGCCATTCCGCGCCGCTTTGCATCACGCGCGCGATTTCGTAGATCATATCCGGATGCACGAACCGGCGTTTCGCGTGGCGGGCTTTGGGCCAGGGGTCTGGAAACATCAGAAATAACTGGCCGAGAGCCCGATCCGGGAGGCTGCGCAGCAAGGCCCGCGCATCATCAGGGTACAGGCGCAGATTGGCCGGCAGAATGACGCTGGCCGGGTCAGTGTCACCAGGGGCGATGCGCGACAGCAGCGACGCGATGCCATTTTCAAACACTTCGCAGGCGATGAGGCCGATGGCAGGGTTCGCGCGCGCCATCGCCTCGGCATGTTCGAAACTGCCGGCGCCAACCTCGATCCATAAATTGACGGGTTTGATGGCGAACCCGACATCGGGCCAGCGCAGACGCGGCAACAAAGCGGTCATGAGGGCGACTTGCCGAGGCCGCAGCGCGTGGCCGCGCGCCCGACCGTAAAGACGGTCGGGCGGCGGTTTCAGATTAGCGTCCAAATGCCGATTTCAGCGCGGGAACCAGATCAGTCTTTTCCCAGGTGAAGGTGCCCAGCTCAGCATCCGGCTCGCGGCCAAAATGGCCGTAGGATGAGGTCGGCACATAGATCGGCCGGTTCAAATGCAGATGCTCGCGAATGCCGCGCGGGGTAAGGTTCACCAACTCGCGCAAGACCCGTTCGATCTTGCTCTCTTCGACGTCATGGCCGGTCCCGTGCAAATCGACATAGACCGACAGCGGATGCGACACGCCGATTGCGTAGCTGACCTGGATGGTGCAGCGGCTGGCCAGCCCGGCAGCAACCACGTTTTTCGCGAGGTAGCGACACATATAGGCGGCTGAACGATCGACCTTGGTGGGGTCTTTGCCGGAAAAAGCGCCGCCGCCATGCGGAGCTGCACCGCCATAGGTATCGACGATGATTTTACGCCCGGTCAGGCCACAATCGCCGTCAGGGCCGCCGATGACGAAATTACCAGTGGGGTTCACATAGAAATGCTCATCACTGCACATCCAACCCGCAGGGAGCAATTCGGTGATCAGCGGGCGCAGCATGGATTTGATGGCGCCTTGCGTCATTCCCTCGTCATGCTGGGTGGACACCACGATCGAGGTAGCGCCGACCGGCTTGCCATCGACATATTTCAGCGTGACCTGGCTTTTTGCATCGGGCTGCAGGCCAATCGCGCGGCTGTCGCCGATTTTGCGTAACTCCGCCATGCGGCGCAAAATCAGGTGCGAATAATGGATGGGGGCCGGCATCAGCGCCTCGGTTTCCGAGCAGGCATAACCAAACATAATGCCTTGATCGCCAGCGCCTTCATCTTTGTTGCCAGCCGCATCGACGCCGGCAGCGATATCGCTCGATTGGGCATGGAGCAAAACATCGATCGCGGCGTTGCGCCAGGAAAAGCCCTCCTGGTCATAGCCGATATCCTGCACGGCCATGCGCGCGAGATGGGCGAGATATTCATGGGTGATCGAAGCCGGGCCACGGGTTTCACCAGCGAGCACGATCTGATTGGTGGTCACCAGCGTTTCACAGGCGACCCGCGCATACGGATCAGCCGCCAAATAGGCGTCAAGCACGGTATCGGAGATCCGATCCGCGACTTTGTCGGGATGCCCCTCGGAGACGGATTCCGAGGTGAATAAAAACTCGCCTTTGTCGCGCATGGATTTCTCCTCTTGTCGCGAAACAGCCCGAAGCCGGGTCAGCGCCGGGGCCGCACGCCCGAGCGCACGCGGATTGGCGGAAACTGGCGCACCGGTCAAGCCAAACAGCGCAATGAACGGCGATTACCTGATAATATCATCAAGGGCCAGCAGATCATTCATGCCGTAAAGCCCTGGCGGCTGGTGGATCAGCCAGAGGGCGGCGCGGACCGCACCATCCGCAAAAATGCGTCGATCAAGGGCATGATGGGTTAGGGTGATTTGCTCAAAACCGGCCGTAAACAACGCCGTATGCGAGCCAATGATCTGCCCGCCGCGCAGGCTGGCGGTTGGGATTGGGGCCTCTGCGCCACGGCCACGCTGGATGGCGCGGGTGAGCGCGATGGCGGTGCCGGAGGGTGCATCGCGCTTTTGGCGATGATGCATTTCCAGCACTTCGGCATCATGCGTGGCGGCGGGAAGCTGGGCCGCGAGAATTTGCGCGAGGGCGAGGATCAGATTGACGCCGGGGGCAAAATTAGCGGCGGTGAAAACGGGGATTTGTGTCGCGGCGGCGGCAATTGCCGCGTGATCCGCCTCGGTCTGGCCGGTGGTGCCGAGCACCCAGGCCGTGCCGGTTTGGGCCAGAATCGCCGCGTGTGGCGCAATCGCCGCCGCGATGGTGAAATCAATCACGACATCGCACCCGCGCGCGAGGGCCGCCAGATCATCGTGACGGCCCGTGCCGCCGACCAATGTCGCACCCGCTGCCGGGATCGCGGCGGCGAGCAATTGGCCCATCCGACCGCTGATACCGGCAATGCCGATCCGTGGCGTCGTCATGACCATAATCCTGGCGGCGATCCTGGCTGCGCGGCGGCACGGGCTTGTTGTAAGGCGTGATCGATCGCGGCGCGGCGGGCGCGAACGATGGACCGCAGATCGGGCGGCAGAAGATGATCATCCTCCGTTGCGTTTTGCCGCGCGAGCCGATCATAGGCGGCCTGGATCGTGGCGGAAGATGCATCTGGCGCGACGCCGAGAACCGAATACCAGGGGCCGTTGGTGGTCGGAGGCGACGCATAGGGGGTCGATGGGATCGATCCAGGTTTGGCATCGCCAAAATGCGGCGTCGCGGCTTTACGGCGTTTCGAATCGATGAATTTCGATATCCCGACATAGCCGACAATGCCCGCGACCAGGGCGACGGCCAGCGACACGATGCCGGACGAGGGCGCGCTCATGAACGGCGAAATAATCGGGCGAAAAATCGGCGAAAGGCTGCGCCGACCGCCACCAGACCCACGATAATAATCTTGGAAAAGCTGAGGATGGCCTTGATTGCCAGGGCAAACAGGCCGGTTTTCACCGCAACGGCGGCAGCACCTCCGGCAATCAGGCCAGCGAGACCAAATTTAGCCAGCTTGTCGCCCTTTTTGAAATCCGTATAGCGTTGACCGGCGGTGAACCGAAACCCATTCATGGCGGAATCGAAAGCAGGAAGGTCGCTTTGTAGGCGCGACGGCGCATCGACCATGACGATGTGCAACACGCCGAGCCGACCAAGGATGCGGGTATTCATGTTCTCAACCGAACCTCCGCCTGACACATCGTACGTGAAAGCCCATTCGAGCCGATGGGTCGTGGCATCGTAATGCGGCTGCATCCCCCAGCCGGTGAGGGTTAGGACCGGCAGATGGTCGCGCTCGCGGGTCGCGATGCTGCGCTTATTGTTGCGCTGTTCGGCCGCAAGGATTTTGGCGGCATCGATCTTTTGCTGATCGAGCACGTGGCCGATTGCCTCGTAATTCATCACCGCGAACCAAGCCATATGGCGTGCCGTCGGGGCGATGACGTAAAATTGTGCATCGCGGCGCACGGGATTGCCCTGCAACCGGAGAAACTTGTCCGAATCGGGCGGTGCCAGCATCATGATGCCCGGCTGCAAGACCATTTGACCGGTGTTCCCGACCGGCGCCAACGCGGGTGCGCCCAGCCAGTGAAGGGCCGCTAATTGTTGCTGCGGGGTAGCGGGCGGCGACGTGGTTGAGGGCGATTGGGCGCTCGCCGATCCGCTAATTGCGGCCAGACAAACAAGCGACAGCCAAGATAGTCGCATTATTTTTCGCATTCGAAGGCTCCGCAGTGCAATCACCAGCGCGTTATCGACGAGGGAGCGGAATCACACAAGGTCCGAGAGTGTAAGTCTTAGTTTTGGATCGACGTGATAATTTTTGCGCGTTGGATATAAACTGGGATAAAGGGATGTTTGTTGGGTATGCTTCGACATGAAAATGGTCGACCAATCAATTACGGTAGGGGGCGAAATGGCGTTTCTGAGCATTTTGGATCGCGAGCGAACGGTTGCACCACCCAATTATAATCGTTGGTTGGTGCCACCTGCCGCGTTATGTGTGCATCTATGCATCGGCGAGGTTTATGCGTTCAGCGTGTTCAACCTGCCCCTAACCAAGCTATTGGGAGGGCCCGGTCATCCCGGACATAATTGGTCCCTGGTTGACGTAGGGTGGATTTTTTCGGTCGCCATTTTGTTTCTGGGACTCGCATCGGCATTTTCGGGTGGCTGGCTTGACCGAGTGGGGCCACGCCGGGCGATGGTGTTGGCCGCGGCGTGTTTTGGCGGTGGATTTTTGATCGCAGCGTTTGGCGTTGCCATTCATAGCTTGGTCGTGTTGTTTCTTGGTTATGGGGTGATTGGGGGGATCGGGCTTGGGATCGGGTATGTCTCCCCGGTGCGGACTTTGCTGATGTGGTTTCCTGACCGGCCAGGCATGGCCACCGGGCTTGCAATCATGGGATTTGGCGGCGCCGCGATGATCGGTGCGCCGCTGTCAGTTCTGCTGATGCATTTGTTCGCCACCGCATCGCAACCCGGTATCGTCGGCTGCTTCGTGACATTGGGTGTTGTCTATGCGATTTTCATGACGCTGGGCGCTGTGATCGTGCGTGTGCCGCCCGCCGGCTGGATGCCGCCCAATGCCGACGCCCAGACCAATGCGGCATCCTGGTTAAACAGCACCGATGTTACCGGTGGTGGCGCTTTGCGCACGCCGCAATTTTATTATTTGTGGCTGGTGCTATTTCTGAATGTTACCGCTGGAATTGGCGTGATTAGCCAAGCCAGCCCGATGATTCAGGAAATGTTCCATGGCCGGATCACCGCCTTCACGGCAGCGGGTTTCGTTGGCTTCATCTCGCTGTTCAACATGGGGGGCCGGTTTGCCTGGGCCTCGTTGTCCGATTGGATTGGCCGCAAGGCAACTTTTTTCATATTCTTCTTTCTCGGTATCGCGCTGTATTTGATTGTGCCGCATACAGCGGTTTTGGGTAGCGTTGCGCTGACGGCTCTTTGTTTCGGCTTGATCTTGTCGATGTATGGCGGTGGCTTCGCCACCATACCGGCCTATCTGCGCGATATTTTCGGCGTGCGCCATGTCGGCGCAATCCATGGACGGTTATTGACGGCATGGTCCGCTGCCGGCGTATTGGGGCCGGTATTGATCGATTATATTCGGCGTTATCAAATCAGCCTGGGTGTGCCGAAGGCGGATTCATACACCGTGACGCTATATATCATGGCGGGATTGTTGTTATTTGGGGCGTTTTGCAATTCAATGATCTATCGTTGGCAAACCGATGTCACCGGCATTAATCTCGCCGAATTGTCCGAGGCCAACCCAGCGCCCGCGTCAGCTAAGGCCATGGCGACAACCGAGCCACTCTTCATCGCCTATTGGCTTTTGGTGGGAGTTCCTCTGGCCTGGGGCGTGTTCAATACGCTATTGGGCGCAAGCCATCTCTTTGGCCTTTGATCGGACTCACAGGGCCAAATTTGTTACGGGCGTAATGCGCTGACCCAACGGGCGGTTTCGCTGGCGAAATCAGCCCAGCGTGGAAGCTGGAGGGTCGCTGCTTCGGCCCAAAATTGTGCGGCATTTGCAGTGTCACTCATTACGCTGACCGCATCGGCAATTGTTTCAGGCGTGAGGGTGGGCAGACGAATTTGACCACGATGAGGCAAGGCGCTGGTGGATGGCAATTCGCTCGGGACGATCACGGGGATACCGGCATAGAGGCTTTCAACTGGCGGCAAACCATAGCCTTCGATTTCGGATAAATAGAGGCACGCGCGCGCACGCCGCAGTAATGATCGGAGCTCATCATCGGTGGCATGGCGATGCCAAGTGAAATGGGGATGATTGGCAACCGCTTCGAGCGCTGAAAGATCAGCGCGGGGAAAGGCGCGACCGACCAAGGTAAGCTGCGCGGTGCTGCCGCGCTGCCACAGGCGTTGAAAGGCCGCGATCATCAAGGGTTGATTTTTGCGGCCATCGATCGACCCAATACTGAGAAAATCGCAGCGCGCAGGCTCAAATAACTGACGCTCCAGCGCCAACCCGTCGGCGCCGAGCGGCAGCACTGGACCTGGCTCGACAGGATTGCGGCGGATGCGGCGCATGAAGTCCGTCCTGGTCTGGTCACTGATGAAGGCCAGATGGCGCGCGTCGCGCAGCACGCGCAGATAGGGCATCAGCGGTGCTGTTTCGCGCACATTGATCTGAGCTGGATGCACATAGGCAATCAGGTCGTAGACCAGGAAGGCTGCGCGCTCAGGGGGGAGCGTGTGATAAAAATTGCAACGGGCGTGATCATAAAAAACTTCCGGCACCAAGATGCGGGTTGTGGCATCGAGCGGCACAGGCGGGCGTGGGCCCAACGCAGCAAGGCGGCTCTCAATAATGTCGGCGGCAGCATTCGTATCGAGCAAAATTGCGCGCGCCGCAGCGGGTAATTGCACCAAACCGCGCGCGGGATCGAACGTTGCGAGGGTGAGCGGGCTCTCGGATGGCCAATGCTGGATCAGCGCCCGCACGACCCGCTGGATGCCGGTATTAATCGGGTTTTGCGCAAGTTCGGTACAATCGAGCACAATCATGCGAAGCCCAACCCATTCATCAATTTTGTGCAATAAATATCGAAATTGCGGGTGGCGAGATCAGCCCGCCGGGCGGCAAGGGGGCGTGGCCGGTGGCGGGATGGCTCAATGATGTCCGCGATGGCCTCGGCCAACAAGGGGGCGCTGAGGGCATCGGGGATTGTGGCGACATAGGGGGGCGCCTCGATCGCGTTAGCGAGGCTGGCATTGGCAACACTCGGCACGCCAGCACCGATGCAATCGATCAAGGCCCCGGATAAGCCGCCAAAACCATAGGTGCGCAGTTGCACCGCCACATCACAGGCGATCAGCCAATCGCGATAGAGCGATTGATTGTCACGATCGGCGATGATTGTGACATTGACCCCAACCTCCGCCGCCAAACGATCAATCATGGCGGCGATATCAGGGCTGGCTTGCCCGATCAGCACCAGCCGGGCCGGCAAGCCCCAGCTTCGGAGCATGTCCAGCGCCCAGATTAGTTCGCCCGGTGCGCGATCACGGCTGATTGTGCCAAAACTCGCAATAATCAGCTCGTCGGGCGCGAGGCGCAGTTGGCTGCGAACCCGTGCGCGCGCTGCCTCGCTGAGTTGCGCATCGGTAAAGTCGCGATAGGGGGGGAACGGCAGCACGATGGCGGTGCGCTGATAGAGTTGGGTGATCAGGCGCGCGGTGATCGCCGAATGCACGAAGAGTGGACGCGATGCGGCGGCAATTTCACCGAGAAACAGCACCGGCAATTCACCTGGATGCATCAGCCAATGCTCCACCTCTTCGGGCGAGACGACCCGGCCTGCCTCAGCGCTGGCTTGTGCGCAGGCGCGTGCAAGGCCCAGGCGATGGACGTAAAAATCGAGCATGCGCGCGTCATGCGCGATGCAGGCGGCACCATGGCTGCGCAGGAGATCAAACTCGGCCTGATGAAAATGGGAATTGCCGAGCACATCGATCACGGCGTCAAATTGGTTTGAGACATGGGCATAGCGGCCCGGCGTGCCGGCAAACTTTGTTTGCGGCGGGAGTTGGGGGTTGGGGGTATTGGTGAAGACCGAAATATCCGCGCGCTGCGCTAAGCTCTGCAAGGTGCGTTCGGAAAAATCAGCGCAGCCGGAAGCCGTGGGGGGCATCGGCGAGACGAACGCGATTCGCGGCCGATAGTGACGGGCAATGGCCGGTTTTGGCAGCGATTGGGGCGGACCAATCAGGGTGGCGATGGCATCCCAGGCGCGCGCATTGACCTGTTCTTGGGTGAATCGCGGCCAAATCGCGGCGGTGCGCGCCGTCATTGCGGGCAGATGCGATGGATGGGCTGCGAGATGGTTGAAGCATCGCAGCAGGTCCGCCGGATCATCGGCATCGAAACGATCTTCTGCATCGGCGAGCAATTCTGCATGGGCGGGGCAGTTGCTGGCCAGCACCGGGGCTGATTGGGCCATCGCCTCGATCACCGGGATCGAAAATCCTTCGCTGCGCGACGGCACGATGACGAGGTCGCACGCGCGATAAAGTGCCGCGAGGCTGGGATCATCGAGAAAAGGATGAAACACCAGTAAATCGGGGTTTCCGCCTTCATGGCGTGCCAAAGCGCGCAAGCGCGATTGGGTTTCGGCGGTGGGTAAGCCGGTAAATTCGAGCGTCACCGCTTGGCTTTGCAGCGCGGTCGCCATCGCGTGGGCGCGGACGGCGATTTCGGGATTTTTACGCCAATCTTCGCCGCTGGGCACCAGAATACGCTGCAAAGCGCGCCGCGCTGGGGGCGGGTTATGCTGTGGCAGCATTGATGGGCGTAGCGCAACGCCAGTCACCGCGACCAGCGACGCCCGGTGCGCCACCCAGCTTTCGAGCTGGAGCCGCGTTGCCTCGGAAATCGGGAGGAGCCCATCATAGAGGCGTAATGACGCGAGGCTGGCATAGTAATGCACACGCGTTGCGGCGTTGGTGAGATAATGTTGCGGAAAATCATGCGGAATGAAATCATAGACCAGCGCAATGCTGGGCACGCTGGGATCGGCCAGCAGCCGAGCGACCCAGAGCGGATCATGGGTCATCGGAGATGGTTGCAAGAATAGGCAGCGTTCGGTCGCCTGCCGATAGGCAACAACCCGGTTGTCATCAAACAGGGTACGAAAATCCTCGGCCAGGGCCGGTAAAGCAGGATCGGTTAGCGCAACGAAACGACACGCGGCGCGGATGTCAGCGCGCGCGTGCCCACCCGCGATCAGCCCGGCGGCATGACTGCCAATGCCACGACGGGCGAAGGCTGGGTCCTGCAGGCACCGCGCATCAATGATGAGATCGCGCATTACGCTCATGATCCTGGTTGGATGCCATGCGATGATCGGCGGCGAGACGTTCGGCATCAAGCGCGAGCGTGACCAAAGCGGTTTCGACCAGATTGACCAATTGATCGGATGGTGCCTGTGCCAAGGAGGGCTCTTTCGCTGCCTGTGTTAGGCGCTGGAGGTCGGTGATGGATTGGTTGAGATGATGGAGATGATCGGTGAGATTCGCCAAATCATGGCGAACATCGCCGATCAGGAACCAGCGGAGCCGCCAAGCGATGGGCCGCAGGATCGGGCGAAACGGGCGATAGGCCGTGTAGAGCAGCGATTTGACCCGTGCGCGCAGGGTGGGTTCTGGCGGGGGCGCTGGTGCTGCCTCGCTCGGTGGTGCGGGCGTTGCTGGTTGGGGCGGCGCGTCCCATCGGCGCAGCCATCGTGCGATTGGCAGGAAAAGCTGCAAGGCGCGTGGCGCGTCCGGCCAGTCCAGATGATCGGTCAGGCGCTGTTGAAAGGCTTGATGCGCCTCAAGTTTCTCAGTGAGTTGATGCACCTGATTGAGCAGGCGCGTCTGATCGTCACGACTTTGCCGATAGGACGCTTCGCGTGCGGCGAGGTCATTTCGGCTTTTTTCAAGGTCGTGCCGCAGCACTGCGATGGCCGGATCATGCACCACGAAATGGTCGAGCACATTCACCGGAAGCAGAAAATGGCGCTGCAAATCGCGATGCTCGTGCGGGAGGTAAAAAATATTAATGCCGTCGAAATAGGCGCGGTGATAGCCCTGATCGAGCAGGATCGGCTCCCAGGATTGGTTTGCCAGCCGATTGGTCCAAGGCTCGGTGGCTTCGATGACCAAAATGGTGGGGCGGACCCGGCGCCAATCGGTGCTCGTGATGATGGCGGCTTCAGCGCCTTCAACATCGATTTTAATGAAATCGGGCGTGCGCCCGTTGGCATGGGCGGCGAGAATGTTGGTGAGTGTGTCGCTGGCAACCCGACGCCGCGACACGCCCGGCACCTCGGATGATGGAATGCGCGACTGGCCGGGATCGGTTGGATCTTCGATAAATTCAACCTCACCTTGATGATCGCTCACAGCGAGATTGAGATTAATATCGTTGGGCCGTTCGGCGGCGAGTTTGGTAAAAATCAGCCCGGGTTCGATATTGATGCCGCGCCAGCCCCGATCATAGAAGGCTTTGGTCACGGAACCGATCGATGGATCGAATGCGCCGATATCGACATAAAAGCCTGTATCTTTGCCCGCGAAGACGCGCGCCAGCAAAATATCCTCGAAATTCTGCGCGTAGGCGATAAAAGGCGCACCGACTGGCGGACTGCCCGGCGATGAATCGCCTGTTTCAATCGATGTGATCATTTTCTGTTGGCCCCAATCACGAAAGCACGGTCTCCCATCCGAGACCGTGCCCCCATGATTTAGCGGAGTGCCTAAAGAATCGCCACTGCGTGGATGAAAGCGGTGGCCCGCACAAAGTTACGAAATGTTAAATGCCTTGCTGATGCACACAGCGATCGACAATTTCGGCGACCTGCCGTGCGCCGGTTAGATTGAGAGTCCAAGTGACGGGATGCGCAAACATGATGCGCAGTTGGGCGTGCTGACTATGGACGAGCACGCGAAACCCCTTCCAATCGATCACGTCCGTCTTGATCAAAGACTGTGTCGCGATGCGCGCAGGATGGCTGTAATCAACCCCATCGACATGCAAAATCATTTGCAGGTGACTCCCCTTCCCCGCCAGGTTCCAGTGCGGCCTATAGGCATACATGTGGGCGCCCGCATGATCGAACCGGAAACCAAACGCACCGCCATCTTTAAATGTTTCTTTCATCACGCAAAACTTTTTTGATGGGCTGCCGCCACCCATCTTGGCGGTCCAAGCGCCGATGTGACCCAACTGGCTGGATGCGAGAGAATTTGGCGTTGCAGCGAGCATGGATAGCGCAGCGATTGTTGTGATCACGACCATTCGCGGGTTAAAACGAGAGATCAATTTTTCACTCCTTGAAGCTTAGACTGGATAAGCATCGCCTGTAATTTACCATTAAATTACAGCGCTTATCACGAAATTGTGATTTCGCGCCAAAATGGCTTAAAGTCAATGTTCAATTTTGAGGCGGACGCGGCGTTTTGGTGATCGGGGATTTTATGTCGCTCCGCAGGTTGCGCTCTGCTGTTTTCGTTATTTTACGCCGCCGATTCTTCGTTTTTTCGTTTTTTTGCTCCATTTTGTTATGATACCGGAACGATATGGGCGTGATTGTGCGCTCAACGCTCGAAGTTGATTTTTGCGCGGGCGGGGGGTGCGTAGATATGGCCGGGGAGCGTGGGGCGTGGGGGCGCGGGCGGGTATTTTTCGAGCATATATTGGTAGAATGACTGCTCGGGGGTTTTTTTGCTCCGCCGCACTGGTTTGGGAGCTGATTTGGGGCGAGGTTGACGCGGTTTTCGCGGTAATTTGAGGTAAGCGGGGAGCGGGATTGCGAGCATGTGGCAGATTGGGCGCAGCACGCGACCGATTCGGGGGTTTGCGGCGTGGAGGAGCGACAAGTCGGGGTCTTCGAGGAAGCGGATGAGATGTCCGCGCACATAGGGGATGTGATGGCCGGGGAAGGTTTGCAGCAGCCAGCCTTTTTGCTCCGGCAATTCGCTCCTTTTTGCTCCGGTTGGAGGGGGTGGCGCTTGTGCTTCTGCGGGTTCGGGCGAGGTTTGAGCTTTCGCGCCGGGTTTCCGTTCGCGGAGCGGGCGTGGGTTCAGGGAGAGAGAACGGAAACGGCGGGAGAGGAGCGAAATACGATGCCAGACGGCCCATGTGTGGACGGCCCGGTGAGGTCAAGAGCTGACGTTGCAAGATTTAGCG
>NZ_BAABMR010000011.1:0-162042 GCF_054767495.1 Acidiphilium sp. MT5
CAATCGAACCGCCGCTAAATCTTGCAACGTCAGCTCTTGACCTCACCGGGCCGTCCACACATGACGGGTCTTTGGGGGCTTCATTGCGCGCCTGAGAGGCGCTTGTGCTGTTGCGGTTGTTTTGGCGCTGCAGCATCATTTTGGCTGCTAACAACGCCTCATGACGAGGTTGTTGATATTGCAGTGTGATGACAGTTCAATGTCAGTTGTCATAAAAAATTTGCGTCTGAGTAAGTCTCCGCAAGTGACTGGCAGAGCGCCAGTTTTTGTCAAATTTCGTTGCCAACACTCGATTTTTTTCAAGATGAACACGCTTGCGCAGGCGGCTCGATTCGGCTTAACTTGGGGATGTCGGGGTGATGAACCTCGCGATGTGATGAATTTGGCGACGAACGCGTCGGGCGTGCGGCGGACTTGATCGTCAAAGCCGGACGGATACGGTGTAACGGCGCATTGAACGTGTGACGGCGCATTGAACTAGGGCGAGCGGTGCAAATTGCGAGCGGTGCAGATTGCGAGCGGTGCAGATTGCGAGCGGTGCAGATTGCGAGCGGTGCAGATTGCGAGCGGTGCAGACGGTGCGTGATGTGGATTGCGAGCGATAAAAAGAGTGTTGGGTGAGGCGAGAGAACGTTTGTTTGCGGTGCGTAAATCATTAAAGGTCGGGCGGCGCCGGTAACACGGGCGGTCAGATCGGACGGAGCGGAAACACTGCGCGACTTCGTTGCGCGTGGTGCGGCAAGGTCTATTGTTTTTTGGATGGTGGGGCGGCGATGGGATTGACCGAAATTCAGGCGCAAGAACGTGATATCGAACAATTTGCGGCGCCTCAGGGTCATGATGAGGCCGGTTTGGCGCGGCAATGGGCGCAGGTGCGTGCGCGCTTGCAGGAGGAGATTGGCGAGGTTGAGTATCGCACCTGGTTGCGCCAGGCGGTGCTGCACGGGTTGGATGGTGATGAGATCACCGTGATGTTGCCGACGCGGTTTTTGCGTGATTTCGTCAATAAAGAATATGGCGCTCTGCTCACCAGCCTGTGGCAGGCGACCAATCCGGTGGTGCGGCGGGTGGATATTCGCACCCGTGCCGCGCAGCGCGCACCCGAGGCGAGGGTCAGCGAGGCGGCCGGCGGATCGGCTCTGGCGGGTGCGGTTGAGACGGTGCCGAGCGAGCCGCGTTTGCGCCCGGCCCCGACCTCGGCCAAGGCCGAGGATCGGGGCGCGGTGCTCGCCGCGTTGGACCCGCGCTTTACCTTCGAGACTTTCGTGGTCGGCAAGCCCAATGAGTTCGCGTATGCCTGCGCGCGGCGGGTGGCTGATGGGCAGGCGCCGGCGGGGTTTAATCCGTTATTTTTGTATGGCGGCGTCGGGCTGGGCAAGACCCATTTGATGCATGCGATTGCTTGGGAATTATCGCATCGGGCGGAGCGCGATGTGACGGTGGCTTATATGTCCGCCGAGAAATTTATGCATCGCTTTATCAGTGCGCTGCGCAAGCAATCGACGCTGGAATTTAAAAACGAGCTGCGCAGCGTCGATGTGTTGATGATCGATGATTTGCAGTTTTTGATCGGCAAGGACGGCACCCAGGAAGAGTTTTTCCATACATTCAATGCGCTGGTCGATGCCGGCAAGCAGATTGTGGTGTCGGCGGATAAATCGCCGTCGGATTTGTCGGGGATCGAGGATCGGCTGCGCACCCGGCTGGGCTGTGGCATGGTCGCGGATGTGCATGCGACCACGTATGAGTTGCGCATGGCGATCCTGGAGGCCAAGGCGGCGCGGGCCGGGGCGGATGTGCCGGTGAAGGTGCAGGAGTTTTTGGCGCAGAAAATCACCTCCAATGTGCGCGAATTGGAAGGGGCGTTGAACCGGCTGGTGGCGCATGCGCATTTATTCAATCGGCCGGTGACCATCGAGACCGCGCATGAGGTGTTGCACGATGTGCTGCGCGCCTATGACCGCAAGGTGACGATTGAGGAAATTCAAAAGCAGGTTGCGGATCATTTCAATATTCGGGTGGCCGAAATGGCCTCCGCACGGCGGGCGCGCACGATTGTGCGGCCCCGCCAGATTGCGATGTTTTTGGCCAAGCAATTGACCACCCGCTCATTGCCGGAAATTGGCCGGAAATTCGGCAATCGCGATCACACCACGGTGATGCACGCGGTCAAGCAGGTCACCGCCTTGTGCGAAAAAGACGCAAATGTTGCCGAGGATGTGGAATTGCTGCGCCGCAGCCTGATGGTGTGAGCCGCCGTTCGATCAATATGGGGTCAGGTCGAATCCGATGAAGGTGGCCCACACGTCGTTGGGCTGCCAGAGGCGAAGCAGGTCGGGGCGGGCTTTGGTCTCCGGCCAGCGCAGAATTTCGCGCCGATAGCGATAGATGAAGGCAGACACCCGGTAATTCGCGATGCAGTGGATATGGATTGTCGCACCCGCGCACGCGGTCATCAGCGCACAGAATTTTGTGAAATCGGCCTCGGTGGGCTGTGAAAACTCGACCGGGATGGCGGTGTAGGCCAGTCCCAGGGCGGCAACGCTGGCCGCCTCGTCCGGCAGGGCGCGCGGGTGGCTGGGCAGGCCGAGATTGATGATGTGGCGCACGCCAAGCTCTGCGATGAGCTCCAATTCGGCTTCGGTGGGTTGGCCGGAGCTGGTCAGGCGATGATCGAGCCGGTGCCAACCATCGATGGAGGTTGGGTCGGACAATGGTAAGGCACTGGTCACTGGTTTACGCGCCGATCAGGCCAAGCTCGGGGCTGGAGGCTTCGGCGCGCAGGCGTTTGGGGATCCGCCCGGCGAGTCTTGCGTTGCGCCCGGCTTGCACCGCATCACGCATCGCGCTGGCCATGCGCACCGGGTCATGCGCGCGGGCAATGGCGGTGTTGAGCAACACGGCATCGCAGCCGAGTTCCATCGCCAAGGCGGCGTCTGAGGCGGTGCCGATGCCAGCATCGAGCACCACCGGCACGGTGCTGTGGGCGCAAATCCGCTCGATATTATAGGGGTTGGCGATGCCGAGGCCTGAGCCAATCGGTGAGCCGAGCGGCATCACCGCGCTGGCGCCGAGATCGGCGAGTTTGCGGCAGAGGA
Source organism: Acidiphilium sp. MT5 (assembly GCF_054767495.1). Classification (NCBI taxonomy): domain Bacteria; kingdom Pseudomonadati; phylum Pseudomonadota; class Alphaproteobacteria; order Acetobacterales; family Acidocellaceae; genus Acidiphilium; species Acidiphilium sp. MT5. The sequence goes on from NZ_BAABMR010000011.1 coordinate 3,099, forward strand.
TCGGGTCATCGGTGCAATAGGGCAGCACCACGAAGCCGTCTTTGACCAGGATGGCAGTGGCTTCGAGCAGCAGTTCGGCGTCGGGGTAGAGGGTTTCGCGATCGCCGATGATTTCGAGCTTGATCCAGTCGGTGCCGAGGGCTTCGCGGGCGAGATTGGCGGTGAGCACCGCGTCGCGCACGCTGGCACAGCCGGCGGTGTTGGGCAGGAGCTGATAGCGGCCACCGAGCGCATCGAGCAGGGAGCCGCCATAGGCATCGAGGCTGATCCGCCGGATCGCCATGGTCACCAAAGACGGCTCACCGGCCTCAAGGGCGGCGAGCATGGTCGCCTGGTTCGGGTAGGCGGCGGTGCCCATGAACAGGCGCGAGGGCAGGGTTTGCCCGGCGATGCGGAACGGATCGGGGGGTGTTGCGGCTTGGGTCATGTCAGCCGCCGCCGACGGCCCGGACGATTTCGATCGCATCGCCGGGCACCAGCTTGGTGCTCGCCCAGGCGCTGGCAGGCACCACCTGGTCGTTCAGCGCCACGGCGAGGCCACGGGTTTCGGCGATGCCTTTGGCGGCGAGCAGGGCGGCGATGGTGGCGGCGATCGGCTCTAGGCTGCCATTGACGCGGATATCCTCGCTCATGCGATTTTGCGCTCCAAGGGGGAGGGGTGTTGTGCTGGGGGGAAGCGGGCCGGGTGAAACGGCGCGATGCGGGGATCGGGCGTGCCAGAGAGAATACTATGGGCCATGGCGTCTGCGGTGATCGGGGTGAGCAGAATCCCGTTGCGATGATGACCCGTTGCGAGGCTGAGGCCGGGCAGCTCACTCGGGCCGAGCAAGGGCGCGTCATCCCGCGAGCCGGGGCGAAACCCGACCCAGCTTTCCAGGATCGGCAGGTCTTCGATGCCGGGGAGTGCCCGCCATGCGCCATCGAGCAGCGAAAACAAGCCGCCGGCCGTGATGCGATCATCAAAGCCGCGCTCTTCGACGGTGGCACCGATGATTAATCGGCCATCGGCGCGCGGCACCAGATAGGCGCGTGGCGCCCAGACCACGTGGCGCAGCAGCGGGTCGGCGGGGTCCATCTGCACGGCCAGCATCTGGCCCTTCACCGGGCGGATGGGCGGGCGGGGGATTGGCAGATCGAGCGACGCGGACCAAGCCCCCGCCGCGAGCACCACCAGATCGGCGGGATGGGTGGCACCCGCACTGATCACGCCGGTGGCGCGGCCCTGGGCGGTGGCGATGCCGGTGATCGGTGTTTTTGCGTGCAATACGCCGCCCGCGCGGGTGAAGGCGATGGCGAGCGCTTGGGTGAGACGCCGGTTATCGACCTGGATATCCTGCGGCGAGGCGACCGCGCCGGCGAGGTTGGGGCCGAGATGGGGCTCACGCCGCCGAGTTTCCGCCGGGGTGAGCCATTCGAGCGCGATGCCTTGGCTTTGCTGGAAGGCCATATCGTGACGCAATTTTTCGGCATCATCGCGGTTGAGCGCGACCAGTAAGGTGCCTTCGCGCCGCAGCCCGACCGATTGCCCGGCGGCGGCTTCCAGCTCGGCGGCGAAATCTGGCCAGAGCGCGAGCGAGGCGCGGCTCAGGGCGCCCAAGGCGGCCTCGCCCGGTTCGGCTTCGCAGGCGGCGGCGAGCATGCCGGCGGCGGCGAAGCTGGCCCCTTGACCGGGCTGGTCACGCTCGAAAATCGTGACGGTCGCCCCGCCTTGCGCGAGACGCCAGCCGAGGGCGAGGCCGATGACGCCGGCGCCGATGATCGCGATTTGCATCGGGTTACTCTGCTGCGGGGGCCTCGAGATAGATTTTGCTGCCCGCCTCACGGAACTCCGCACTTTTTTGCTCCATTCCGGCGAGCCGCTCGGCATCGGCGCGGATATCCTGGGTGATTTTCATCGAGCAGAATTTCGGCCCGCACATCGAGCAGAAATGCGCGACTTTATGGGCGTCTTTGGGCAGGGTTTCATCGTGATAGGCGCGGGCGGTATCGGGGTCGAGGCCGAGATTGAACTGATCCTGCCAGCGGAAATCAAAACGCGCCCGGCTGACCGCGTCATCGCGCAGGCGCGCCGCGGGATGGCCTTTGGCCAAATCGGCGGCATGGGCGGCGAGGCGATAGGTAATCACGCCGACCTTGACGTCATCGCGGTTGGGCAGGCCGAGATGCTCTTTCGGGGTCACGTAGCAGAGCATCGCAGTGCCGAACCAGCCGATCATCGCCGCGCCAATCGCTGAGGTGATGTGATCATAGCCGGGGGCGATGTCGGTGGTCAGCGGCCCGAGCGTGTAGAACGGCGCTTCGTGGCAGACTTTGAGCTGGCGCTCCATGTTTTCTTTGATTTTATGCATCGCGACATGGCCGGGCCCTTCGATCATCACCTGGCAGCCTTTGGCCCAGGCGCGGCGCGTTAATTCGCCGAGCGTATCGAGTTCGGCGAATTGCGCGGCGTCGTTGGCATCGGCGATGGAGCCGGGGCGCAAGCCATCGCCGAGCGAGAAGGAGACGTCATATTTGCGCATAATGTCGCAGATTTCGTCGAAATGCGTGTAGAGGAAGCTCTCTTGGTGATGCGCGAGGCACCAGCGCGCCATGATCGAGCCGCCGCGCGAGACGATGCCGGTGACGCGCTTGGCGGTGAGCGGGATATAAGCGAGGCGCACGCCGGCATGGATGGTGAAATAATCCACGCCTTGCTCGGCCTGCTCGATCAGCGTGTCGCGAAACACCGCCCAGTCGAGCTTGTCCGGGTCGCCGCCGACTTTTTCCAGCGCTTGGTAAATCGGCACGGTGCCGATGGGCACCGGCGAATTGCGCATGATCCAACTGCGGATATTGTGGATATTGCGCCCGGTGGAGAGGTCCATCACGGTATCAGCGCCCCAGCGGATCGACCAGACCAGCTTTTCGACCTCTTCGGCGGCGCCGGACGTGACCGCTGAATTGCCGATATTGGCGTTGATTTTGACCAGGAAATTGCGGCCAATAATCACCGGCTCCAGCTCGGGGTGGTTGATATTGGCGGGGATGATGGCGCGCCCGGCGGCGATTTCGGCGCGGACGAATTCTGGGGTGACGAAGTTGGGAATCGCGGCACCAAAATCCTCACCATCGGCACGGCGTTCGGCGACCCCGGCGGCGGCTTCGGCGCGGCCGATATTTTCGCGGTGCGCGACATAGATCATTTCATCGGTGATGATGCCGGCACGGGCGAACTCATATTGAGTGATCAACTGGCCCGGATTGCCGCTGTAAATGGTGCGCCGGGCCGGGCAGGGCGGCACCAGCCGGTCAGCGGGGGCAAAGCCGTTATCTTCGGGCTTGACCGCGCGCGGATCGATGGCGGCAAAGCCACGGCTGGCAATCCAAGGGGCGCGGATTTGCGGCAGGCCGGCATCGAGATCGAGCTGGAAATTATGATCGGTGAATGGCCCGGATGTGTCATAGAGCGGGAACGGCGCTTCCTTCGACGTTGCCGCGAGGTCGACCACGCGGAACGGCACGGCCATATCCGGGCGGCCCGGCGGAGCGGAATAGATTTTCCGAGAACCGGTTACCGGGCCGGTGGTGACGATGGCGGGTTTGGTTTGCACAGTCATGACGCGCTCCTGGTTCGATCCTCAGTGTTGGTTCCGGGCGAACAGCGGGAGTTTCGGTGCGCGATGTCCGTCCCTCCGCCGGCGTGACCCGGATCAGGTTCAAAGGGTTGTCGCCCCTGCGACTCTCAGCGGATTTTCGCTCCGCACCCCTCGGATCGATAAAAACTGATCGCGTTGGCCGGTTCTGTCAAGCGTGACGCCAAAATAGCCGCCGCGCGTTCATCAATGATTCATTTTTGTCGGTCATATCAGCAGCACGGATTGGCAAAAGGGTGATCGGGATGATGAGCGTGACGCGTGTGCAGGGCAGGCGGTCGGCGCGGGGGTGGAGGCGGGAATGTCGGATGCAGCCGAGCGCATAGGTCGGGCGGAACCGGGCGGGTGGGCTGAGGGGGCAATGTCGGTGCGGGCGTTGCAGCGCCGGGTGCGCGTGGGGGAATGGCGTGCGCTGGGTGATGCGGCGGACCCGGAGCGGTTGGTGGTGCAATGGTCGGCTGAATTAAAACAGTTGATTGGTGGTGAGGCGGCGCGGTTTGGCACCACAATTGCGCACTTATCGGCGTTGCTGGTGCCAGATGCGCCGGAAGATTTGCTCGCGGCCATTGGCCGGGTTTTGGCCAGTGGTGCCGATGCGCAGTTTGAAACCAAGGCGGTGGCGCCGGATGGAACGCGGCGCTGGTGGTGGCATGATGTCTCGGCGCTGCGCGGTCGTGATGGCCGGATCAAGGGCATAAGCGGGCTTTGCCAGGACGTGACGGCGCGGAAAATTGATGATGAGCGGCTGCAATTTTTGGCGCGGCATGATCCGCTGACCGGGCTGGCCAATCGGGTGCAGTTGGCCGAGCGGCTGGAGGCGTTGGTGGCGGCGATGACGCATGGCGGCGGGTCGGTCGCGGCGCTGCGGATCGATCTCGATAATTTCAAAATGGTCAATGACCTCTATGGCCATGCGGCGGGCGATGCGGTGCTGCGCGCGGTTGCTGGGCGGTTGCAGCGCGCGGGTCGCCGGACCGATATTTTGGCGCGGGTGGGGGGCGATGAATTTGTGGTGATCATGCCCGGCGCCACGGCGGCGCAGGCCACCAAGCTGGCGGGGCGTTTGCTGGAGACGGTGATGGAGCCTTTGGTGCCGCCGGGCCTGCCTGAAATTGCGCTGTCTGCCTCGATTGGTATTGGGCTGTATCCGCGCGATGCGCCGGATGCGGCGGGGTTGCTCGCGCGGGCGGACCGGGCGTTGAATTGGGTCAAGCGCGAGGGGCGGAATAATTTTGCGCTCTATGCCGCATCCATGGAGCGGGATGATCAGCGGCGGCAACGGTTGGAGCATGATTTGCGGCTTGCCTTGCATCGGGGCGAGTTGTCGCTGGTCTATCAGCCGGTGGTGTGCGCGCATCGGCATGTGGTCAGTGGCTTCGAGGCGTTGCTGCGCTGGACCCATGCCGAGCATGGCGCGGTGCCGCCGGCGCATTTCATCCCGATTGCCGAGTCGATCGGGTTGATGGGGTCGATTGGCAGTTGGGTGCTGCGCACGGCCTGCCGCGAGGCGGCGGGCTGGCCGAATAAGCTGAAAATCGCGGTCAATGTGTCCGTCGTGCAATTCCAGCAAGGGCGCTTGCCGGATGTGATTGCGGCGGTGTTGCAGGAGACCGGGTTGGAGCCGGAGCGCTTGGAGATCGAGATCACCGAATCGCTGTTGATCCGCGAGACTGACCGGACTTTGGCGGCGTTGCGGCGGATCAAGGCGCTGGGGGTTCGAATCGCGATGGATGATTTTGGCACTGGCTATTCCTCGCTGGCGACGCTGCGGACCTTTCCGTTCGATAAGCTCAAGGTGGATCGGAGTTTCGTGCAGGATTTGGCCGAGCCGCCGAATGGCGAACCGGCGGGGCCGCTCGCGATTATCAACGCGATTTTGGGTTTGGGCCGGGGATTGCGGCTGCCGGTGGTGGTGGAAGGGGTGGAAACCGAGGCGCAGGCTGAGATTTTGCGCCGCTGCGGGTGCGAACAGATGCAGGGCTATTTGCTCAGCCGCCCGTTGCCGATTGAAAATTTTGCCGCGACCATCGCCGGAACCGATGATTTGGCGATGCGCGCTGATCTGGGCGCGCGGTCTCGCAACGATGGACGTGGCGACGATGGATGTGGTGACGATGGGCGTGGCGACGGTGGGCGCGAGAGACGAGGACCCAGGGTGACCACGCGCGAAAATGCCTCAAATTGAGTAGTTTCGCGCCGCCGCGATTCGCGGTAGAGTGTTGGCGATGAATATGGTGTCGCCCCGTCAGACCAAGCTGGTGATCGAAGTCATTTTCGATTTCGTCTGCCCCTGGTGCTATCTTGGCGTGCATCGATTGAGCCAATTGCGCGCGAGGCGACCGGATTTGGCGATCCAGCCTGTGTGGCGGCCATTTTTGCTGAACCCGGATATGCCGCGGATCGGGATGAGTCGCGCCGACTATGCGTTGCGGAAATTTGGCGGTGAGGATCGTGCGCGTCGGCTTTATGCGGCGATTAGCGAAATTGGCGCGGCTGATGGGTTGGTGTTTGATTTTGCCCGAATTGCCCGCACGCCCAGCAGTGTCGATGCGCATCGGTTGCTGCGGTTTGCAACCTCGGTTGCCGGGGGCGTGACGACCGAGCGGCTGGTTCTGGCAATTTTTCAGGGGTATTTTCGCGAAGGGTTGGATATTGGTCGGCGCGATATTTTGGTCGAGTTGGCGGCGTCAATTGGGCTGGATGGTGAGTTGACCAGCAATTTCCTCGCGCATGATGCGGTGACCGAGGATGTGCATGCGGATAATCTGCAGGCTCATCGCTTGGGCATTAACGGTGTGCCGTTTTTTGTGATCGAGCAGAGCAACGCGATTGCGGGCGCGCAGGAGCCTGAAGTGTTGGAGCGACTGTGCGATCTTGCGGCGGCTGGGATGATGGCCGATCATTGGGCCTCGTGATCAGGTCTGGTGCCAGTGCTAATACTGGGGCTGGGGCGCTCGGGTAATCGGGGCTACCAGGGCGCAGGGCCAATGATCATTTTACGTGACAGGAATCCATCATGAATCGTCGTTCTGTGCTCGCTGCTGTTCCGTTGACCGTTGCCGCCGCTGCGATGACGCGCGCTGGTTTGGGTGAGGCGCAGGCGGCGGAGAGTTTCGCATCATACGTCGCGGGGTTGGGGGCGCAGGCACGCGCGCAGGGAATTCCGGCGGGGATTACGGCGGCGGCGTTGGGTGGCCTATCGCCCGATCCGAAAGTGATCCATTTCGATCAGCATCAACCCGAATTCACCTTGACCTGGGCGCAATATCGGGCGCGCACCGTGACTGCGACGCGGATTGCCACGGGGCGGGCGAAGGCGGCGGCGGAGCGTTCGGTTTTGGCTTCAGTGCGGGCGCGGTTTGGCGTCTCGGCGGTGCCGATCATGGGGATTTGGGGCGGCGAGACCGATTTTGGCGCGGTGCAGGGCGATTTCCAGGTGATTAACTCGCTGGTGACATTGGCTTGGTATCGCAACAGCGCCTATTTCGCGCATGAGGCGATTGCCGCGATGCGGATTGCGGCGCGGGGTCAGCGGCCTTTGAACGGCTTGCTCGGCTCGTGGGCCGGCGCGATGGGGCAGCCGCAATTCATGCCGAGTGTCTATTTGACCACGGCGGTGGATTTTGCCGGCACCGGCCGGCCGAATATCTGGACCAATGTGCCCGATACGCTCGCCTCGATCGGCAATTATTTGCATAAAGCGGGGTGGATTCCGGGTTTGCCCTCCAGCGAGCCGGTTTTGATCCCGCCAGGATTTAATCAGGCACTCGCGGGGCGGGCGCATCGTTTGCCGGTCTCGCGCTGGGTGGCGATGGGGGTTCGGCGGTTTCCGGGCGCGCCGCGTGTGGCGATGACCACCGAGGCATCGGTGCTGTTGCCGGATGGGCCGACGGGCGAGGCGTTCTTGGTTTATGCGAATTTCGAGGCGATCCGTCGCTATAACCCGTCGGATTTATACGCGTTGGCCATCGGCACGCTCGGCCACGCGATTATCGCGTGAGCATGATGCGCCGCTATTGGGCACTCTTGCTGCCGCTGGCCCTGGCGGGTTGTGGGTTATTAGCGCATCGGCGCGGCGGGCCGCCGCCGGGGCCGGTTCATGCCGTGCTCGGAGCACCGTATCAGGCGGATGGGATGTGGCATTATCCGCGCGATTTTAGCCATTATCGGCGCACCGGGCTAGCGGTGGTGATCCCGCCCGGTCATGGCGCGGCGACGCTGGATGGTGAGGCATTTCATCAGAGCGCGTTGGCGGCGCAAAGCCCGGTGTTGAAACTGCCCTCTTTGGTGCGGGTGACCAATTTGGCCAATGGGCGCAGCCTGACGGTGCGGGTGAATGATCGAGGGCCAGCCCAGCCGGGGCGGGTGCTGGCGGTGACGCGCAAAGTGGCGGCGTTGCTTGGATTTCCCGATCAGGGGGCGGTTGAAGTGCGGGTGCGGCTGTTGGCGGTGCGCTCCGCGGCGCTGCGGGCGGATTTGGTGCCGAGTGCGGCTGCGCCGTCACACGCGGTGCCGGTGGCCGCCGTGCAGGCGAGCAGCCTAGCGCCGCCGCCGGGTGCTGCCGGTCAGGCCGGGCCGGTGCAGGGCGCAGTGGCGGCAACGAATGCCCGCAATTTACCGCAGGTCGCGACCGGCCTGTCGGGTATTGTGCGGCAAGGGCCGCCTGATCCGGGACCGCTTTATGTTGAAATTCCGGGCTTTGGCAGCGTGGCTGGTGCGGCGGGGATCAGGGCGCGGCTTGGGGCGATGCCAGGGTTGATTGTGCCACAACGGGTGGGGGGGCGGACTTTGTTTGCGATCAAGCTTGGTCCGTACGGCTCGGTCGCGGCGGCGGATGCGGCGTTGCGCATGGCCTTGGCGCAGGGTGTGGCCGATCCTGAAATTACCGTGCGCTAGGCGCGTTGATCCGCATGGCGGGGCTGTTCATCACCATGGAGGGCGGCGAGGGGGTTGGTAAATCAACCCAGCTTGTGCGTCTTGCCGCACGGCTGCGCGCTCTGCGGGGCGATGCGGTGTTGGTAACCCGTGAGCCGGGCGGAACGCCGGGGGCCGAGGCGATTCGGCAGTTGATGTTGCATGGGGGCCATGATTTTGCACCACTCACCGACACGCTGCTGGTTTATGCCGCGCGGGCGGAGCATGTGCGCGTGCTGCGCGCGCAGGTGCAGGCGGGCGGCATTGTGTTGTGCGATCGGTTTTTTGACAGCACGCTCGCTTATCAGGGTTATGGGCTGGGGGTGGATCGGGGCTTGATTGCGGCGCTACGCTGCGAGATTGCGATGGAGCCGGATTTGACTCTGATTTTGGATGCGCCCCCGGCGATCACGCTGGCGCGGCGCGCGGCGCGCTCGATCGATGATCGGTATGAGCGGTTCGATGCGGCATTTGCCGCCCGGGTGGCGGCGGGGTTTCGCGCGATTGCGGCGGCTGAGCCGCAGCGCTGCGTGTTGATTGACGCCAGCGGTGCGCCCGAGCATGTGGCCGGCTTGATCGAGCGTGCTTTGGCGGACCGGCTTGGTTTGACATGCTGACGCCCGCGCAAAATCCTGATCTGTTTGGCCATGATGCTGCGGTTGCGACACTGGTGGCGGCGGCGCGCAGCGGGCGGCTGCATCATGGCTGGCTGCTATGCGGGCCACCGGGGATTGGCAAGGCGACTTTGGCGTATCGGTTTGCGCGCTGGTTGCTGGCGGGCGGGCAGAGCGATGATTTAAGTGTCGCGCCGAGCAACACGGTATTTCGGCGGGTGGCCGCGCGCGCGCATGCCGATTTGAAGGTGCTGGAACGGCGGGTGAATGATAAAACCAAGCGCCTGCAAGGGGAAATCGTGATCGATACCATCCGTGAGGTGGGGGATTTTCTGCATCTGACGGCGGGGGAGGGCGGTTGGCGGGTGGTGCTGGTGGATGAGGCGGAAACGCTTAATCGGAACGCCGCCAATGCCATGCTGAAGCTGTTGGAAGACCCGCCGCCGCGCTCCATTTGGCTGTTGGTGTGCAATGCGCCGGGGCGGCTACCCATTACCGTGCGCAGCCGGTGTCGTCGTTTGGATTTGTCGCGCCTGCCGGATGCGGTGGTGGATGATTGGGTGGCGAAGCAGATGCCCGAGCTGGCGCCGCGCGAGCGCGCGCGGTTGGTGGCGATTGCGGAAGGCTCGATCGGGCGGGCGCTGCTCTTGGCCGGGGCGAATGGCGGGGCGCTGGCCGAGCATGTGACCGAGGCGCTGGCGGGGCCGGTGGCGCCCACGCGGGCGGCGGCGATTGCCGATGCGGTGGCCAAAGCCGAGGACGGGTTTGCGATTTTCATGGATTTACTGCGCGGCGCCTTGGCTGCTGAGCTGCGCCCGCGCGCACGCGATGTAGCGCCGCTGCCGCCCTCGCTTGCCGGGCGGGCGGCTCTCTGGCAGGAACTGGCGCGCACGGAGGCGATGGTCGATGGGCTGACGCTTGATCCGCGTGCCGCGATTTTAACGGTTTTGCACCAGCTTCAGGCATCATGACACAGCGTTATTACATCACTACACCGATTTTCTACGTCAACGGCGATCCGCATATCGGCCACGCCTACACGGCGGTGGCTGCCGATGTGATGGCGCGGTTTCGCCGTTTGCAGGGGCGCGATGTTTGGTTTCTTACCGGCACGGACGAGCACGGGCAAAAGGTTGAGGCGGCGGCGCGGGATGCGGGCCTCGAGCCGCAAGCCTTTTCCGACGCCATTTCCGCCCGGTTTCGCGCGATGGTGCGTTCGATGAATATTTCGCATGATGATTTCATCCGCACGACTGAGAAGCGGCATCAGGCGGCGTGTACCGCGCTGTGGCAAAAATTGGAGGCGGCTGGGATGATTTATCTCGGCCATTATGAGGGCTGGTATGCGACCCGCGATGAAGCGTTTTATGGCGAGGATGAGCTGAGTGTTGGCGCGGATGGTATCAAGCGCGCGCCCACCGGTGCGCCGGTGGAATGGATGCGCGAGCCCTCGTATTTTTTCCGCCTGAGCGCGTTCGCGGATCGGCTATTGGCATTATATCAGGACCAGCCTAGCTTTATTCAGCCCGCCTCCAGCCGCAATGAAGTCATGAGCTTTGTTCGCGGTGGGCTGCGTGATTTGTCAGTGAGCCGCACCAGCTTTACCTGGGGGGTGAAGGTGCCGGGCGATCCGGCGCATGTGATGTATGTTTGGATCGATGCATTAACGAATTATTTAACCGCCCTGGGCTATCCTGATGCGCAGGCGCCGCGCATGGCGTTCTGGCCGGCGGATGTGCATTTGGTGGGCAAGGAAATCACCCGGTTTCACGCGATTTATTGGCCGGCGATGCTGATGGCGGCGGGTTTGCCATTGCCGCGCCAGGTGTTCGGCCATGGCTGGTGGACGGTCGAGGGTGAAAAAATGAGCAAGTCGCTCGGCAACGCGCTGGCGGTGCAGCCTTTGATCGATGAATTCGGGCTTGATCCGTTACGGTTTTTTCTGTTGCGCGAGATGCCGTTTGGCAATGACGGCGATTTTTCGCGCCGGGCGCTGATCAATCGGCTCAATGTCGAATTGGCGAATGATTTGGGTAATCTTGCCCAACGCACGCTGTCGTTCATTGCGAAGAATGCCGGGGCGGCGGTGCCGATGCGTGCCGAGGCGCAGCCGGCGGATTGGGCGCTGCGTGATTTGGCGGCGGGGTTGCCCGATCGGGTAGCGGCGGCGATGGATCGGATGGCGTTGCAGGAGGCACTTGAAGAAATTTGGAAATTGGTCCGCGCGTGCAATGCCTATATCGATCATCAAGCGCCATGGAGCTTGCGCAAAACCGATCCGGTGCGCATGGCGGGCGTGTTGCGGGAATTGATCGAGTGTTTGCGAGTGATTGGGATTTTGCTGCAACCATTCATGCCCGATACGATGGCAAAATTGCTCGACCAATTGGGTGTTGCCGCCACAGCGCGTGATTTTGCCGCTTTGGGTCAAGGATTGATCGATAATGCGCCGTTACCACCGCCCTTGGGATTGTTCCCGCGCTTTGTTGAGACGGTGTGATGGACGTCACCACGGCGCTTGCGGCGTTTAGTGTCGCGGCGCTGATACTGACGATAACGCCGGGTTTGGATACAACCTTGGTGCTGCGCGCGGCGCTGACGGGCCATCGCCGGGCAGCGATGCAGGCGGGGCTTGGCATTATTGCCGGGATGGCGGTTTGGGGGATTGCGGCGGCGCTGGGGATTGGGTTGTTGCTGTCACTCTCGGTTGTTGCCGGGGCGATCATTCGGCTCGTGGGGGCCGCTTATTTATTTGCGCTTGGAGTGCAGTTTATCCGCCGTCCGCGTCAGCGGATCGAGATCACCGAACAACATGGACCAAGGAGGGCTTGGTTGCGGCGCGGGTTTTTGAGCAATTTGCTCAATCCGAAAATTGGCGTGTTTTACGCGACATTGTTGCCGCAATTTCTGCCCGTCGGCGTGGCGCCGACGCCGTTTTTGCTGCTGCTCACCGCGATCCATATGATCGAGACGATCCTGTGGTTTGTTTTGCTCACCATTGCGGCGGCCCGGTTTGCGGCGGCTTTGCGCCGCCCGGCGGTGATCCGGGCGATGGACCGGGTTACCGGCACGGTATTGTTCGGTTTCGGCGCCAAGCTGCTTTATGATTTTGCGCAGTCATTGCGCGGGGCGCGCGCGGTATGAGTGACGTTGCACAATTTTGGGCAGATTTTTGCGCCCGCACCTCCATGCGCGGACCCATGCCGCCGGTGACGGCGTTTGGTGATCCAGGGGCGCAGCAGGATGCGTTGGCGGCGCTGGTATTGGCCGGGCGCAAGCGGGCGACGGCGGGGCTATTGGCCGAGTATGAGGCCGAGCAGGTGCCATTGCCGCAGCCGGGTGATTTGGAAATTTTCACCGATGGATCGGGCACGCCGCTTGGGGTGATTCGCACCACCGAAATGCGGGTGGGGATGTTCAACACGGTGGATGCGGCGTTCGCGGCGGATGAGGGCGAGGGGGATGGTTCGCTGGATTATTGGCGGGCCGAACATCGGCGATTTTTTCAGGCGGAGGCAAAGGCGCAAGGATATGCGTTTTCCGATCAGAGCTTGGTGGTGTTTGTGCGTTTTGAGTTGGTTTCAGATCATGGGCGATAATATTACCAACTAACGCCCGGCGATGGCGGCTTCGACGAGGGATGGGGTGAGGATTTGCGGCAGAATTTTGCCGGGCTGATGCGGCGGATAATAGACATAGAGCGGCACGCCATCGCGGTGGTGTGCTGCGAGATAGCGGGTGATCGTTGGGTTGCGGCTGGTCCAATCGCCTTGCATCAAAATAATGTGATGACGGGTGAAATCCGCGCGCACGGCGGCGGGTTCGAGGGCGACGCGCTCATTGACCTGGCAGGTAATGCACCAAGCGGCACTCATATCGACAAAAACCGGCGTGCCGGCCGCGCGTAGGCGGGCGAGTTGGGTGGGGGAGAAGGCGGTGGCGCCAGCGATTCCGATGCCGGTTTTCGCATGCGCAGCCGGGGTGAGCCGTGGCAGCAAAGCGATGGCGGCGATGACGGCAAGGAGCGAAAGGCCGCGCGGGAAAGCGCCGGCGAAGCGCAGCAGCCAGAGTGCAAACGCGATCAGCACCGCACCGCCAGTGACGATCAGCACGCCGGTGGCGCCGGCCTCGGCGGTGAGCACCCAGAGCAACCAGGCGGCGGTGGCAAACATCGGAAAAGCCAGGATTTGCTTGAGCACTTCCATCCAGGCGCCGGGGCGCGGCAACAGCCGGGCGAAACCGGGGATCAGGCCGAGTGCCAGAAACGGCAGGGCGATGCCCAGCCCAAGGGCGGCAAAAATCGCGAGGCCGGCGAGGATGGGGGCGGCCAGGGCCGCAGCAATGGCACCGCCCATAAACGGTGCGGTGCAGGGGGTGGCGACGATGACCGCGAGCAGGCCGGTGGCAAAACTGCCGAGCATGCCGCCGCGCGCAGCCAGCCCAGAGCCGAGCTGCTCAAGGCCGGTGACTTCGAACATGCCTGCGAAATTCAGCCCGATGACGAGGACCAGCCAGATCATTGCGGCGATGAAAATGGGTGATTGGAACTGAAAGCCCCAGCCCAAAGCGGCGCCGCCGGCGCGCAACGCGATCAGTGTGGTGCCGAGCGCCATCATGGCAAACACCGCACCTGCGCTATAGGCGAGCGAATCGCGCCGCGCCTGCGGGCGGTTATTTTCGCCCAGCCTCGCGACGGCGAGGGCTTTGATGGCCAGCACCGGAAACACGCAAGGCATCAGATTGAGGATCAATCCGCCGAGCAAGGCGCCGGCGATCCAGATGATCAGCGGCACGCTCTGGGCCGTTGGCAGGGCGGCAGCGGCGACCCGCGCGGCGCGGATGCTCAGCGCTTGGGTTTGGCCGCTCGGATCGGTGATTTCGACCACGCCGGTCAGCGGGCCAGCAGAGGCATGGGGGGCGAGATGCAGCATCAGGCTGAATTGATGGTCGCCGACATGCAGGGGCTGGGGCGCTGCATTGGCGATGGCGGCGGCGTGGTCCGGATAAAAATGGGCCTGGGCGATGGCTTGGCGGGTCAGGCCGGGGCCGGTGAGGGTGAGCAAGCCGTTTGCCGCAATGGTCGCGTGAAAGGGCGAGGGGCGTGGCGTTTTGGCAGCGGCCTCGGTGAACAAGGCGGCTTCCTGGGAGGGCGCGGCGGGGCCAGTGGTGACCGGCAGGTTCAGGGTGAAGCGGCCATGTTCGGGGACGCAGATTTTCGGATTACAAACCAGCCAATCAATCTGGGCGGTGATCGGCAGGCTCGGCGCATTAGCGGCGGCGGGCAGGGTCAGGGTGAAGGGCAGCAGCACCGTGCCGGTTTCCACATAATCACCAACGCCGCTGGCGACCAGCCAGGCGGGGGCGGGGAAGGTGAATGGGCTGGCGGTGGCGCCCGCTGGGCTTTTGAGGGTGAGGCTGGGTGCCTCGCCGGCATCGCCCGGATCGGACCAGTAAATATGCCAGTCCGGCGCAAGGCGGAACAGCAGGCCAAGCTGGATGGTGCGACCTGAGGCGGCTTGGGTGGCCGAGACGATCGAGACTTGATCGCGGCTGGTGGCGATCACGTTGCTATGCGCGGCCCAGGCGCTGGGGGCCAGCAGCGTCAAAAGCAACAGGGCATTGATGCTGCGGCGCAGCCAGACAGAGCAAAAGGACATAATCTGTTTATCGCATAAAGCGCGGATCGATGCTAACCGCCCGGCGATGGATATTTTTTCGAGCCTTGATCCGCGGATCGCCACGCTGCCGGTGCGTGCGGTGCTGGCTGATTTATGCGCTGGCCTGCGTGAGCGGCCCAATGCCGTGCTGGTCGCGCCACCCGGCGCGGGAAAAACCACGCTCGCGCCGTTGGTGCTGCACGGCGAGCCATGGGTGGCGGATCAGCGAATTATTATGCTGGAGCCGCGCCGCTTGGCGGCCCGTGCGGCGGCGCAGCGCATGGCCGCGTTGTGCGGTGAGGCGCCGGGCGGCTTGATCGGCTATTCAACGCGATTGGAACGGGTGGTGTCGGCGCGCACGCGCATCGAAATTATCACCGAGGGCTTGTTGACGGCGCGCCTGCTCGATGATCCGGGCTTGGATTGTGTGGCCTGCGTGATATTTGATGAAATTCACGAGCGCAGCTTGGAGGCCGATACGGCGCTGGCGCTGGTGTTGGATTTGCAGCGGCAATTGCGCCCGGATTTGCGGATTTTGGCGATGTCCGCCACCGCCGACACGCCCCGGCTGGCGGCGCTGTTGGCGGCCAATGTGATCACCAGCGATGGGTTCTCCCATCCGGTTGAATTGATCCATGAGCCGCGTGACTTGCTGGCGCTGCGCGATTTGCCCGGTGCGATGGCGCGGGCGGTGCGCGGGGCGCTCAGCCTGTATGCGGGGGATATTTTGGCGTTTTTACCGGGTGTTGGTGAAATCCGGCGCACTCAGGAGCAATTGGCCGGGATTTCGGCTGAGATTGTGCCGCTCTATGGGGATTTGCCAGCCGAGCAGCAAGCGCGGGTGCTGACGCCGGGGCCGGGACGGCGGGTTATTTTGGCGACCAGCATCGCCGAGACATCACTCACCTTGCCGGGTGTGCGTGTGGTGATCGATGGTGGGTATCGGCGCGCGCCGGAATTTGATCCAGGCTCCGCCTTGACGCGATTGGTCACGCGCCGGATCAGCCGGGCGGCGGCGCAGCAACGCGCCGGGCGCGCCGGGCGCGAGGCACCGGGGGTGGCGATCAGGCTTTGGTCGGCTTCGTTGCAGCGCGGCTTGGCGGAGTTTGACCGGCCAGAAATTCTTGATGCTGAATTATCGCGATTGGTGTTGGTTTGCGCGGCTTGGGGCACGGCGCCGGAAGAGCTTGCGTTCATCGATCCACCACCGCAGGGCGCGCTGACAGCTTCGCGCGATTTGCTGACGGAATTGGGTGCGCTGCAGGGTGCGACCATCACCAATTTGGGACGGCGCATGGCTGCTTTGGGCGCCGCACCGCGCTTGGCGGCGATGATGCTGGCGGCCAGCACCGAGGGCGAGCGGGCTTTGGCGGCGGAGCTTGCGGCATTGTTAGAGGAGCGCGATCCGCTGCGTCATGAACCATCAGCTGATATTGCGCTGAGATTGGAGGCGTTGCGCGAGCGCGGGGCGGGTGATGGCGCGATTGTCGCGCTGATCCGCCAGGCAGCTTCGCGGTATCGCGCGCGGTTGGGCTTGCGCCGGGATGCGGTGGCCGAGGGCGATCCGGCAGGGTTGATTGCGGTGGCGTTCCCTGATCGGGTCGCAGCGCGGCGCGGGGAGCCAGGGCGGTTTCGGCTGGCTGGGGGTGGTGGTGCGGCGTTAGAGCCGGATGATCGGCTGGCACGCGCGCCTTTGCTCGCGATTGCCGCAATGGGCGGGCGGGGAGCTGCGAAAATCAGCCTCGCAGCACCGATTGATCCTGAGAATTTGCCCATAATTTTGCAAGAGCGTTTAACCCGCACGCGCGAGACCGCTGTGGATCCGGTCGCGGGCACGGTGCTGACCCGTGAGCGGGTGCGGCTCGGTGCGCTCGTGCTCGCGGATCGGGCGGAACGCGCCAGTGCGGCAGAGACCGAGGCGGCGTTGCGCGCCGCGATTTTGGCCAAGCCAGAGCGGCTCACCTGGTCTGAGCCGGTGGCGCAGTTGCAAGCCCGCATCGCGTTATTGCGCGCGATCGCGCCGGATCGCTGGCCTGATTATACCATGGCGACACTGCATGCGACGCTGGATGAGTGGCTATGCCCGCATATTGCCGGGCTGCGCAGCCTGCGCGACGTCGCTGCGCTGGATTTGGCCAAGATTTTGCATGATCGGTTGGATTATCCGCAGCAACGTGATTTGGCTTCATTGCTGCCCGAGCGGATGGCGTTGCCCGGCGGTGCGGTGATGATTGATTATACGGCATCGGTTCCACTTTTGGCAGCGCGGGCGCAGTTTTTTTACGGGTTGGCGGCAATGCCGTTGTTAGCGGGCGGCAAAATCCCGCTGCAATGCGCGCTGCTCTCGCCCGCCGGCCGGCCGATTGCGGTGACAGGGGATTTGGCGGCATTTTGGCGGGCGGGCTGGCTTGATGCGCGCAAAGATATGCGGGGGCGATATCCTAAGCATGATTGGCCGGAACAGCCGTGGCTGGCCGCGCCGCGCCGGCGCCCGTCAGGTCATTAGCACCGCGACGTGACCTTTTTCGCCGGCATAGCCGAGATAAATGTAGGACCGCTGATGGGTGGCGCAGAATTCCTGGAATGCTTTATATTCATGCTGACGCCAGCCGGGATAATTGAAATATTCATCAAAAACGATAACAGTGCCTGGCTTGATCCGATCCGCTAGAAGATCGAATATCGTTTTTGTGGAGGAATAAATATCGCAATCGACATGCAGCAACGCCACAGTCTCATCGGTGCTGGCGAGAAAGGAGGGCAGGGTTGCATCGAACCAGCCGACATGCAGTTTGACGTTAGAAGGGGTTTTCGGCAATTGCCCGCGCCGGTCAAAGGCGCCGCGCGCTTCGGCGGTGCCAGCCCAATCTTCTGGCAGGCCCTCGAACGAATCAAAACCATGCACCACGCGTTGGCTAGGTTGGCCCTGCAGGGCTTGTGCGAGGCAGGCGATTGACAGGCCTTTTTCCACGCCGAATTCGAGCACCAACCCTTGCGCGGGCGCGCGGCTCAACGCAAAGCGCAGCAAATCGAACCGGTCGCGGCGCATCATCGCGGCTTGCATATGCTCAACAATATAGGACACGGCTTCACGCTTGGCGTGTAACCGGACGTCAAAGGCGAGATCGTTCAGATACCATGAATGCAGGATTTTCCGGTAGGCCCGGCCTAGTAATCCGGCGCGCCAGCCGCGCGATAAAATGGCCATGAATAACGCCTCGTTATAGCGGTTTGGGCACGCCGGCAGTGGCGAGCGCTTCGGCTTGTTGGTGTTCCAGAGCGACCGGATCGAAATGGCCGATGCTTTCGTGAAACAACTGATGCCAGTTCAGCTCGGCGCGCAGACGCAGAAACACGCTGCCCAAGCCGATGGCGGAGCGATCCATCAGCACGAATTCGCGCGGCGGCTTCACCCCGCCAGTGCGTTTCAGGCCGGCATGAACCTGCTCGGCCACGCTGCGGCCATAGGTGACATCGTTGGTTTCCTGGATCGAGCGGACCCGGTCTTGCATCAGCGGTTCATAGAGAAACCGCGCCCATTGGTTCAGCACATCGAGTTTTTCCTTGGTGATGTCCGAGAAGCCCCAAACCGTGTAGGCGTGGTGGGCGCGGTCATCATCGTTGGTGCGGATCGCTTCGAAGAGTTCGATCACGCCGGCAACGAAGGGCGCGCCGAACACCCGGATTGAGCCGAAATCGAGCAGATTGATCCCGCCCTGCGGATTGACCTGGTAATTGCCCAAATGCGGATCGCCATGGATCACGCCATAACGGTAGAATGGCACATACCAAGCGCGGAACAGCGCACGGGCAACCCGGTTGCGCGCCTCTTGATCGGGGTTGGAATCGAGGAATTTCTGCATCCCGATGCCTTCGAGCCAGGACATGGTGAGCAGGCGCTTGGTGGAAAACGCCTCGACCGGGGTTGGCACCACGATGTCGGGCTGGCCGGTGAGCATCAGCGTATAAAGCCGCGCTTGCGCGGCCTCGCGCTGATAATCGAGCTCTTCGCGCAGCCGCGAGACCAGTTCGAGGTAGATATCATCCTGGTGGATCGCGTTATCCATGCGCGCATAGACCGCCATCGCCAGTTTGAGTTGGCGCAAATCGGCCTCAACGGTGCTGGCCATATCGGGATATTGCAGTTTGCACGCCACATCGGTGCCATCGGGCAGGCGGGCGCGATGCACTTGGCCGAGGCTCGCGGCGGCGGCGGCTTCATGGCTGAAGCTGGCGAATTTGGCCTCCCAGCCATTGCCCAATTCGGCGGTCATCCGGCGGCGCACGAACGCCCAACCCATCGCCGGGGCGTTGGCCTGGAGCTGGGCAAGCTCGCTGGCATATTCCTCGGGCAAGGCATCCGGGATTGTGCTCAGAATTTGCGCGACTTTCATCATCGGGCCTTTCAGCCCGCCCAGAATCGCTTTCAAATCCTCGGCATGGCGCGCCCGGTCGCCGCGAATGCCGAACATGCGCTCGCCGGCCATGCGCGCGGCGATGCCCGAAACCGCCCCGGAGGTGCGGGCAAACCGCTTGATTTCACCAAAAATCGTGCCGCCTTCGTCGCGTCCGTCGGTCATGATTAGCCTTCCAACTCATCGATCATCGCTGCAATTAATCCCAATCCGCGCTGCCAGAAGGAAGGGTCCGCCGGATCGACCCCGAATGGTTCGAGCAATTGCCGATAGGGGCGGGTGCCACCCGCGCGCAGCAGGTTGAGATACGCTTCTCTGAAATGATCCGTGCGCCCGCAAGTGCAAGCCTCACGATAAAGCTGGACCAGAGTATTGACCAGACAATCGCCGAACGCATAGGCGTAAACATAGAAGGGCGTGTGCACCATATGCGGCACATAGGCCCAGAACAGCTTGAAATCGTCGGAAAATTCGAAAGCCGGGCCAAGGCTGGCGCGCTGCACGTCAAGCCAGATCTCGTTGATCCGCGTGACCGATAATTCGCCCGCCGCGCGCTCGGCATGCACGCGCTGCTCGAATTGCAAAAACGCAATCTGGCGCACCACCGTGTTCAGCATGTCCTCAACCTTGCGCGCGCGCAGCAAAAACCGCCGTTGCGGGTCGGTTTCGGCGGCGAGCAGCGCGTCAAACACCAATTTCTCGCCGAACATGCTGGCGGTCTCAGCGAGGGTGAGCGGGGTTGCCGCCATCAAATGGCCATGCGGGGCGGCGAGCACCTGATGGATCCCGTGGCCCAGCTCATGGGCCAGCGTCATCACATCACGCGGGCGGCCTTGATAATTCAACGCGATGTAAGGATGGGCATCCGGCACGGTGGGATGGGCGAAGGCACCGGCGGATTTGCCGGCCCGTGGCGCGGCATCGATCCACGGTTTGGTGAAAAATTGCGCGGCAATTGCGCCCATTTCCGGGCTGAATTGCTGATAGGCACCCTGCACCAAGGCGGTGGCTTCGGCCCAGGGGATCGGCCGGGTTTGATCGCCGGGCAGCGGGGCGTTGCGGTCCCAATGGGCGAGTTTCGGATAGCCCAGCCAGCGCGCTTTTAGCCGATAATAGCGATGCGACAGGGTTGGATAGGCCTCGGTCACCGCTGTGGTCAGGGCGGTGATCACGCGATCATCGACCCGGTTGGCGCGGTTGCGCGCAGCAATCGGGCTGGGATAACGCCGCCAGCGATCATTGATCTCTTTGTCTTTGGCGATGGTGTTGAGGATGAGCGCGAGCACCGGCGCTTCGCGCTCAAGGGCCGCGCCAATCGCCCGCGCCGCGATGCCGCGCATCGCCCGATCTGGATCGGAAAGCCGGTCCAGCGCCGCTGTCAGCGTAAGTTCGCTGCCGCCAATGGCGATGCGCAGCCGCGCCATCACCTCATCGAACAGCCGCGCCCAGGCGGCATGGCCAGTGACATCTTTGTCATGCAGGAGCTGTTCCAGATCATCGTTGAGCAAATGGGGCCGGAAGCTGCGCAAATCGGTCAGGAACGGCGCCCAGCGCGCTAAGGCCGGATCGGTCAGATGGGCATCCAGAGCGCGATCATCGAGCCGGGTCAGCTCAAGGGCGAAAAACACCAGATCGCGGCCAATCGCGGTCACGCGCTCGGTGATGGTTTGCATGAAGCTGCCGGTGTCAGGGTCGGTTTGATCGGCGCTGAAGCGAAGTTGAGCGTAAGCGTGCAAGCGGGCCAGACCGGTTTCGATGGTTTGATAGCGATCAATCGCGCCGGCGAGGGCGGGCGCGCCCTGGGACGCGAGTTGACCTTGCAGATCGGCGCGAAATTGCTGGGCGGCGGCGGCGAGGCGGGCGAAATCAGCGTCAATCGCCGGATCGGTCGGCCCCTGATAGAGATCGCGCAAATCCCAGGCGGGCAGCTTGGTGCCAGCGTGATCAGCGCGCACCGGATCGGGCGCGTAAGGGGGGGCGAAACGCATCGCTGCTCCATGCCCGATCCCGCTGTCGCACGCTAGAGACGGTGTGAAACAGGCTGGCGGAAATGCTGGGTTCGCCGTATGGGCGGGGCGATGAATTACCGTCACGAATTTCATGCGGGCAATCAGGCCGATTGCGTCAAGCACGCGCTGTTTGTGGCGCTGTTGCGCGGCCTGCAGCGTAAGGCCAAGCCGTTGATGGTTCTCGATACCCATGCCGGTTTGGGGGCGTATGATTTGCGCTCACCGGCAGCCCAGCGGACGCTGGAAGCGCAGAGCGGCATTATCCGGCTGCGCGCACAGGCCCCACCGGCGCTGGCTGATTATTTGAGCCTAGTCGGGGCGACGGATTCATACCCCGGTTCGCCGTCACTGGCGCAGGCGCTGCTGCGGCCCGATGATCGGTTGGTATTGTGCGAATTGCACCCAGAGGATGGCGCGGCGTTGCGGCGGCGCTATCGTGATGATCCGCGCGTGCATGTGCATATTCGCGATGGCTATGCGGCGCTGAAAGCGTTGTTGCCGCCACCCGAGCGGCGGGCTTTGGTGCTGATCGACCCGCCTTTTGAGCAAACCGATGAATTTGCCACCCTGGCAACCGCCTTGGCGCGCGCGCAGGCCCGGTTTCGCTCTGGCGTCTATGCGGCGTGGTATCCGCTGAAATCACGCGCACCGGTGCGCGATTTTCATGCCACGCTCCAAGCCATGGGGGTTACTGACGTGATCGATTGCCTGCTCGCCTGGCGCACCCCCACCGATCCGGCCCGGCTGAATGGCTGCGGCTTGGTGGTGGTTAACCCGCCATTTCGCTTCGCCGAGGAGGCGCAGACGCTCTTGGACGCGCTGCTCAGTGCCTTTGCCGAGGCGGGTGCGTTTGGCGCGGTGACGCGGGTGACCGATGAGTAACGCCCGGATCGCGGTGCTGGGCACCGGCGCGTGGGGCACGGCGCTCGCTATTGTGCTTGGCCAGGCAGCGCAGGGGCGTGGCGAGGCGGTGGCGCTGGTCGCGCGCGATGGGAAGCGGGCGGCGGCGCTGGAGGCGAGCCGGGTTAGTCAGCACTTGCCGGGGGTGATGATCCCGCCGTTTGTGCAGATTCGCGATCAGGTGCCCGCTCAGGCGGATATTGTGCTGTTGGCCTGCCCGCTGCAGCATGTGCGGGCGAGCTTGGCGCGGCTGCCGCCCAATGATGCGGGGCTGGTGCTCTGCTGCAAAGGGGTGGAAACCGGCACCCAGCTTTTGGGGCCGGAAATTATCGTATCAGAAGCGCCCCGGCGCCGGGTTGCGGTGCTGACCGGGCCGAATTTCGCCCATGAAATCGCCCATCAGCTCCCTGCGGCGGCGGTGCTGGCCACCAGCGATGGCGCGTGGCGCGCGGCGCTGCTCAGCCGGCTCGCCACCCCGCGGCTGCGGCTTTATGGCAGTGCCGATCCGATTGGTTGCGCGTTGGGGGGCGCTGCCAAAAACGTGATCGCGATTGCCGCCGGTGCGGTGATCGGGGCGGGCTTAGGTGAAAATGCCCGCGCCGGGCTGATTACCCGCGGGCTGGCGGAAATCAGCCGCTTGGCGCCCGCCCTGGGCGGTAGTGCGGAGACAATTGCCGGTTTGGCTGGGCTGGGTGATTTGATCCTGACCGCCACTGGCGGGTCGAGCCGCAATTATCGCACTGGGCTGGCGCTGGGGCAGGGGATTGTGCCGCAACTGGGCGCGGCGGTGGTGGAAGGCGTCGCAACCGCCCCGGCGCTGCTGGCCCGGGCGCGGCGCTACGGGATCGAGATGCCGATTACCGAGGCGGTGAGTGATTTGCTGGCCGGGGTGATTGATGTGCCCGCCGCGATGACGCGCCTGCTCAGCCGTAGCCAGCGCGATGAAATCTGACCAATCACGCGGCGCGATCTTGTATTATCCGGCGCCGCATGATCCAAAAACGACCCCAATAGGAGCAAGATCATGAAGACACGGGCAGCGATTGCGTGGAAAGCGGGTGCCAAGCTGGAATTGGGCACCGTCACGTTGGATGGCCCGAAGGCGGGCGAAGTGCTGGTGGAAATCAAAGCCACCGGCATTTGTCATACCGATGAATATACCCTGTCCGGCGCGGACCCGGAGGGGTTATTTCCGGCGATTCTTGGGCATGAGGGCGCGGGCATCGTTGTTGATGTTGGCCCCGGCGTGACCACGCTGAAAAAGGGCGATCACGTAATTCCGCTCTACACGCCGGAATGTCGGCAATGTAAATCCTGCCTGTCGCGCAAGACCAATCTATGCACCGCGATTCGCACCACCCAGGGCAAAGGCGTGATGCCCGATGGCACCAGCCGGTTCTCCTGCGATGGTGAGCCGGTGATGCATTATATGGGCTGCTCGACCTTCGCGAATTTCACCGTGCTGCCAGAGATTGCGTTGGCTAAGGTGCGCGAGGACGCGCCGTTCGACAAGATTTGCTATATTGGCTGCGGGGTTACCACCGGCATCGGTGCTGTGATCAACACCGCCAATGTCCGGCCCGGTGATAATGTGGTGGTGTTTGGGCTGGGCGGCATCGGGTTGAATGTGGTGCAGGGGGCGCGGCTGGCCGGGGCCAACATGATCATTGGGGTTGATTTGAATCCGGGCCGTAAGCCGATGGCGGAAAAATTCGGCATGACCCATTTCGTCAATCCGGCGGAAATTGGCGATGATTTGGTGCCCTATTTGGTGAACTTGACCGATGGGGGTGCGGATTTCAGCTTCGAGTGCATCGGCAATGTCAAAGTGATGCGCCAAGCGCTGGAATGTTGCCATCGCGGCTGGGGCACCTCGATCATTATCGGCGTTGCCGGGGCGGGTCAGGAAATTTCCACCCGGCCGTTTCAACTGGTGACCGGGCGCAACTGGCGCGGTACCGCCTTTGGTGGCGCGCGCGGGCGTACCGATGTGCCGAAAATTGTCGATTGGTACATGGAGAAGAAAATCAATATCGATGATCTGATCACCCATGTGCTGCCGTTCGAGCAGATTAATGAAGGGTTCGAGCTGATGCGGCGTGGCGAGAGTATTCGCAGCGTGGTGGTGTATTAGATCGATATTGGCTTTGGTCTGACCAACAGATTCGGCCTAAACTCATCGTCAGAAAGCAACTCTAACGGTTGAACGGCGAAACCCCGGCCTGCGCCATCGCCGCCCAGGCGGTGGGTGCCAGGGCGGGGACGCGGTAATAATCGAATTGTTCGGCGCTGCGATCCGGCCCAATCGTCAGGCCGGTTGCAAGCTTGGGCGTGCTGGTCGCCAGCACATAGGCCCCGTCTGATTGATGCGCGGCGATGGTTGCGGCGAAGCGCGCGGCAAGGGCCGGGGCGCCGATCCGCTGCAGGGCGAGGGCGGCAAAGCCGGTGCCTTCCATCCAGATGCCCTGGCTTGCTTCGGAAAAGCCGATACCGGCGGGATTGCTGCGTGGCCAACCGAGGCGCGCCAGCGCCTGTTGTGCGGTGGCGGCACCGGCCAGCCCGGCCAGCACCGGCCATAGATTGGCATCCGCCGCGATCATCGGATTGATCGCGCCGCTGGGCGTGAGGCCGGCATTGAACAGGTGGGTTTTCGCATCCTGCATCCGGCGCACGAAATGGCGCGCATGGGCGGCGGCGGCGGGCTGATCGAGCGCGGCGAACGCCACGGCGAGATCGAGATTTTGCTCGGTGCTCACCCAGCCCAGCTTTTGCGGGTGCGGTGGAAAGCCAAACACCCCGCCGCGAAAGCCAGCCTGGTCGCGCAGCGTGCTGGTGATCCAGTTGGCGGCGCGCTGTGCGGCGTGCCGATAGTGGGCGGCGTTGAAGCCGGCTTTGATCAAATGCGTCCAGAGCAAAATCGCCCAGGCGATTGGCCCGGCTTCGGCGCCGACTTGATACGGGTCTTCGACCCATTGGTTGAGGCGCGCATCCCACCAGCCGGGCAGGGCCACCGGTACCGTCATCGCCCCGGCGCGATAGGCGTTGCGCAACCGCCCATCATGATAATCGGGATCGTGGTTTTGGGCGCGCACCAGCGCATCAGCGATGCGCGTGGCGTGAAAACCATGCCCGGTGCCAAGCAGTGCCAGCCCAGCCAAGGCGTTGTCATACAGATAAGCGGTGTGGCGATTGGCAGTGGCAAAGCGTGCGGGGCTGCCGGTCAGATCCGGGTAGCTCGCCAGCAAAGCCGGGCCTGCGGGAAGTGCGTTCAGCCGGGCCAGGATCGGCGCGATGAACCGATCCGCCAGGGGCTTGGGTGAAGCGCCGCGCGCGCTGACCGGCAGGAGCGCAAGCCGGGGCAGGAGCGCAAGCCCGGTCAGCAGCGCGCGGCGGCGGATCATTTCAACCGCGTTGCATCAGCCCAATATGTCGGCCAGCGCCTCGGCGGTGCGGCCATTGGCGATGGTGGCGGCGCGCCGATCATAATGCACGCCATTCACCCGGGCGAAGGCGTGCTGCACCGCCGGATAGACATAGCATTCGATCAATTCATTATCCTCGGCGCCATCGAGCACGGCTTCGCGAACCTCTTCATTCGCGAACTCGTCCTCTTCGGCCATGTGCATCAGCAGCGGGGCTTGGATTGCACCGAACTCAGGCACCAATTTATCGAGCATCACCCCGTAATAGGAGATGTTCAAATCGGCATCCGAGCGGGTAGCCATCATCACTGCGAGGCGACCGCCGAGGCAAAATCCAACCGTGGCGACGCGGCCATTGCAGCCGGGCAGGGCGCGGGCGATGGCAAGGGTGGTCTTCAAATCCTCAACGCCCTTATCCTGGTCAAAGCCGTTCATCAGGGCGAACGCCTTGGTCCATTCGGCTTCGGTTTTGTCGGTCAAATCAACGCCGGGCTCCTGGCGCCAGAACAAATCGGGCGCCACCGCGATATAGCCCATTTCGGCAATTTCCTGGCAGGTGGCACGCAGCGCGTCATTCACCCCGAAAATTTCCTGGATGACCACCACCGCGCCGGTCGGCTTGGTGGATGGGGTAACGGTGTAGGCTTTGAACGTGCCGGTGCCATCGGCGGCTTTGATTTCAATGCTGCCGGTTACGGTGGTTATCGGGTCTGCCATGGGACTATCCTTTTGGAACGGGTTATTGCGCCGTCGGGAGCGACGGCCACGGACTTACAGATAGTGTTCTTCCGGCGGAGCAAAACCGTTGAACCCCTGACTTGCATAACTTGTCACATAAGCGCCGGTATCGTGGATCAACACATAGTCACCCGCCGCCAGATCGGCGGGCAGCGGACACTCGGTTTCACGATAGAGCACATCTACCCCATCGCATGACGGACCGGCCAGCACGGCGGGCTGCGGCGCGCCGGTCACGCCCGGTGCGGTGATCCGGTAGCGGATCGCCTCGGCCTCGGTCTCGGCGAGGCCGCCGAACCGGCCAATATCCAAATAAACCCAGCGGCGATGTTGATCGGTCGGGCGTGGGCAGGTCAGCACCACTTCGGACACCATCACCCCGGCATCCGCGACCAAAGCGCGGCCTGGCTCAATGATCAGTTCAGGCCAATGATTGCCAAAATTGGCGCGCAGCGCCTCGGTGATCGCCATGCCAAACGCCCCCATTGTCGGGATGTCGTCGCGATAGCGCACCGGAAAGCCGCCGCCGATATTGAGCATCGACAAATCGATGCCCCGGCTGCGTAAATCGGTGAATACCAGAGAAGCCGCACCAATGGCGTTGCAATAGGCGCCGACGCCGGTTTGCTGGCTGCCAACATGGAATGACACGCCATAGGGCACCAACCCGCGCTGCTCGGCTTCGATCAGTAATGCCACCGCCGTTGGCGCATCGGTGCCGAATTTATGCGAGAGCGGCCAATCAGCCCCTTCTTGGCTGACCGCGAGGCGGCAAAATACCCGCGCGCCGGGCGCGGCGGCGGCAATTTTTTCCAGCTCGGCACGCGAATCAAAGGCAAATAAATCAACCCCGGCGGCATGCGCCTCGGCGATGGCGGCGGCTTTTTTCACCGTGTTGCCAAAGCTGATCGCGCTCGGGGCGGCACCGGCGGCGAGGCATTGGCGCACTTCGGCGATGCTGGCCGCATCAAAGCGCGAGCCAAGATGCGTCAGCAGGTCGAGCACCGGTGCGGCGGGGTTCGCCTTCACTGCATAATAAATATGGGCCGAGGGCAGGGAGGCGCGCAACGAGGCGTAATTCTCGCGCATGCGATCCAAATCGAACACCAAAGCCGGCGTCGCGCAGGCGCGCGCGCCAGAAAATTGAGCGTCGACAAAACGGGCGAGTTTGGGGGTCATAACCCACTCCCTTCCAAATCCAGGGTCCAGCGCGTGAGGCGCTAGACGGTTGCGAAACGGTCGAACGAACCAGCGACCAACTTGAGCCGGCACAATGCCGGGAGTTGCCAGAACGCTTGACGTCGTTGCGTAACCACCCTGTCGGGAGGCAGAGGCACGTGCGTTGCTGCGTGGGGGTCACATAATCAAATCAAACCCCCCACGCAAGTGATTGTTTGCGGCACCGGGTCTGCGTTGCGGTAAAATCGTAAGGAAATGCAACCCGGACTGCCACTGCAGGCCAGATCGGGCTATTGTAACAGCCATGGAAACCATGCCGCATATTTTGATCGTCGATGATGATCGCGAAATTCGCGACCTGCTGGGCCGCTTTTTGGAGCGCGAGCGGTTTCGGGTCTCGCTGGCGCGCGATGGCCGCGAGGCGCGGCGCGCTTTCATCAATGGCCATTTTCAACTGGTGGTGCTCGATCTGATGCTACCCGGCGAATCGGGCCTTGAGCTGGCGCGCTGGCTGCGCTCAGATACCAAGGTGCCGATCATCATGCTGACCGCGATGAGCGAGGAGCCGGATCGCATTATCGGCCTCGAATTGGGTGCCGATGACTACGTTACCAAGCCGTTTAACCCGCGTGAGCTTGCGGCGCGCATCCGCGCGGTGCTGCGCCGGGTGAACGATCCCGAGCGGGGACGCGAGCCACCGGCGATGATTTATCGCTTCGGCGGCTGGGTGTTGGAAACCGCGCGCCGCCGCCTGATCAATCCCGAAGACGTGGATGTGGCCTTGACCGGCGGCGAATATGAATTGCTGCTGGCCATGCTCGAACGCCCGAACCGCGTGTTGACCCGTGACATGCTGCTCGATTTGCTGCGCGGGCGTCAGGCCGGCCCGTTTGACCGCGCCATCGATGTCGCCGTGTCGCGGCTGCGGCGCAAATTGGAGGATAATGGTCGCAACGCCCAATTGATCAAAACCGTGCGCGGGGGTGGCTATGTGCTGTCGGTGCAGGTGGAGCGCGGATGACGCAAGCAGGGCCGGGGCGCCCCGTTTGGCGCTGGCGGCCTTGGCCGGCCAGCCTCGCCGGACGCACGGCGTTGACCTTGCTGATCGGCTTTGCGCTGGTCCAGGCGATCGGGCTGGGGGTGCACACCTATAACCAGCGTATTCTCAATAATATCGAAGCGCAGCGCGAAGTCGCGACCCGCAGCGCCTTGATTTACCGGCGCATCGCCCAGGCCGCACCGGAGGATCAGCGCGCCGTGATGCGTGCCGAGCAAAAAACCGCCTGGCCACGGCGGTTACTGCTCACCCCTGAGCCGCCATTTCGTAACAGTTTCGCACTGCCCTTGCCGGCGCGCCAGATTTTGCGCGCCAGCATCATTGCTTTTCCGATGGCCAAGGATATTCGGCCCCATGGCATGACCCTGCGCGGCGCGATCAACCCACCGCGCGTGATGATCAGTTTTCACCTGCCCGATGGGTTATGGCTGACCGTCATATCCCCCTTCCGCCCAACGCCGCCCTGGCGCACGCCGGGCTTCGCCACGGCGTTCATTATTATGTTTGTGCTGGGTGCCGCGATGATCATTTGGGCGGTGCTGCGCCTCACCGCACCGGTGCGCACGCTGGCGGCGGCAGCGGAGCAATTGGGCCGCGACATTGGCAATGCGCCTTCATTGCCCGAAAGCGGCCCCTCGGAAATCGCGACGGCGGCCATTGCGTTCAACACCATGGCGGCGCGGATTCGCCGCTTCGTCGAGGACCGAACCTTCCTGCTCACCGCCATCGGCCATGATTTGCGCACCCCGATCACCCGGCTGAAATTGCGGGTGGAATTCCTGGAAGACGAGGCCGTGCGTGATAAATTCATGGCCGATCTCGATGAGCTGGAAGCCATGGTGGCGTCCACGCTGGCCTTTGGCCGCGATATTGCCGCGAGCGAGGCGATGGTGCCGGTTGATATCGCGACGTTGCTGCGCACCGCGCTCGATGAGGCTGCCGATGTTGCGACGGATGGCGCAGAGTGCGTGTCGTTCAGCGGGCCGGATCATTTGACGTTGCGCGTGCGCCCGTTATCGCTGAAGCGGGCGCTGGCCAATTTGATCGCTAATGCGATTAATTATGGGGGTGCTGCGCGCGTGAGTTTACGCCAGGCGCAGCGCGATATGGTGCGCATCGACATCGAAGATGACGGGCCGGGGATTCCCGCTGCCGAATTGGAGCGGGTGTTCGAGCCATTTCGGCGGATTGAAACCAGCCGCAACCGGCGCACCGGCGGCACCGGGCTTGGCCTTGCGATTGCGCGCAACGCGGTGCGCGCCCATGGCGGGGACATCACCCTCGCCAATCGCCCCGGCGGTGCCGGGTTGATTGCGAGTGTGTTTTTGCCCGTTTGAGGCCGGTTTGAGCGTGGTTTGAAGTTGGTTGGGGGCTAGCTGGCCTTCGCGCCGGTATCCTGGTCGTTGAAAAACTCTTTGATCACTTGCGGCTTGGCGGCTTCCTCCGCGACCAGCTCTTTTTTCGATAATTTGCCGACCAGGGTTTTGGGCAGGCTATCGCGGATTTCAATCGCTTTGGGAATTTCGATTTTATTGAGATGCGATTTCAGAAATTCCAAAATTTCCGCTTCAGTCGCCTGAGCGCCGGTGCGCAGCGTGACGAATAATTTGGGCGCCTGGCCGCGATACGAATCGGCAATCCCAATCGCGATGGCATCTTGCACCGCCGGGTGCTGATAG
The DNA here is from genome assembly GCF_054767495.1 of Acidiphilium sp. MT5. Taxonomy (NCBI): domain Bacteria; kingdom Pseudomonadati; phylum Pseudomonadota; class Alphaproteobacteria; order Acetobacterales; family Acidocellaceae; genus Acidiphilium; species Acidiphilium sp. MT5. The sequence goes on from NZ_BAABMR010000011.1 coordinate 33,315, forward strand.
GCCGCTTCTTCGATCACCCGTGGATAGACATTATAGCCGCTGCACAGGATCAGATCCTTGATCCGATCCACAATGAATAAATACCCATCCGCATCCAAATACCCGATATCGCCGGTGCGCAGCGCCCCATCGATCATCGATTTTGCGGTTTCATCGGGCCGGTCGAGATAGCCCTTCATGATTTGCGGCCCGCGCACACAAATTTCGCCCTTTTCGCCCTGCGGCAAAATGCGCTCCGGCTGCTCAGGGTCGCGGATTTCGATGATGGTGCCGGGCAGTGCTGTGCCGACCGAATTACGCTTGATCCGTTCAGGCGGCGTTGCGGTGACCACCGGCGAGGCTTCGGACAGGCCATAGCCTTCCAGGATCGAACATTGCGAGAGGCGCTCGAACCGGTCGGCGGCTTCTGCCGAAATCGCCGCCCCGCCGGAGATGCAGAATTTGATGAAGGACAAATCCATGCCCGAGCCGGCCGCATTACTGATCGCGGTGAATAAAGTTGGCACGCCGGGCACGATGGTTGGGCGTTTGCGCTCAATCGCCGCCATCAGCATTTTGATATCCAGCCTTGGCATCAGCACCAGCTCAGCGCCGATGGCGACGCCGAGATTCATCACCGCGGTCATCGCAAAAACATGGAAAAACGGCAAAACCCCCATGATCCGCTCACCCCCTTCGGCCAAGGGCGGCGAGCCGGCCAGCACTTGCTGCACATTGGTGGTGATATTGCCATGGGTCAGCATCGCCGCCTTCGGCACCCCGGTGGTGCCGCCGGTGAATTGCAGGGCCGCGACATCCTCCAGCGGATTGATGGACACTGGCGCGGGTTTGCTTTGCCCGGCGATCAAATTTGCGAATCGCACATAGGTTTTGGTGGCGGGGATCGCCGCGCGCTCGCTCGATTTCAGCAGCCGGAAAGCCCATGATTTCAACATGGGCAACGCCTGCGCCATTGAGCAAACAACCACCTGATCGAGCAGCCCCTGCGCCACCAGCGCGCTGATTTTATCCTGGATCATCGGCACATCGAGCGAGACCATGATCCGCGTGCCCGCACTTTGCGCCTGCGTTGCCAACTCGCGCTCGGTGTAGAGCGGATTGAAATTCACCACCGTGCCGCCCGCCTTCAAAATGGCGTAGTACATAACGATGAAATAATGAGTGTTCGGCAAGCACAGCCCCACCCGGGTGCCTTTGACCACGCCGCGCTGCTGCAACCCGGCGGCGGCACGATCAGCCAAGGTCGCAATGTCGCTCCAGCTCCAGCCGCGCCCGAGAAAATCCACCGCCGGCCGCGCGCCAAAGCGTTGCGCCGCCTCATCGAGCATGCTGCCCGCCGCGCGTGGGTTCGCCACAAAATCAGCCGACTTCGGGGCGGTCATTGTTACTGTTGAACCCATTATTTCCTCCTTGAAACCGGGCACGGACCCGGCCACGCGACCATTATTGGGGTATAGCCATTCGGGATATTAACGTTTCATAGAGAAGACTAACGTATGGGTGATATACCAAAATGCCGATCGCGCTGCAAGCGAGCGGCCTGAAACAATACCGCCTTGGGTTGAGCGCAACAAAAACGGAGCCACAAGGCTCCGTTAACACGGAAAATCAGATTAGTTCACTGCATCGCGGGCGGCTATTGACCGAAAACGCGCCCTCGCCCCATCGCCGCGATGCGTCGACGGGGTCGTTTCGTAACCGTTTTATAATCGGTTCACATTGGTTTGAGGTTCACCGCAGCGGCTTTGCCGCGCTCCATCGCGATTTCATACGACAATTTCTGCCCCTCATTGAGGCTGCGCATGCCAGCGGCTTGCACCGCCGTGATATGCACAAAGACATCCTTGCCGCCATCCTGCGGGACAATGAAGCCAAACCCTTTGGTGGTGTTAAACCACTTAACCGTTCCAATCGCCATGGTCGCGTCGTCGCTCCTTAGACATCCCCGCCGCACGCCCGCCGCGCGGCTTGATGGGGACAACCGTGATTTGGGCATCCTGCCGGTGGACGGATCTCGCCATGCGCAACAAGGCAAGCCAAAGTCGGTTGCAATATTAATGGCGCAGAAATGTGTTCCGATGTCAACGCGTTTTGATTGCCACCGCCCTCAATCAGCGAGGGTGGGTCTAAATGCATGCCGATCCGGTTGCCTCTTCCGGTCGCGGCGAATTCGCGCCATAACAGGGGCGAGAGCAGGCGCTGCGCATCAATGACGCCGACAAAATACGGAGGACTGCACCATGACCGACACATTATTTCCAGTGAAACCCGAAATCGCCGCTCACGCCCTGGTTAATCGGGCGCGCTATGATGCCATGGCGCAACAAGCGGCCACCGACCCTGCAGGGTTTTGGGCCGGCGAGAAAAACCGGATCGATTGGATCCGCGAGCCCAAAATCATCAAAAACACCAAATTTACCGGCGATGTATCGATCAAATGGTTCGAAGACGGCATCTTGAACGCCGCCGCTAACTGCCTGGACCGGCATTTGGCCACGCGGGGTGATCAGGTGGCGATCATTTGGGAAGGCGATGATCCCAACGAGAGCAAACACGTCACATATCGCCAGCTCCATGCGGACGTCTGCCGGATGGCCAATGTGCTGAAGTCGCTCGGCGCCCAGAAGGGCGACCGGATCACCATCTATCTGCCCATGGTGGTCGAAGCCGCCGTTGCGATTCTCGCTTGCGCGCGCATCGGTGCGATCCATTCGGTGGTGTTTGGCGGGTTTTCGCCGGATAGCCTCGCCAATCGCATCCAGGATTGCGATTCCAAATTACTGATCACCGCCGATGAAGGCCGCCGAGGCGGCCGCCGGGTGCCGCTCAAAGCCAATGTCGATGCGGCGTTGAAAACCTGCCCGATGTTGCGATCGGTTGTGGTGGTCAAGGTCACTGGCGGCGATGTCGCGATGCAAGCCGGGCGCGATCATTGGTATCACGAGGCCGGTGCCAAGGTATCGGCTGACTGCCCCGCCGAGCCGATGAATGCGGAAGACCCGCTCTTCATTCTCTACACATCCGGCTCCACCGGCAAACCCAAGGGCGTGCTGCACACCACCGGCGGGTATATGGTGTGGGCCAGCTTCACCCACCAATATGTGTTCGATTATCATCCGGGTGAGATTTACTGGTGCACCGCCGATGTCGGCTGGGTCACCGGCCATAGCTATATTGTGTATGGTCCGCTCGCCAACGGCGCCACCACCTTGATGTTCGAGGGGATCCCCAATTACCCGGATAGTTCGCGCTTCTGGCAGGTGATCGACAAGCACAAGGTCAATATTTTCTACACCGCCCCCACCGCCATCCGCGCTTTGATGCGTGATGGCGAAGCGCCGGTGCGCAAAACCTCGCGCGCCTCCTTGCGCATCCTCGGCAGTGTCGGCGAGCCGATTAATCCTGAGGCCTGGCTATGGTATTACCGGGTGGTAGGCGATAGCCGTTGCCCGATTGTCGATACGTGGTGGCAAACCGAAACCGGCGGCATTCTGATCAGCCCGCTGCCCGGCGCGATCGACCAGAAACCCGGCTCCGCCACGCTGCCGCTGCCCGGCGTCAAGCCGGTGATCGTCGATGCCGAGGGTCATCCGCTGGAAGGGGCCACCGAGGGCAATTTATGCATCGCCGATAGCTGGCCGGGGCAGATGCGCACCGTGTTTGGCGATCATGAGCGCTTCATCCAGACCTATTTCTCGACCTTCAAAGGCTATTACTTCACCGGCGATGGCGCCCGGCGCGATGAGGATGGCTATTACTGGATCACCGGCCGCGTCGATGACGTGATCAATGTCTCGGGCCATCGGATGGGCACGGCGGAGGTGGAATCGGCCCTGGTCGCCAATCTGCAAGTCGCCGAGGCTGCCGTGGTGGGCTTCCCGCATGACATCAAAGGGCAGGGGATCTATGCCTATGTCACCCTCAAAGCGGGTATCGAGCCAACCGATGCGCTGAAAAAAGAGCTGATCGCCTGGGTGCGCAAGGAGATTGGCCCGATTGCCGCACCGGATGTGATCCAATGGGCGCCGGGATTGCCGAAAACCCGCTCCGGCAAAATCATGCGAAGGATTCTGCGCAAAATCGCCGCCAATGAAACCGATAGCCTGGGTGACATTTCTACCCTGGCCGATCCAACCGTGGTGACCGACTTGGTTGATACCCGGCATCGCTGAGGAGCCTGATCATGCCAACAAAATCCACCATCGAGCATCAGGCCGGCAAGGTGCATCGCGTGCTCGGTTCGGGCGGTGTCGGCTTGCATGTGCGCGAATGGGGACCGGCGGACGCACCGCCGATCCTGTTCATTCACGGCTGGTCGGCGAGCTATCTGTCGTGGCACAACCAGTTTGACTCAGCCCTGCGCGAACGCCACCGGATCGTGGCGCTCGATTTGCGCGGCCATGGATTTTCCGACAAGCCGCTCGATCCTGAGCTCTATCAAAACGGCGCGCATTGGGCGGATGATATTGCCGCCGTGATGATCGAACTGAAACTCAAGCGCCCGGTCCTGGTCGGTTGGTCCTATGGCGGCTTTGTGATCTCCGATTATCTGGCCCGCCATGGCAGCAAAAATGTCGGTGCGGTGAATTTTGTCGGTGCTGCGGTCATTTCCTCCAACCCGCCCAGCCATATCGGCGAAGCCTTTATCGATGGCGCGCTGATGGCCGCGAGCGATGATCCGGCGGTGATGATCGAAGGGGTGCGCCATGTGGTGCATTGCACCACCCATAAGCCGCTCGCCACCGCCGATACTGAACGCGCCTTGGTCTCGCTCGCGCTGACGCCGCCCGCCGTGCGGGCCTTTTTGCTGATGCGCACGCTTGATTTCACCGCTACTTTGCAAAGTCTCGATCGGCCTTGTCTGGTGACCCAAGGTGAGAATGACGCCGTGGTGCTGCCCTCAATGGCCGCTCATATCGTCGCCTCGGTGCCCCATGCCCGCCTCTCCGCTTACGCCGAGTGCGGCCACGCGCCGCAACAGGAGCATCCGGGCCGCTTTAATGACGAATTGGCGCAGCTCGTCGCGTCGCTTTAACCACGTTTGTTCACTGCAGGAGCGCAACAATGATCGCCGTTACCGTGCTATACCCCACCACCGAGGGGGCGCGTCTCGATTTGGATTATTACCGTGACCGGCACATGCTGATGGTCGCTGAGCTTTGGCGGCCCATGGGCTTGCGCAATGTGCGCGTGCTCGCCGGTAAGCCTGGTCCGGATGGCGCGCCGCCTGCCTATGCGCTGATGACGACGCTGGAGTTTGACGATCTCGCCGCCTTCGGCGCCGCCGTCAAAGCCCATGGCGCGACCTTGTTCGGCGATGTGCCGAATTTCACCTCGATCAAGCCGATCACGCAAATCAGCGAGATCATGATTTAGGCGCACGACCTTAGCGAATTTAGATAAATTTGCTTTACTTCTAAAAACTTCCGTGACTATGTGCGGTGCAGTTGGGTCAAGCGGAGCGGTGATGAATATGTCAATCCAGTGCAAGCGCGTGGTCGCCGGCGTGGTCGCGGCGATGATGATCGCAGGCAACGCCTCAGCCTGTCTGAATTCGACCAATACCAAAGCGCTCGATGTGGTGGGGCTGAAATCGGCCCTGATGGTCAGCGCCTTGGCGTGCGATCAACGCGCCGACTATAACCAATTCATGACCCGGTTTCAGCCGGCGGTGCTGCATGCCCAGCATTTGGTCGATGCGTTTTTCCGCGCGCAACATGGCCGGTTTTTTCATCGCTATGAGGATCGCTACGTCACCAACGTCGCGAATGTGCAATCTTCCGCCGGCATCAGCCAGGGTGTCGATTTCTGTAACCACAGCATTACCCTGTTCGGGCGGGTGCTCAGTTTGAAAACGACGGAGGCGATGGAAAAATTCGCCCAGCAGCAACCGGCCAGCCAGCCGAGCGTGGTGGTCACCTGCGGAATCGCCGAATCGTCTTCATTCCGGCGGTTGGCCGCGCAGGCGAAGCTGCCCTGACCCTCGCGCTCTCGCTGGCGGGCGCGCCGAATTTTCGCGCCGTCCCTGCCTACCGCGCCCAGGATGGTCGGCACCTCCGCCCGGCCTCGCTGTTTCGTTCCGGCGAATGTTCTGCTCTCACCGCAGCCGATTTTGAGCAGCTCGATGCGCTGGATATCCGGCTGATTTGCGATTTGCGGAGCGAAGATGAGCGGCGGCGCTTTCCCACCCGCTGGCACGCGCCGGTGCGCATCATCACGCTCCCCGCCGCGAGCGATCACGGCGCGGGCATGGCCTCCTTGCTCGAACGGTTGCTGGCCCAGCCCGGACCGGCAGGGGCGCGCCAAACCATGATCGATTTATATGCCGCCTTGCCGCTTCTCCTGATGCCGATCCTGCGGCAGCAGATTGGCTTGATGCTGAGCGGGTCGGGGTTGCCGAGTTTGTTGCATTGCCATGTTGGCAAAGATCGCACCGGGGTCGCGGTCGCAATGTTGCTGCAAGCGGTGGGCGTGCCGCTCGATCAGATTTTCGATGATTACCAGGAGACCAACCAGCGCTTGGATATTGACCAGATTTATGCGGCTCTGGGCCGGGCGGTCGCGCGAAAATTAGGCGCCCCGGTTGACCGGGTGACGCTTGAAACATTGGGCCGGGCGGACCCGGATTATTTGCAAGCGGCGCTCCGGGCGATTGAACAAGGATATGGCGGCTTTGGCCGGTATTGGCAGGCCTTGGGATTTACGCCCGAGCAGCGCGCCGCTTTGGCGGATTTAATGTTGGAATAAAAAAACCCGGCACAAAGCCGGGTTTTTCTTTCGTCGCCTGCCGAGCGGGGCGCATCCTTGATGCGCCCCGCCGGTTTTCGCGTTTGGCACTTAGTGGAGAATAATTTCCACGCGACGATTCTGCGGCTCACGCACGCCAGGGCCGGTCGGCACCAGCAGATGCGTCTCACCAAAGCCCTTGATCACGATGTCCTGCTTCGGCACGCCATCAGCCACCAGCTTGGCGGCGACGGTATCCGCACGGCGGAACGACAGCTTCTCATTGTAAGCCGGCGTGCCCGATGTGTCGGTATAGCCATTCACGTTCAGCGAAGTGACATGGGTGGTGCGCGATGCATCCGCCGCCTGGGCAATAATCTGATCCGCGCGCGGGGTCAGGTTATATTTGTTCCAGTCGAAGAACACCAGGTAGGTGCGGGCCGGCGCCGGAGCCGGGGTGGCCACCGGAGCGGGTGCCGGAGCTGGCGGGGCCGGCGGTGCGGGCGGGAAGAGCTGATAGGTCAGACCGACCAGCACCATGTTGTTGCTGTCATCGCCGAGCTTAACCGAAGCGGCCTGCGGCGTCGCGCCCAAATTATACGACGCGGCATAGGTGCGGCCATTGGTGCGCATATAGCGATATTGTACATTGGCCGAGAGGCCCGGTGCGCCAGGGATCGGGAAGGAAACGCCCGCGATCGCCTGATAGGCAAGCCCACCCTTGGTTTGGTTGATGCTGAATTCCGACGGGCCACCATCAACAGCCGGGACCGACACGCCATCCAGATGCACGAACTGATAGCCAACGCCAGCGCCCACGAACGGGAACACGTAAGGGCTGCCAACGTCGAAATCATACAGCGCATTGACCATCGCGCCGTATTTTTTCTCTTTGCCCGAAGCGGTGACCTGACCCGGCAGGAACACGGTGCTGCCCGCGCCGACATCAACCTTGCTCAGCTGATTATCGAAATAATCGCCTTCCAATTCAACGCGGAAACCGTTGCCGAACCCATATCCAACGCTGGCCTCGCCGGTGAAGCCGTTATGGAACACGGCATGCGCGTCGGCGTTGCCGCTCACATTGAGGGCGGGAACCGCGACATTCTTGACCGACCGGCTACCCATGACGTTGTAGCCCAAGCCAGCACTGACATAAGGGCCGGTCACCGGCTGCGCCATCGCAATCGCAGGGACCAAAGCAGGGGCGGACATCAGCGTCGCCGCCAAAAGTATAGAGCGCATTTTCATTCGTTTTCTCCTTGTGCAGATCAGTCTGCGGTTGGAAAACAGCTTGTCACAGCCATTGCCTGATCCTGCATGTAGCATCGCAGACTTGGGATTTGCACCAGGGGGCGGGTATTTCCGCCGCGATGTGGCGCAAGAGCCACAAATTCGGCGTCTGCTATCGTTTCTTCCTGACAACATGTATAAGGCCAATCGTGTCGGTATCAGGGATATTGACGCAATTGTAGGCATGCCCTATAGGGCAGTATCATGCGGTTTGCGTCAAATCTCACTTCCTGTCATGAATATCCCGGCACGCACGTTAATTGGCTTGCGTATAGTGTCGCAGCATCACGCGACGAAATCTTGAAGGACGAGCGACGGATGACAGAGATGGCAGCAATCGATCCGCAAACCTCCCAAGCAGCGCGGGCGGCGCGGCGCAGCATATCCGGCGATTCACCGACCGAATCAGGCCAGGCGGAGGCCTTATTCTCCGTCAGCCAATTGGCCCGCCAGCTCGGCGTCACCGCGCGCACTATCCGTTTCTATGAGGATAAAGGCCTGCTCGCGCCCAGCCGCGCCGGCACCACCCGGGTCTATACGGTGCGCGATCGTGCCCGCCTTGTGTTGATTTTACGGGGTAAGCGGCTTGGTTTCTCGTTACGCGAAATCAAAGAATATCTTGATCTGTACGATATTGACCCAACCCATCTCGCCCAAGTGCGCCAATTGCTGGTCGCCGTGCGTAAGCGCATCGCCAAGCTGCATGACCAGCGCTCAGCCCTTGAGCAAAGTCTCGCCGAACTCGCCGATATCGAACGCCAAGCCGAGGCCGTTTTGAACGATCCTGGTCTGCCCAAAAAAACCCGACCGTGAACCCACCGAAATATCCGTCTTCATCGCAGAGGAGCTTGTCATATTCATGACCCATGCAGTCATCGCCGGCTACGCCCGTTCCCCGTTCACACCGGCCAAAAAAGGCGGATTGACCCGGGTGCGCCCCGATGAAATGGCAGCGGAAATTGTGCGGGCATTGATTGCGCGCACCGGCGTGAAACCCGATGATATTGAGGATATTCTCGTCGGTTGCGCCTTTCCCGAGGCCGAGCAGGGGCTGAACGTCGCCCGGCTGATCGCGCTGCTCGCCGATTTGCCGATCAGCGTGGCGGGGGCCACCGTCAATCGCTTCTGCGGCTCCTCGATGTATTCGGTGCATATGGCCGCGGGCGCGATTGCCATGGGTGCGGGCGAGGCGTTCCTCGCCGTTGGCATCGAAAGCATGACCCGCGTGCCCATGGGCGGCTATAACCCAATGCCCTCACCCACACTCTATGCGAAAAATCCCGCCGCCTATATGGGCATGGGCGATACCGCCGAAAATGTCGCCCAGCGTTGGCAAATCACCCGCGAGGCGCAGGAAGAATTTGCCCTCGCCAGCCATGTCAAAGCCGCTGCCGCGCAGAAAGCGGGGCGGCTTGCCAGTGAAATCGTGCCGATCACCCTCAACAAAGCCAACGCTACGCAGGATGAATGCATTCGGCATGACGCCTCGCGTGAGGGCTTGGCCGCGTTGAAACCGGCGTTTGATGCCAACGGCACCGTTACCGCCGGCACATCCTCGCCGCTGACCGATGGCGCGTCGGCGGTGCTGGTCTGCTCGGAGGCTTACGCCAAAAAACATGGGCTTGAGATTATCGCCCGGATCAAATCAACCGCCGTCGCGGGCTGCGCGCCAGATATTATGGGTATCGGCCCGGTCGCGGCATCGCGCAAAGCCCTCGCCCGCGCTGGCCTCACCGCGCGGGATTTGAACGTGGTCGAGCTGAACGAAGCCTTCGCCTCGCAAGCCCTTGCCTGCATTCGGGATTTGGAGCTTGACCCCGCGACGGTCAATCTGGATGGCGGCGCCATTGCCCTTGGCCATCCGCTCGGCGCCACGGGCGCGCGCATTACCGGCAAAGCCGCGCAATTGCTCAAGCGCGAAGGCGGCAAATATGCGCTCGCCACCCAATGTATCGGTGGTGGTCAAGGCATCGCCACGGTGCTGGAGGCGGTCTGATGTCTGAAATAAAATCCGTTGCCGTGATCGGCGCGGGCGTGATGGGGGCGGCGATTGCCGCTCACGTCGCCAATGCCGGGGTCAAGGTCAAGCTGCTCGACATCGTCAAGCCGGGCAGTGCCGACCGGAACGCCATCGCTAAAGCGGCGATTGAGCGATTCAAAAAAGCCCAGCCCAATCCGCTCATGTCGTCAGCCGCCGCCAAGCTGATCACGCCGGGCAATACCGAAGATGATTTCGATAGTCTGGCCGAATGTGACTGGATCGTGGAAGCCGTGATCGAACGGCTAGACATTAAACAAGCGCTCTATGCCCGCCTCGCGCGCGTGCGCAAGCCAGGGTCGGTGGTGTCCTCTAACACCTCGACGATCCCCTTGGCCGAACTGACATCGGGGATGGATGAGAGCCTGAAACCCGATTTCATGATTACGCATTTTTTCAACCCGCCGCGCTATATGCGCCTGTTAGAGTTGGTCACCAGCTCAGCGAACACGCCCGATGCAGTGCGCAAACTGCAACAATTCTGCGATGTTACCTTGGGCAAGTCCGTTATCATTTGTAACGATACACCGGGTTTCATCGCCAACCGCATTGGCACCTATTGGATCCAAACCGCGATGGTCCTCGCCCTTGATCTCGGTCTTGAGGTCGAAGAGGCCGATGCCATCATGGGCAAACCGATGGGTTTTCCTTCAACCGGCGTGTTTGGCTTGATGGATCTCGTCGGCATTGATCTTGGCCCGCACGTGAATGCCTCGCTCGCGCGGCTGCTGCCCCCATCCGATCCGTTCCACAGCATGAACCGCGATGTATCCTTCATCGAAAAACTGATCGCCGAAGGCTATACCGGCAAAAAAGGCAAAGGCGGGTTTTACCGCAGCCAAGGCCGGGGCGCTGAGCGGGTCAAGCAAACCTTGTCCCTCGCCGCCGCCGCCCAAGGCCGCCTTGAATGGCGCGCCAGCATCCGCCCCAAAATCACCGAAGTCGCGGATGCAAAAAAGGATTTGAAAAAGCTGGTTGGCGCCACCTCCAAGCCCGGCCACTATGCCTGGGGTGTGCTGGGCCGGGTGTTAGCCTATGCCGCATCTTTGCTCGGTGAAATAGCGCCGGATATTGCCAGCATCGATGAGGCAATGCGCCTGGGCTATACCTGGAAATACGGCCCGTTCGAGCTGATCGATAAATTGGGCGCGCCCTATGTTGCAAGCAAGCTCACCGAACTTTCAATTCCAGTCCCGCCGGTGCTCAGCAAAATCGGCGATGGCAAATTCTATAAAACCGAAGGCCGCACCCTGCTGCAATTCGGCTTGGATGGTGCCTACCACCCGGTGCTGCGCCCCGATGGGGTGTTATTGCTTGAGGATGTCAAGCGCGGTGCCAAGCCGGTGCTGGGCAATAAATCCGCGTCGGTCTGGGATATTGGCGATGGCGTGCTCTGCGTCGAATTCCATTCGATTATGAATGCGCTTGATGGCGATATTCTGGCACTCCTCGAAAAAACCATCGCCCTGGTACAGAAATCCTACAAAGCAATGGTGATCTATTCAGAGGATTTGCGCGCAGGCCCCGGCAAGGAAAATTTCTCGGTCGGTGCCAATCTTGGCCTTGCGATGTTTGCGGCCAATTTGCGCATGTGGGGCAAAATTGAAGGCACCATCAAGGAAGGTCAGCGCGTCTATCAATTGATGCGCACGGCCCCGGTCCCCATCGTCGCCGCGCCCGCCGGTCGCGCCTTGGGCGGTGGCTGCGAAATCCTGCTGCATTGCGCTGGCGTGCAAGCCTATGCCGAGACCTATATCGGCCTGGTTGAAGCCGGTGTCGGCTTGGTTCCCGGCTGGGGCGGTTGCACCCAAATGCTCACCCGTTGGCAGGCCGATCCGAAAATGCCGCGCGGCCCAATGCCGGCCGTGGCCAAAGTGTTCGAAATGATCTCGACGGCGAAAGTCAGCCTCTCAGCCACCGAGGCGCAGGCACTGAAATTCCTCCGCCCGACCGATGGCATCACCATGAACCGCACCCGTGTGCTCGCAGATGCCAAAGCGCGGGCGCTGGCCATGGTGCCCGGCTACGCGCCGCCGCCTGACCCGGCACCTCTGCAATTGCCCGGCGCGACCGGGCGCACCGGCCTCGCCATGGCCGTCAATGAGTTTCGCAAAAAAGGCATCGCCACCCCGCATGACGTTACGGTGGCAACGCATCTCGCGCGCGTGCTCACCGGCGGCGATATCGATATCATCGATCCGGTGCCCCAAGCCGCGATTATGGATTTGGAGCGCGAAGCCTTCATGGCCCTGTTCCGTACCAAGGAAACCCAAGCGCGGATCAAGCAAATTATCGATACCGGCAAACCCTTGCGGAATTGATCTCGACACCTTTGTACCTGTTATCGTTCGTCAAAAGGAGCGTTACCCATGCCCGTCTATCATGCCCCGATCCAGGATATGCGCTTTGTGTTGCACGAATTATTCGACAGCAGCACCATCACTGAACTGCCCGGCAATGCGGATTTCACGCCGGAATTGATGGATTCAGTGTTGGAAGAAGCCGCGAAAATGGCGGAGAACGTGCTGTTCCCGCTCAATCAGGTTGGTGATCTTGAAGGCTGCGTCTATGAAAACGGCGTCGTCCGCACACCCACCGGCTTCAAGGATGCCTATAAAGCGTTCTGCGAGGGTGGCTGGAGTTCGATGGCCGCAGCCCCCGAATGGGGTGGCCAAGGCATGCCGATCCCGGCGGCGATGATGGTCGAAGAAATGCTCTGCTCGGCCAATGTCGCCTTTGGTCTGTATCCCGGCTTGACCCATGGCGCTTACGTCGCTCTATCCCACGTTGGCAGCGAGGAGCAGAAAAAAACCTATCTGCCCAACCTCGTCACCGGCAAATGGTCCGGCACCATGTGCCTCACCGAGCCGCATTGCGGCACCGATCTGGGCATGCTGCGCACCAAGGCCGAGCCGAACCCGGATGGCTCATACAGCATCACCGGCAACAAGATTTTCATCAGCGCCGGCGAGCATGATTTGACCGAAAACATCATCCATCTGGTGCTCGCCCGCCTGCCGGATGCGCCGCGCGGGGTAAAAGGCATTTCGATGTTCGTGGTGCCGAAATTCCTGGTGCGCGAAGATGGCTCGCTCGGCCCGCGCAATGGCCTGCAATGCACCGCCATTGAGCATAAAATGGGCATCAAAGCCTCCGCCACCTGCGCCATGAGTTTTGATGGCGCGAAAGGCTGGCTGGTCGGCGAGCCGAATAAGGGCCTCGCCGGCATGTTCAAAATGATGAACACTGAGCGTCTATCCGTGGGTATTCAGGGTCTCGGCATCGCCGAAACCGCTTATCAAAACGCCGTTACCTATGCGCGTGACCGCATCCAAGGCCGCTCACTCACCGGCACCAAAGCGCCGGACAAGCAAGCGGACCCGATCTTGGTGCATCCTGATGTGCGCCGTATGCTGCTCACCATGCGCGCCTATATCGAAGGGTGCCGGGGTCTCGCCGGTTGGGTCGCGCGCGAGCTCGAAATCCTGAACAAATCGACCGATGAAGATGCGAAACAAGTCGCCGATGATTTCTCCTCGCTGATGACCCCGGTGGTCAAAGCGATGTTCACCGACATGGGCTTTGAAATTGCCTCCCTCGCGGTGCAAACCTATGGCGGGCACGGCTATATTCGCGACCACGGCATCGAACAATATGTTCGTGATGCGCGCATCTCGATGCTCTATGAAGGCACCAACGGCATTCAAGCGCTTGATCTGGTCGGGCGCAAATTGCCGCAAGATGGCGGGCGCCTGCTCACCCGCTTCCTCGATCCGGTAATGGAATTTATCGAGGCTCATGCCGATAACGAAGCGCTAGAACCGTTCCTGCCGCCGCTGCAACAAGCGATCGAACATATGCAGGAAGCCACCGGCTTCATCATGGAAAACGCCATGTCCAATCATGATGAAATCGGCGCCGCCTCGGTCGATTATCTGCGCCTGTTCGGACTCACCGCACTCGCCTTCGTCTGGGCGCGCATGGTCGCCATCGCCGCACCAAAAGCCGAGGATGTGGGCGAAGGCCAATTCTATCGGGCCAAGGTGCAAACAGCGAAATTCTTCATGGAGCGCCTATTACCGCAAACCGGCGCCCTGCTCGCCGCCATTCGCTCCGGCTCCGCGACGATGATGGAATTCGAAGACGCGGCGTTCTAACCGAGCGCCACTGGTCAAAGGGCGTGACCCACAAGGTCACGCCCTTTTTTGCGATTTGTTTGGAACTTACGCCACGCGATGCCAGAGGATACGTCTAATCCGACTCGTCAGTGTCGAAATAGCCCAGATCAATCCGCTTCAGTTCAATCTGTCGGACAACCCGCACACCAACATTGAACCGGATCATTAATCGCGTTAGTTCAACACCGTCGATCAAAATCAATCGCAATGCACCCGCCTGCTCAGCTACTCGGAGCGCCTGTTTGGTAAACGACGAAGTGGTAATGAACACCCCTTTTTGCGCCCCTTGGCTGATCAACGCGCCCAAGAATGCGCGAACAGACTCGCCATCCACAGAATTGCCCGGCTGATAGCGCTTAGCCTGCAAATAGATGCGATCAAGTCCGAGCAGGTCTTCGCGGATAACACCATCAATGCCGCCATCGCCGGATTTGCCGAGCCGTTCGCCCGCCTCGTATCGCGAACCGCCATAACCCATCGCCAAGAGTAAATCGATAATAAGTTGTTCGAAGAAGGTTGGACTTACGGCTAAAATCCGGTCCATTAATGCTTCGCGCAACGTCTCATTCAGCGTGATTAACGCCGCTTCAATCTGCTCATCCGGGGTGCTGACACTGGTAAACGGACCAGCGGAGGCAGCCCCCGTGTCGATGGCGGATAGGCGATCATCGTGGTTCTGGGCCGATATCGGCACCAATGGTTCGGTTTTGGTTTTAGCGCGCGCTAAAAATTCCCGAAACGCTTCAAATCGCCTTAAGTATGCCCCGTCGATATGATCTGGAGCTTCGGCGAGAACCGACCGTCCCAACGGTGTGATCTGCACATATCCTCTGCTTGGCTGCGAAACCAAACCGGCTTGTTTTAAATATGTTTTTGCCCAGTGGGTGCGGCTGGCGATAATGGATATCTTGCCACTTGGGATCAGGGCGTTGCGCTCGTCCTCGGACAATCCAAGGTCCGTTTCCACCCGCTCAATCAACTCGCGCATGGAATATTGCTTCTGCTCAACCACGTTAAGGATCGGCAGCATGAGAGCCTCATAGCTCGGGATCGTCATGCCGAACGCCCCCTAAGCCTGCCGCATCCCCACCAGCGTGATGAACAAGGTCGCGACCAACACCAGCAGCACCACCAAGCTCACCACCCAGCGGAGCACCAGATATTTCGCTGGCACCAAATCGCGCCCTTTCCCCACCGTCTCGGCCAGGATCGTCGCGAAAAATCCGGCAATCAGCACCGCAAGGGCGAGGCGCGGCGCGCCGAGCGGGGTGACGCAAATCAACGCGAAGAACCCAATCAACGCGGGCAGCACGCCGAACACCAGCCGCTGATCATTGGCCCGCGCGTCACGCACCATGCCGCCCGGCTCCAGGGCAAATCCCCAATGCACCGCGCCGAGAAAACTCAGAATAACCGCGCCATAATCGATAATGCTCACCGTCGCCGTCGGCGCATCGAGCGGGCGGGTCGCGATAATCGCGAGCAGCGCGATAAACGGAATGGTCCCGGCCAGACCCAGCAGCGTCGCCGTCATCATCGGGGTGCGTGTCATGGACGCACTATTCCACGAAATCGAGCCCAATATCCAGAGCGCGGCTGCTATGGGTCAACCAACCCGCCGAAATCAAATCCACCCCGCTCTCGGCAATCGCCGGTGCGCTGGCCGGCGTGATGCGCCCGGACGCCTCGGCAATTGCCCGCCCGCCAATCATGGCCACCGCCTCGCGCAGCAGGGCAGGGGTCATATTATCCAGCAGCACCGCATCCGCCCCAGCCGCCAGCGCCTGTTCCAACTGCGCCAGCGTATCCACCTCGCATTCAATTTTCACCAAATGCCCCACGCAAGCCCGCGCCCGCGCAATCGCAACGCCAACTCCGCCCGCCATCGCAATATGATTATCCTTGATCAGCACCGCATCATCGAGGCCGAACCGATGATTCGCGCCGCCCCCCGCCCGCACCGCGTATTTTTGCAAAAACCGCAAATTCGGCACGGTCTTGCGCGTGCAGCTCAACCGCGCCTTGGTATGCGCAATCGCCGCGACAATCCCCGCCGTCGCGCTCGCCACGCCCGAAAGCTGGGCCAGAAAATTCAGCGCCACCCGCTCCGCGGAGAGAATCGGTCTTGCCGCCCCGGCCACCCGCGCAATCACATCGCCCGGCGCCACGCGCGCGCCATCCGCCAGCACCGGCACGAACAGCAAGCTTGGGTCGAGCAGCGCAAAAGCGATGCGCGCACAAGCAAGCCCGGCAATCACACCCGGCTCGCGTGCCACGAAATGCACAGTCGCCCGTGTATCCGCCGGAATCACCGCCTCGGTGGTAATATCGCCGGCCCGGCCCAAATCCTCGGCAAGGGCTGCGCGAATCACCGGCTCAATCAGCAAATCGGGCAAGCTCATGCGGCAATCCTCTGGCGCAAAATAACCTGGGCGCGCTGCAACGCGCTGGCACGGGTCAGGGTTGATGACACCGGCGCCGCAGCACTGCGCGCCGGATAATCGCTGGTCGAATGCCCGCCCCGGCTTTCATGGCGATCATACGCCGCCACCGCCATCATCAGCGCCACCAAGGCGGCCTGGTTGCGCGTCGCCAGCGGCAAAAATTCCGCCATCGCCCGCCGCAAACCGGCCCGGTTGCGCTGCACGAACAAATCACGATCCATGACCGAGCGGATCATCCGCAGCGATGCCGGGTCCGCCGCCGGGCCGCTCACCAACCCAATCCGCTGGTCAGCCCCCGTGGCATCCAGCGTGCGAAACAAAAACCCAACATCCGCCCCGGTCACGAACGCTTCGAGGAGCGAATTGCTCGCCAGCCGGTTCGCCCCATGCAGCCCGGTGCTCGCCGCCTCACCGGCGGCAAACAGCCCCGGCACGCTGCTTTGCCCCGCCGCATCCACCGCAATCCCGCCCATATGATAATGCGCCACCGGCGTGACCGGCATCGGCATTTGCGCCGGATCAATCCCCGCCCGCGCACAGGAGGCCGCGATGGAGGGAAACCGCGTGTGAAACCGTTCACCAATCGCCCGCGCATCCAGAAAACAGCGATGATTTTGCAATTGATGGGCATGAATCGCCCGCGCGACCACATCGCGCGGCAGCAACTCATCAATGAAGCGCGCCCCGGTCTCATCCACCAGCACCGCCCCTTCGCCGCGCACCGCCTCGGAAATCAACGGCAAGGGCGAGGCACCGGCATCCAATCCGGTCGGGTGAAACTGCATGAATTCTAAATCGCGCAATGTCGCACCCGCCTCGGCGGCCAAAGCGAGGCCCGAGCCGGTCGCCCCACTCGGCGCGCTGGAGGCGCGATACAGCCCCGCCGCCCCGCCGGTCGCCACCAGCACCGCCCCGGTGCGCAAAAACAATATTTGATCCGGCGTTGCGATCCAAACGCCGATCACCCGCCCCTCATGCGTCGCGATTTGCAACGCCGCCGCATGCTCAATCAAGGTCACATGCGCCGCCGCCCGCACCGCAGCCGCCGCCGCCGCCGTCACCGCCGCTCCGGTATGATCGCGCACATGCACAATCCGCCGCCGCGCATGCGCAGCCTCCAGCCCCAGCGCAATGGCCCCGGTGGCATCCCGGTCAAACCCAACGCCCAGCGCCACCAGCCGCTCAATCACAGAGGGCCCGGCGCCAATAATCCGCGCCACCGCCACCGGGTCGCACAGCCCATCACCCGCCGCCATGGTGTCGGCGCCATGCAATGTCACATCATCATCCGCGCCAATCGCCGCGGCAATCCCGCCTTGCGACCACAGGCTCGCCGCGCCATCGCTCAGCGTGCCCGCCGTTATCAGCACCACCGGGCGCGGTGCCGCTTCCAGCGCAGCGGCAAGCCCGGCCAAGCCGCCGCCGATAATCACTGGCCGATCAGTCAACGCCTGAAAATCGGTCATATCGCCAGCATCCGCTCAACCGAAACCCGCGCCCGTGCGGCCAAGTCCGGATCAATCTCGATCGCACCCGTCATCGTCTCCAGCGCCCGGCGAATATTGCCCAAATTGATCCGCTTCATATGCGGGCACAAATTGCAGGGCTTCACGAAATCCACGCCCTGAAATTGCGAGGCCAGATTATCGCTCATCGAACATTCGGTAATCAGCGCCACCCGCGCCGGCTGATGTTTCGCGATGAACTGCGCCATCCCCGCTGTGGAGCCCGCAAAATCCGCCGCTGCAATCACTTCTTCCGGACATTCCGGATGGGCCAGCACCGTCACATTGTCATATTGCGCCCGTACCTGCGCAATATCGGCACGGGTAAACCGCTCATGCACCTCGCAAGCGCCATCCCAGGGGATAATCTGCACCGATGTCTCGCGCGCCGTGTTCGCCGCCAAATATCGATCCGGCAGCATCACCACCCGGTCCGTCCCCGCCGCCTTGGCCGCGAACTCCACCACCTGCTTGGCATTGCCCGAGGTGCAGCAATAATCCACCTCCGCCTTCACCGCCGCCGATGTATTCACATAAGCAATCAACGGCACACCCGGATAGCGCGCCCGCAACCCGCGCACATCCTCAGCCGTAATGCTCTCGGCAAGCGAACAACCCGCGCGCGCATCCGGGATCAGCACGATTTTGCTGGGATTGAGCAGCTTGGCGGTCTCCGCCATGAAATGCACCCCGGCCATCACAATCACATCCGCCTGCGCCGTCACCGCCTCGCGGGCCAGCGCCAGGCTATCGCCGGTGATATCGGCAACCCCATGATAAATTTCCGGGGTTTGGTAATTATGCGCGAGAATAATCGCGTTACGCGCATGTTTGAGCCGCCTGATGGCAGAAATATCCTCCTGCAACAGCGCAAACTCCGCCGGCGGCATATGATGCGCGAGGGCGGCGTAAGCCGGATCGGAAACCAGCATCGTCATGGGTCGCTCCATTATACTCAATTTGAGTATAATTAGGGTTCAAAAAAACGCGACGAACAGCCGCGTAACAAGCCAATTATACTAAGAATGAGTATAATAAAGTCAAGTCCGCACCATCGGCAGTCGCGTATCGGTGATGTCCCGCTCGGCCCGGATCGCTTCGCGAAACCGGAATAGTTTCGCCGGCCGGCCCGGCCCTGAGGTG
Organism: Acidiphilium sp. MT5; assembly: GCF_054767495.1. Classification (NCBI taxonomy): domain Bacteria; kingdom Pseudomonadati; phylum Pseudomonadota; class Alphaproteobacteria; order Acetobacterales; family Acidocellaceae; genus Acidiphilium; species Acidiphilium sp. MT5. Next base: position 52,642 of record NZ_BAABMR010000011.1, read on the forward strand.
AATTTTCCGGTCTCTTCCAACAGGTTCTGTGCCTCCATCACCCGCCGAAAATTCGATTTATGCATGCGCTGCCCCGCCAACGCCTCGACGCAGCGTTGCAGATCCAGCAATGAAAAACTCTCAGCCAACAATTCGAACACCACCGGTCGATACTTAATTTTCGCCCGCAACCGGCTGATCGCGGTCGCCAAAATTCGGCGATGATCCGCCGCCATCGGCGTGCCGGAGACCAGCGCACCATGCGCCGCCCGGCCATCGCGCGCGGCCTCATGCACTAAGCCGGCCTCATAGAGTAACTGATACCGCGCGAGCACCAATTCCTCGTTCCACGCCACCCCATCCAACCCGAACGCATTGGCCACCCGCATCCGGCGCGTCGCATCGCGGCCCTGCCAGCGCGCCAACCCGTCGCGGATCGGCGCTTCTAGCAGCGTCGGCTCGCGCTTGGTTTCGCTCCGCCGATCCTCCCAGGGAAAATAACGATACCAATCCTGCCACGAAATCGCCCCTTGCGGCGCCGCCTCGCGGGTCAAGCCCAAATAGGAAATTGAAATGCTGCGCCCTTCGGTGCGCGCTTCAGCGCTGCGCGCCTGATCGGCAAAGGTATAAAGCTGCTCGACATAGCCGAGCGGATGATGCGTCTGCCGCTCAACCCAGGCGCGCAACCCCGCTTGCAACGAACGATGGGTCGGCTCCAGCGGTCCTTCCGGCAGCGCACTCCCATCCGCCAAGGTCAGCACCCGCGGCACGCCCCGCGTCACCGCCACCAGCACTGCAATCAATTCGGCATGGATCGTCTGCGCGCCCTCCACCATCATCAGACCATCACGGCTTGATCGTGCGATAGGCAATTTTCGCCGCCAGCGCCCGGGGTGCCAAGCGCGTGCCGAACGCCATCGCCGCATTCATCGTGCCCGCCACCACGCTTGAGCGCCCTTTGGCCAAGGCATCAAGCCCGATTCGTGCCACCTCGCTCGCGGTCATTGCCGATTTCTTGGTGAAGTCCGAGCGCGTTTGATCAGCCACCGCAAAAAACTCGGTCTCGGTCACGCCAGGGCACAACACCGAAACCCGAACCCCCTGCGGCGCCAATTCCACATCCAGCGCCTCGCCGAGTGAGAGCACATAGGATTTGCTCGCCGCATAAGCCGCATAAAGCGGTACCGGCTGAAACGCCGCAGTGGAGGCGACCAGCATAATCCGCCCATAGCCACGCTGGCTCATCAACGGCGCGAAGAGCCGGGTCAAATGAGTCAGTGCCGTGATGTTCACTGCTAACATGGCATCAACCCTGCCCCAATCCGCAGTCGCCAGCGCACCAAATACGCCAAGCCCGGCATTATTGATCAGCACATCCACGGTCGAAAATCGTTCGGCCAAATCCACGCGCGCCTGAAAATCCGCCAAATCCGTAGGGGCAACCACCGCGTTCACCCCGAATAATCGGCACTCGGCGGCCAAAGCCTCCAGCCGATCGGCCCGCCGGGCCACCAACACCAGATTGGCACCAGCTTGGGCCAAATCACGCGCCATTGCCGCCCCGATTCCACTTGATGCCCCAGTAATCAGCGCGGTTTTGGTCCGAAAATGATCATTCATGACGTATTCCTTGAATTGCCGCTTACGTAATACATCATCATTGTCTCTGCATCTAGGCGCAATTTAATTGCATCGATTGTCCAGGCTGCATTGCCAACCTCACGAAAATGTGGTTATCACCGCGCGTTCGGGGACAATGCTAACGGCATCAAAATAAAAGATATATTCGGAGGGCTGCATGGTAGCGTACGCGTTACAGCAATTAATCAACGGAATCACGCTGGGCATGGTCTACGGGTTGATCGCTGTCGGCTACACCATGGTTTACGGCATCATCGGCATGATCAATTTTGCCCATGGCGATGTGTTCATGGTCGGCGCTTATGTCGGTATCATCGTGCTCACCGCTTTTTCAGGCATGGGCATCGCCGCCGTCCCTGTCGGCTTGCTCGTTGCATTGTTGGTCTCGGTCGCGCTGTGCGGGGTCTATGGCTTCACCATCGAACGCGCGGCCTATCGCCCGTTGCGCGGCTCGTTCCGCCTCGCCCCGCTGATCTCGGCGATCGGCATGTCAATTTTGTTAGAGAATTTCGTGCAAACCTCGCAAGGCGCCAAAGATCGCGCCATTCCTGAGCCGATTCCCGGTGGTTTTAAAATCATGCAGCAGCATGGTTTCGTTGTGCAAATGTCGTATATGCAAATCGCGATCATTGTCACCACCTTGGTAACGCTCGGCATTTTCACCTACATCGTCACCAAAACCCCGCTCGGTCGGGCGATGCGCGCGATTGAGCAAGATGCAAAAATGGCCGCTTTGCTCGGCGTCAACACCAATCGGGTGATCAGCCTCACCTTCGTCATCGGCTCCGCCCTCGCTGCCGTCGCCGGCATCATGTTCCTCAGCTATTACGGGGTGATCAATTTCTTCATCGGCTTCAACGCCGGCATCAAGGCCTTCACCGCCGCCGTGCTAGGGGGCATCGGCAGCCTGCCCGGTGCGGTGCTCGGTGGCTTGCTCATCGGCCTGATCGAATCGTTCTGGTCCGGATACGCAACAATTGCCTATAAGGACGTCGCCGTCTATTCGATCCTCGCGATTGTGCTGATGTTCATGCCCACCGGCTTGCTCGGTCGCGCCGATATCGAGAAGGTCTGATCAATGTCTGATGTGCGCTCGGCGCAGGGTGGCCGCGACACGCTAATTCGCTATATCCGCGACGCCGGCGGGGTCGGTCTGCTCGCCCTCGCCATTTTTGTGCCCTTCATCGGTTTGCGCCTGCATGGCGAAACCAACGGGCTGGTGCTGCATTATCGGCCTAAATTGCTGGTCATCGGTGTCGTCCTCGCCATGCTCGCCCGTCTGCTGGTGCTGATCTGGCAAGAGCGTCGCGTGCATCAGGGCCGCGCCGCCTGGCGGGCCGCCCGCGTGGCCTCGGCGGGCAAATATGTCGCCCCGCTCTTGCTCGCCAGCGCCGCCCTGCTGCCGTTAGTGCCTGGCATCGCCAATTTCTATATCGATCTCGGCGTGCTGGTGATGACCTATGTGATGCTCGGCTGGGGCCTTAACATCGTCGTCGGCTTGGCCGGTTTGCTCGATCTCGGCTATGTCGCGTTTTACGCCGTCGGGGCCTACTCGTTTGCACTGCTCGCGCATTATTATCATTTGACGTTCTGGGAGTGCCTGCCGCTATCCGGCATTTTCGCCGCCATCTGGGGCATGTGTCTCGGCTTTCCGGTTCTGCGGCTGCGCGGCGATTATCTCGCCATCGTCACGCTCGCCTTTGGTGAAATTATTCGCCTTGTCATCACCAACTGGATTTCCCTCACCGGCGGGCCGAATGGCATCTATAACATTCCGCACCCCACCTTCTTTGGTCTGAACTTCAATCTCGGCGGCGGGCCCGGCACATTCTCGGGATTTTTCGGGATCGATCCAGACCCCAAGCAACTCACCACCTATCTTTATTACATCATCTTCGTCCTCGCCCTGCTCACCAATTGGGTCACGCTGCGCCTGCGCCGCCTGCCCATGGGCCGCGCCTGGGAAGCCTTGCGCGAAGATGAAATCGCCTGCCGCTCGCTCGGCATCAATGTGCGCAACACCAAACTCACCGCCTTCGCCATCGGCGCCATGTTTGGCGGCTTCGCCGGCTGTTTTTTCGCCACCCGCCAAAATTTCATCAGCCCCGATAGTTTCACCTTCATCGAATCGGCAACCGTTCTGGCCATCGTGGTGCTGGGCGGGGCGGGCAGCCAACTCGGCGTCGCCCTTGCCGCCGTGGTGATGATCGGCATCCCCGCGCTGCTGCAAGATTTATCAATCTATCGCATGTTGTTTTTCGGTTTGGCGCTGGTCATCATGATGGTCGTCCGTCCGCGTGGCTTCGTCTCCACCCGCACGCCCTCCATCGCGTTAGGGAAACGTCAGCAAATCTCAAGCGAACTGATGTCCGAGGGCCATGGCTAATGACAACATTGCTCGAGGTTCGTGATCTGGTCATGCGATTCGGCGGTCTAACCGCCGTCTCCCGCTTGTCCTTCACCGCCATCCGTGGCGAAATCACAGCGGTGATCGGCCCGAACGGTGCAGGTAAAACCACGGTCTTTAACTGCATCACCGGCTTTTATCGGCCCAGCGAGGGCGAAATCACCATCCATCGCGAGGACCAATCAACGCTGGCACTGCATCGCCTACCCGGCTTTGCCATCGCCAAGCGGGGCCGGGTGGCGCGCACCTTCCAAAATATCCGCCTGTTCGGTGGCATGACCGTGCTGGAAAATCTGATGGTAGCGCAGCATAATCGGCTGCAAGCGGCCACCGGGTTTACCCTCCTCGCCGTGCTCGGGCTTGGACGCTACCGCCGCGTCGAGGCCGAGGCCCTAGAGCGCGCCAAATATTGGTTGGATGCCACCGGCCTAACCGAACGCGCCGACGAACCCGCCGCCTCGCTGCCCTATGGTGCCCAACGTCGCCTCGAAATTGCCCGCGCCATGTGTACCGATCCGGTGTTGCTCTGCCTTGATGAACCGGCAGCCGGCCTCAATCCGCGCGAAAGCGAAGAGCTCAACGCGCTGCTCTTGAAAATCCGTGCCGCCGGTTGCTCTTTGCTGCTGATCGAGCATGATATGGGCGTGGTGATGAAAATATCCGATCATATCATCGTGCTCGATCACGGTAAAAAAATCGCCGATGGCACGCCCGCTGAAATCCGCACCAACCAAGCCGTCATCGCCGCCTATCTGGGCGAGGGTGATGATGATGATCTCGATGTTCCGGTGGCCGCGCAATGAGTGTTATGCTTTCTCTCTCCGGTGTGACCGCCTTTTACGGCCAAATCCAAGCGCTGCGCGGGATTGATTTGACCGTCGAAAAAGGTGAAATCGTCACTCTGATCGGTGCGAACGGTGCGGGTAAATCAACCCTGATGATGACGATTTGCGGCAACCCGCGCGCTCGTTCCGGCAGCATCATCTATCAAGGCGAAGACATCACCCAATGCGCGATGCATGACATTGCGCGCAAGCGCATCGCCCACGCACCGGAAGGGCGGCGCATTTTTCCGCGCATGAGTGTTGAAGAAAATCTGCTGATGGGCGCACAAGTCGTCAAATTCGCTGATTATGACAAACAACTTGCCTTGATGTTTGATTTGTTCCCCCGCCTCAAAGAGCGGATCAACCAGCGCGGCGGCACCCTCTCGGGCGGCGAACAGCAAATGTTAGCGATTGCGCGCGCTTTGATGTCCAAGCCCGATCTTTTGATGCTCGATGAGCCAAGCCTCGGCCTCGCGCCGCTGGTGGTCAAACAAATTTTTGGAGCTATTCGCCAGCTCAATCGTGAGCTGGGCTTGACCGTGCTATTGGTCGAGCAGAACGCCTATCAGGCATTGCGCCTCGCTCATCGAGGCTATGTGCTTGTGAACGGTGCCATCACCATGCAAGGGGAGGGTGCCGAATTGCTGGCCCGGCCAGAAATCAAAGCAGCGTATCTGGAGGGCGGGCATTGATAAAAACTGAAAACGTAACGACTAGCAATCAAGGAGCGAGTGTTTTGGGGAACAAGTTTTACAAAGTCGCCGCGATGACGGCTCTGGGGCTCTGCCTCACCGCCGGCGCCGCACAAGCGCAAGTCAAGATCGGCGTGGCCGGCCCGATGACCGGCTCTAACGCCGCGTTCGGCACCCAGTTGGTCAATGGCGCCAATCAGGCGGTCGCCGATCTCAACGCCCATGGCGGCGTGCTCGGCAAAAAAGTCGAAGCGATCACCGTCGATGATGCCTGCGATCCGAAACAGGCCGTCACCGTGGCAAACCAATTGGTCGCCGATCATGTGGTGATGGTCGATGGCCATTTCTGCTCGGCGTCAACCATTCCGGCGAGCAAAGTCTATAGCGAGAACGGCATTCTCGAAATCTCGCCCGCGTCAACCAACCCGCAATATACCGATCAAGGCTCGTGGAACACGTTCCGCGTTTGCGGCCGCGATGACGAGCAAGGCAAAGTTGCCGCTAACTACATCAAAGCCCATTTCGCCAAGGACAAAATCGCCGTCCTCGATGATAATTCCACCTACGGCAAAGGCATCGCCGATCAGGTGCGGATGAACCTGAAAAAGCTCGGCGTCAAAGTGGCCTATAATGCCTCTTACACCGCCGGCGAAAAAGACTACTCCGCCCTGATCAGCCGCCTGAAGCAAGATGGTATCGGCCTCGTTTATATCGGTGGCTACTACGCCGATGCCGGCATCATGGAGCGCGAAGGTGCCGCCCAAGGCTATCACCCGCAATATTTCGGGGAAGACGCGATGGCGACCGATCAGCTTTGGCAAATTGCCGGCCCCGCCGCGCAAGGCATGCTGTTCACCTTCCCGCCGCCGGCTGAAAAAAGCCCGTCTGCGGCTGCCGTGGTGAAAGAGCTGTCCGCCAAAGGTCAAAACCCGGGCGGCTACGTGCTCTACTCCTACGCAACCATCCAGGTCTGGGCTGAAGCGGCGAAAAAAGCGCACAGCATCAAGCCGCTGGTCGTCGCCAAGGAGCTGAAAGCCGGTGGTCCGTGGAATACCGTGCTCGGCGAAATTCGCTTCAACAAAATTGGTGACGTGGTTCCGGCGGCTTATGCCATCTATATCTGGAACAACGGCAAATACACCGTTCACGCCATGCACTAACCAACACTACCGGTTCTAACTGGATAGGCGTTGGAGGCGCGATGATCGCAAGGTCATCGCGCCTTTTTGATGATCAGCCCCGCCGCACCCGCCCCGATCAGGCCGCGCGCTGCGCGGGTTGCCGCCGGACAAACTCCATCGTGCCGTCATTCACCTGCCCATAACGCAGCGTTATCAAGTCAAGAATATAGTTTTGATAGAGTTTCCAAGGCTTCTTTGAGCCTTGCTTGGGCAATTGATGGATCGCGCGCTGCACATAACCGGAGCTGAAATCCAGAAACGGCTCTTCCCGCACCGTCGGATCGGTCTGCCGGGGGGTGCATTGGCCATAGCCATGCTGATCCATATAATTAAGCAGTCGGCACACATAAGCCGCCGTCAAATCCGATTTCAGCGTCCATGAGGCGTTGGTATAGCCAAATGATGAGGCCATATTCGGAATATCGCTATTCATCATGCCTTTGTAATTCATCGTCTTTGATAAATCGGCGCGCACCCCATCAACAAAAATCTCAAGCCCGCTCAGTAGCTTCAATTTCAAACCGGTCGCCGTCACAATAATATCCGCGGGCAAAATCGTGCCCGATTTGGTCAGAATCCCCGCCTCGGTAAAACGCTCAATCTGATCCGTGACCACCGAGGCGGTTCCCGCCTTCAACACCCGAAACAAATCACCATCCGGCACCAAGCATAATCTCTGATCCCAAGGATTATAGCGCGGCCTGAAATGAGTTTCGACATCCACCGCGTCACCAAGTTGCTGACGCGCCAAGGCAATCAATTGTTCTTTCACCTTCGCCGGGCGTCGGCGCGCCAATTGATAGAAAAACATGGTCAATAACACGTTGCGCCAGCGCGCCAGCGCATAAGCAAGCTTCCCCGGCAAATAATCGCGCAGCGTGTTGGCAAACGCATCTTCCGCCGGGCGCGATACCACATAGGTCGGCGAACGCTGCAACATCACCACATGCGCCGCCTTTTCGGCCATCGCCGGCACCAGCGTCACCGCCGTCGCACCACTGCCAATCACCACCACTTGCTTGCCGGCATAATCCAAATCCTCCGGCCAATGCTGCGGATGCACCAAGCGCCCGGCAAAACTGTCCGCCCCGGCAAATTCCGGATTATGCCCTTCAGCGTAATCATAATAGCCGCTGCACATGAACAGGAAATTGCAGGTAAACACCACCAAATCACGCGCTGCCCCCACCTCTGCCTCAACGGTCCATAGCGCCTCGCTTGATGACCAATGCGCCCGCTTCACCGCATGATGAAACCGGATATGTTGATCAACGCCATAGTCACGCGCCGTCTCGCGCACATAATTCAAAATCGCAGGGCCATCGGCAATCGCTTTCGCCAGCGTCCATGGGCGGAACGAATACCCCAGCGTATACATATCGGAGTCAGATCGAATTCCAGGATAGCGAAATAAATCCCACGTCCCGCCAATGGCATCGCGCGCCTCTAACACCGCATAGCTCTTGTTCGGGCAATGCATCTGCAAATGGCACCCCGCCCCGATGCCCGAAAGCCCGGCCCCCACAATCAACACATCAACATGCTGCGCGTTCATCAGCGGATGCTCCTTCATCGCCTAAAACCACTTGACGTTTAGGTAAACACCGCAACCAAAAATGTAAACCGATTTTTGCCCCGCCCGCCCGCCTCTGCCCTAGCTTATCAACCCGGCGCGAGCTCTTCGCTCGCCCACTCAATCGCCCGATAATCAAAGCCCGGCGGCAAGCCCGGCTTGACCACTTCAAAATAAGGCGAAACATCAAAATCGCGCGGAACAAAAAAACTATAATGCCGCGCTTGCAAAATCTCGCGCACACAAGCCGGGCAATCCGGCGCATCCGCCGGAAACTCCCGCACCAGCGGCAAAATCGGGTAGCCCGCCGCATGAAAAGCCTGCGCCACCAAACTTGAACAGATCGCCCGCGTCGGATCGCCGCTGCCCAAGGTGAGCAACCGGCGCCGCCACCGGCGCGGCACCGGCGGCGTCGGCAATAAATACCGGGCCAGATCCCATATATTGCGCAAATCATAACGATCGCCGATGCGCGCACGCGCAAACCCAATCACCGCCGCGCAATCCACCTCAGTCAGCCCAATCGGTCGGCAAATCCGCACATGCAATTCGGCGAATTCGCTCAAGCCCACACAGCGCACCCCATCGCTAATATCCGCCTCGATAAAACAAGGCTCGGCCACGCCCCCGGCCCGCAGCGGTGCCAGCCCCACATAAAGAGCGGCATGCGACCAGGTCGATTGAGTCAGATATTTGATCGCGGTGCTGATCCGGCTATTGCCCTCCACCAGCACCACATCCCCCGGCTGCAACACGGAAGCTAACCGGTGCGGCTTGGCCGCCGGGGCGGTGCCGTGAATATGCACCGGCTTTGATAAAAACCGCGCCAGCTTTTCGCCAAATCTTTGTCCCAGATTTTTTCCCATGCTTCCTTGTAGCATGGCGCAACATCGCTGCACCAATGCCAATCACGCATGGTTTTGATAAAACAACCTTATCCCCGCCTCACCCCGGCTCGAACGAAACATCACGCTGCCGGCGCATCAAATGCTCGCCCGCATCCACATAAAACACCGTGCCGGTGACCGATCCGGTCTCCACGATAAATCGCACCGTCGCCGCAATATCCTCAGGCGTCGAGCCGCGCCGCAACGGCGTCGCCGCTTGGCCACGGGCGAAATTCTCTGCCGATTGCCGCTCGCCAATCAAGGTCAGCCCCGGCGCCACCCCGCACACCCGCACCATCGGCGCAAACGCCATCGCCAACATTTCCGTCGCCGCCGCCAGGGCCGCTTTCGACAGCGTGTAAGCGAAAAAATCTGGATTCAAATTCGACAGTTTTTGATCCAGAATATTCACAATCACCCCGTGCCGCCCCGCGCAAGACGCGGCAAAATCCCGTGCCAACAGCACCGGTGCCACCAAATTCGGCGCCATATGCGCCGCAATCGCTTCTGCCGTAATGGTGCTGGGCTGATCAAACTCAAAGCGCGAGGCGTTATTCACCAGCACCTCCAGCGGCCCGGCGAGCGCCTCGGCCCGCGCAATCAACCCCGCCACCGAAGTCGGATCGCTCAAATCCGCCTCCAGCACAAAGGCGCGCCCGCCCGCCTGCACCATCTCGGCGCGCAACGCCTCAGCCTCCAGCGCCGACCCCCGATAATGGATCACCACCGCCCGCCCGCTGGCCGCCAGCCCGCGCACAATCGCAGCACCCAGCCGCTTCGCTCCGCCCGTTACCAGCGCTGCCATCAGCGTTGATCGCCCGTCACGCCGCTCGCGTTCGCATCAAGCTGAAACCCAATCAACGCCTCTTGCTGCGCTGAAACCGGCGCATTCGGCATCTCAATCTTGATCGGCTTGGTGGTCGCCACCGCTTGGGTCGCGCCATTTTTGAAATCAAACGTAATCGGGTCAATCTGCTTGCCAATAATCTGATCGCCCTGGGTCAGCGCAATGAAATAGGGCAGGGTGATCTGATCCCCAATCAAAGCTGGCCCCCGGGTCGCCGCAAAGCCGATCCGAAATGTCGTCAACAGTTCGTCCTTGCCATGCGTCGCGCATGTCCCGGCAACCCCGGTGATCCGTGCCGAAATTTCCCGCGCCCCAACGCTCGCCTCATTGCCCCGCGCTTTGACGATCTGATTAGCCTGCGTCAGCACCGACACGGTCGGGCAAAACAAAGCAACCTTGTCCGATGACCCCGAACACGCCGCCAACAGCAAGGGCGTCGCCAACACCGCAACCCGCTTCAATCCACTCACCGCACTCTCCATTTTTACGCTCCCCCTCTCTTGCCATCATTTCGCCGATCGGTCATCTCCGGCGCTGATGGCTGTATATACCGAAGTGACCGATGGCATGCTCAACGCCTTTCTCGCCCAGTATGATCTGGGCGAAGCCGTCGCATTTCGCGGCATCGCCGAGGGGGTTGAAAACAGCAATTACGCTCTGCGCACCACCCAGGGCGATTTCATCCTGACCCTCTATGAAAAACGGGTCGATCCCGCGGATCTCCCCTGGTTCCTCGGCCTGCTCGAACATCTCGCCCAGCACGGCCTGCCCTGCGCGCTGCCGGTGCGTGCGCGCAACGGTGCCAATCTCAACCGCCTCGCCGGCAAAGCCGCCGCCATCACCACCTTCCTGCCCGGCGTCTGGCCGCGTGACCCCACCATTGCCCATTGCGCTGAGCTGGGCAGCGCCCTCGCCCAACTCCACCACGCCGGCGTGGATTATCGCACCGAACGCCCCAACGCGCTCGGCCCCGCCGCCTGGCCACCGCTCTGGGCGCAATGCCGCGACCATGCCGACGCGGTCGAACCGGGCCTGCAAGCAACGCTCGATCGCGCCATCACCCGCATTGTCCCCGCCTGGCCCGCCACCTTGCCGCGCGGCCAAATCCATGCCGATCTGTTCCCCGACAATGTATTTTTCCTCGATGGCAAAATCTCTGGCCTGATCGATTTTTATTTCGCCGCCACCGATTTTTTCGCGCTGGACATCGCCATTTGCCTGAATGCCTGGTGCTTCGAGCCTGATTTCAGCTTCAACCGCGCCAAATCCGCCGCCCTGCTGCAAGGCTATCAAGCCATCCGCCCCCTCACCCAAGCCGAGCAAAGCGCGGTCCCGCTGCTCTGCCAGGGGGCCGCTTTGCGCTTCCTGCTCACCCGCCTCTATGATTGGCTGAACACCCCGGCGGGTGCCTTGGTCACCAAAAAAGACCCTCGCGATTATCTCCGCCGCCTCACCACCTTCCACCAGATGACCGAGGGCGCCGATTATGGCCTCTGAGCCGGAAAATCAGGCCACCCCAGTCGAAATCTGGACCGATGGCGGCTGCAAACCCAATCCCGGCCCCGGCGGCTGGGCGGCGATTCTCTGCACCGGCCCGCATATCCGCGAGCTATCCGGCGCTGAACCCGTCACCACCAATAATCGCATGGAGCTCACCGCCGCCGCCGCCGCGCTCGAAGCGCTCAAACGCCCCTGCCGGGTCACGTTGCACACCGATAGCGAATATCTGCGCCTCGGCATCACCCGCTGGCGCGAAGGCTGGGTGCGGCGCAATTGGCGCAACGCCAAAGGCGATCCGGTCGCCAATTACGATCTCTGGCAACGAATCCTCGCCGCAGCCAAACCCCACCAAATCGAATGGCTCTGGGTCCGCAGCCACACCGGCAATCCAATGAACGAACGCGCCGATCAACTCGCCACCGCCGCCCGCGAGGCGCTCGGTTAGGCCGATCAGCAAAAACCAAGCTCAACTCGACACTGCCCGGCGCATCGGCGTCACCGGATAAGCAAGCGATGCCGCCACCTGCACCGTCACCGTCTGCCCCTCGGTGAGTTCAACCGGCACCAGCGCCGCCCCATCGGTCCAGCGCCCATCCTGCTCATGATCGTGCCATCCTTCCACCAACGCCGGATCATCGAGCGCAATCACCCGCCCATCGGCGCGCAGCAGCGCCGCCACTTTTACTCCTAATCGCCGCAAATCCCGAGGATCAGGCGTCAAATGCCCCGGCACCGCCACGCGCGAGCGAATAATCGCCGCCCCATCGTCCCGCTGCTCAATCACCAACGCCGGATCATCGCTGGTCTCGATACCAGCCCGCGCCAGCAAACGCGCGCGCACCGCCTCCACCACCGGCCCCGCCTCAACGAACCGCGCGCAGCCGCGCTGCTCGCGCGTGGTCTGGGCAAAATTCGGATAGAGCGTCAGCGGCTCGGCACTATTGGTGAACACCCCGCGATTGCCGGTGTCCAAATATGATTCCGCCGGCGCCCCTTCTGCGAACAGTGCCGCATGAAACGGCAATTCCACATGATAATAATTCACCCCATGGCGTTTGATCTGCCGAATACTCTGCCCGTTCACCAAAATCTTCGCCGGGATCAAATGCTCATCCAACAGCAACGCATGATCGGGTGACACCACCAAATCACGATGCGGCACCCCATCGCTCAGCGCCCCCGCCGCGATCAAAATCGGCCACACCGTCTCGGGTCGCGGATGGCGCGTGCAATCAACCCGCCGCGCCCCAATCCAAATCACCGGCACCGCCCGGCGATCCGGCAACAGCACCCGATCATTCACCCGCAGAAATTCAACCTTGATCTCACCCCGCGCCGTTAAAATCCGCGTGCCCGAGGCAAAGCACGGATTGCCGTTGGTGAAGCCCTGCTCGTGCAGCGGCGCGGTCGGGGCCGGCCCGGTTTGCTCAAACGCAAAGGGACTGCCGCCGCCCAACAGCGCGGTCGTCGCAAAACTTGCGCTGAAATTTTCGCCTGCCATCACCAAACCCTTGAAACAGGGGCAACCCTAAGTCGATCGCACCCCCAATTCAAGCCAGATCGTCACACCCCGTCATCACGCAACCAAAGGTGCTCGCAGCGCCGCCGCCCGCGCCCAAGCCTCCGCCGCATCCTCGTCAAATAATTCAGTCAAACGCTTCATCATCGTGCCGCCCAATTCCTCGGCATCCACAATCGTCACCGCCCGCCGATAATAGCGGGTCACATCATGCCCAATGCCAATCGCGGTCAGCTCCACCAAATTGCGCGCCTCGATCTCGCGAATCACATCGCGCAAATGCCGCTCCAAATAATTGCCCTGATTAACCGATAAGGTGCTGTCATCCACCGGCGCGCCATCAGAAATCACCATCAAAATCCGCCGATGCTCAGGGCGCGCGAGCAACCGCCGATACGCCCAGGCCAAGGCCTCGCCATCGATATTTTCCTTGAGCAGCCCTTCGCGCAACATCAAACCCAAATTGCGCCGCGCCCGCCGCCAGGGCGTGTCAGCGGATTTATAGATAATATGCCGCAAATCATTCAGCCGCCCCGGATCGCGCGGCTTGCCCGCCGCCACCCATTGCTCACGGCTTTGCCCGCCCTTCCACGCCCGGGTGGTGAACCCCAAAATCTCCACCTTCACCGCACAGCGCTCCAGCGTGCGCGCCAAAATATCCCCGCACATCGCCGCCACCGAAATCGGCCGCCCGCGCATCGAGCCGGAATTATCAATCAGCAGCGTGACCACCGTATCGCGAAACTCGGTGTCGCGCTCGCGCTTGAAACTCAGCGGCAAGAGCGGGTCCACCACCACGCGGGCCAACCGGCCCACATCGAGCAACCCTTCCTCCATGTCGAAATCCCACGCCCGCTGCTGCTGCGCCAGCAACCGCCGCTGCAACCGGTTCGCGAGTTTCGAGACCACCCCATGCAAATGCTGCAATTGCTGATCGAGCAATTGCCGCAGCCGGTTCAACTCCTCCGAATCGCACAGCGCCTCGGCATCAATTTCCTCGTCAAACTGCCGGGTGAACGGCTTATACGCGCCAACCGGCTCACCCTCCGGCCCCTTGCGCCGCTGCTGCGGGCCTGCGGGCGCTTCATCCGCCGCCTGTGCGGCATCCTCGTCAAACTCCTCATCCGCCTCGGCATCCGAGGCTTCGGCAGCGCTGCTCTCAGGCGCCTGCGCCAAAAGCTGCGATGGATCAGGCTCCGCCTGGCTTTCCCCCTCGCCACGCTGATCCTGCTGGAGCGATTGCTCGCCCTGCTCGCCGTCCCGATCCTCATCGTCGCTGTTTTCCGACTCGGTTTCCGCCTCGGCCAAATCCATCGCCGCCAGCAACCGCCGCGCCATTTTGGCAAAATCACCCTGATCCGCCCGCGCCGCCGCCATATCCGCCAAGGCCTGCGCCGCCGAAGCGGGCAAATTCTCGCGCCAGAGCGAGACAATCGGCTTGGCCAAGTCCGGCACCGAAGCCGGGTCCATGCTTTCGCGCGCCAGCAGCGCCAAAGCCTGCGCCACCGGCAATTGTTCGCGCCGCGTCATCCGGTCAAGCCCGTCGGATTCCGCCTCCTCCTGCAGCTTATGGCGCAAATTATCCGCCACCCCGCTCATATGGGCGCTGCCCACACTCTCCACCCGCGCTTGCTCCAGCGCGTCATAAACCTCGCGCGCATCGCGGGCGAGCGGCGCACGCTGCGCATGGACCGCATCATCATGATGGCGCAACCGCAAGGCCAACGCATCGGCAATGCCGCGCAGCCGCGCTATCTCCGCCGGCGGCAAGGCGCGGGTCGGAGCGGGCAGGCGCGCCCGCTTGCCGGCCAGCCCAGCTGCACCTGGCTGAAACGCCACCTGCACCTCGTCCTGCCCCGCCATTGCCCGCAACGCGCCGGTGGTCGCGCGCTTAAACATCTCGCTCCGGCTCTGCTCGCCCGCCATCAGACCGCCCTCAATCCCATGCAGCGATCCGCCTTGCGCCTGATCACCTCAGCCCCCCGGCTCACACGCGCCGTGGCGTGGCACTCGTGGCAAGCTCCTCGCCAAAGCAGCGCTGATAATATTCCGCAACCGTCGCGCGCTCCGCCTCATCGCATTTATTCAGGAAGGTCAGCCGGAAGGCGAAGCCAACATCCTTGAAAATATTCACATTTTCCGCCCAAGTAATCACCGTGCGCGGTGACATGACCGTCGAAATATCCCCATTGATGAACCCGGCACGGGTCAAATCCGCCAGCGCGACCATGCTCTGAATCCGGGCCACCGCCGCCTTGTCGCTCGCCGGGATCCCCAATTTCGCGGTGACAATCGCGACCTCTTCGGCATGCGGCAAATAATTCAGCGTCGCCACAATGTTCCAGCGATCCATCTGCCCCTGATTGATCTGCTGCGTGCCGTGATACAGCCCAGTCGTATCGCCCAGCCCCACCGTATTGGCCGTGGCAAACAGCCGGAACGCCGCATGCGGGCGGATCACCCGGTTCTGATCGAGCAGCGTCAATTTGCCCTCAACCTCCAGCACGCGCTGGATCACAAACATCACATCCGGGCGGCCCGCGTCATACTCGTCAAACACCAGCGCACAAGGATGCTGCAACGCCCAGGGCAGCAACCCTTCGCGAAACTCGGTCACCTGCTTGCCATCCTTGAGCACAATCGCATCCTTGCCGATCAAATCGATGCGGCTGATATGGCTGTCCAAATTGACCCGAATACAAGGCCAGTTCAGCCGCGCCGCCACCTGCTCGATATGGGTCGATTTCCCGGTGCCGTGATAGCCTTGGATCATCACCCGCCGATTAAGCGCAAACCCCGCCAGAATCGCGAGCGTGGTCTCCCGGTCAAACCGATAGCTCTCATCAATCTCAGGCACATGCTCGGTGCGCTGCGAATAAGCCGGAATATCAAAGCTGCACTCAACGCCAAACAGCTCCGCCGCCCGCACCATCCGGTCAGGCCGATCGATGCTGGAGGTCGGCAAGCCGCGCGTTTCAGTCAGAGAAGCAATATTGGACATCGAAACATCATCCTTCATGGAACCACCAAACTAGCCTTAATCTCACGATCTGCAACTGCCCACCCCTCAATGCGAGGCGCTTGTCTGCGCAGGCGCTGCACTCAGCGACCGGCGCAGCGTCGCATACGCCAGATTAATCGTCTTCAACCGCTCTTCGGCTGATTTATCACCGCCATTCGCATCCGGATGATGCCGCTTGGCCAATTCCCGATAGCGCAGCCGCGCCGCCTCGCGCGTCACCGGCCATGACAGCCCCAAAACCCCCAAAGCCTCGCGCAATTCCGGCGGCGCGCGCTCCTCTGCCGGCGTCGCCCGCGCCCGGCCCACCCCCGCAAACGCCGCCAACTCCGCCTCCAACGCCTCGCTAATCCCGCCATTGCGCCCGAGCGGCCAGGTCGGGCGCTGCCAGCCAGTATCCGCGCGCAAATTAACCTCGATCTCGCCGGGACTCATGCCTTTGTAATAATCCCAGCCCGCATTGTAGGCGCGCACATGCTCAAGGCAAAACCAATAATAATCGCGCAAATGATCGCGCGATTTCGGCGCACGATACGCCGCCGGGTGCGGGCAGCCTTGCACATCGCAGGTCTGCATCGGTGCATCCGGGTCGGGGGCGAACGCACGCACCCTGCGGGTTGTCCTGCTCATGGGCACTCAATCTTCATGATCGGTAATTTGCCCTTTGTTCGCGTCTTGGCAACCTGCCTCGTGCAGTGCACAATCCACCTATGAACACACGCACCGACCGCATCCGCACCATCCTGACCACCTCCTTCAGCCCAACCCTGTTGGAAATCAAGGATGACAGCGCCAAACACGCCAAGCACACCACCCGCATGCAGCAGCCCGGCCATGCGCCCCATATCGGTGAAACCCATTATCGCCTGGCGATGACCGCGCCGATTTTCACCGGCATGAACCGCGTCGCCCGCTCGCGCGCGGTGCAAGACGCCCTCAAAGCCGAGTTTGACACCGGCCTGCATGCGCTCTCCCTCACCCTCAAAGCCCCCAACGAGCCCTGACCACCCCTTTGCTCCTGGATCGCCGATTTGCCGCCCTGTTTTGGTGCCAAGGCTTCGCCGCGTTCAATGACAATTTTCTGAAATCCGCGCTGACCGTCTTGCTGCTCTACCGGCACGGCCCCGCCGCCCTGCCGCTGGTCGCCCTCGCCGGCGGCGTGTTCATCGCCCCCTTCGTCGTGCTCTCCGGCCTGGGCGGTGAACTCGCCGACCGGATCGATAAAGCCCGCATCGCCTCGATCCTGAAATTCACCGAAATCGCCGCCGCCGCCCTCGCCGTCGCCGGCTTCCTGCTCAACGCCGTGCCAATCCTGTTCGCTGCCCTGCTCGCCTTCGGCGTGCTCGCCGCCCTGTTCAGCCCGGTCAAATACGGCATCCTGCCGGAATTATTGCACCCGGATGAACTGCCCCAAGCCAATGCGCTGATCGATTTTGCCACTTTCCTCGCCATCCTCGCGGGCACCGCCCTCGGTGCCGCCATCGGTGCCACCCATCCGCTCTTGCTCTCCGGGCTGGTGATGCTGGCGGGGCTGGCCAGTTTCGTCGCTTCAACGCGCATCCCACGGCACGGCGCCGCCCAACCAGGCCTTGCCATCCGCGCCAATCTCGCCGCCAGCAGCGCCGCCTTAATCCAGATTCTGCGCACCAGCCCAGCCCTCTGGCGCGCCGCCTTGGTCTCAAGCTGGTTCTGGTTCGCCGGCATCACCGCCCTGACCTTGCTGGCACCCTTATTAAAACTTCAGCTCCATCGCGGCCCGCACGCCGTCACACTCGGCCTCGCCATCTTTTCGCTCGGCATCGGTGCCGGCTCTTTCCTCGCCGCCCGCCTGATGCGCGGGCGCCTCAGCCTCGCCCCGGCTTGGCCCGGCAGCATCGCGCTCGGCGCTCTTTCGCTCCTGCTCGGCCTCGCGGTGAGCGATCTCGCGCCGCCGTTCGCGGGGGTGCTCCTGATCCTGTTCGCTATCGCGGTGGCGGGCGGGCTGATCGCCGTGCCCAGCCTCGCTTTGGTGCAAGCGCTCGCGCCAGCCAATGCCCGCGCCCGCGCCGTTGCCGGCGCCAACGTGCTGAACGCGGTGGCCATGATCATCGCCAGCCTCGCGCTGACAGCCCTGCTGCATGGCGGTGCCGCCCCCAGCACCATCCTCGCCGGGTTCGGCGGCGCGACGTTGCTGATCAGCCTGCTTGCGGTGGTGCGCCGGTAAATTGCGCGGGGCGCTTCTCAATGAAAGCGCGCACCCCCTCGATAAAATCGGGCGTGCGCCCCATCACCCGCTGCAAATCGCGCTCCAAATCCAACTGCGCATCCAGCGTCTGGGTCGCCGCCTGATTAAAGGCCCGCTTCATCGCCGCGAGCGACTGGGTGGGTCGCGCCGCCATCGCTTGCGCAAAATCAAGCGCCGCCTCGGCAAACCCCTCATCGGGCAGGCAGCGCCAAATCATCCCCCAATCCATCGCTTGCTGCGCGCTAATCGCCTCGCCGGTCATCGCCAACCCGCGCGCCCGCGCATCCCCGATCAAATGCGGCAAAAACCACGTCCCGCCCGCATCCGGAATCAGCCCGATGCGCACAAATGCCTGAATAAAACTCGCCGACTCCGCCGCCAGCACAATATCCGCCGCCAGCGCCAAATTCACCCCCGCTCCGGCCGCCACGCCATTCACCGCCGCAATCACCGGCCGGTTCAACGCCCTGATCCGCCGCACCAACGGATTATACATCTGCTCGATCGAGGCGCCCAAATCCCGCAATCCACCGCCCTGATTCTGGGTCAAATCCGCACCCACGCAAAAGCCGCGCCCGGTCCCGGTCAACAGCACCGCCCGCACCGTGTCATCCGCCTCAATCGCGCCAAACGCCGCACTCAGCGCCGTCAGCAAGGCCGGGTTCAGCGCATTGAGCTTGTCGCTCCGGTTCAGCCGCAGCACCCGCACCGCACCCATCGCCGCGACAATCAATTCATCGTCCATTTTCTTGCTCCTTGGTTTTGCGCATAGTGCCGCATGGTTGCTAAAGCGGCAATGATCTCGCGTGATTAAGGAGCGAAAATGAGTATCTGTTTGGCAATCCATGGCGGTGCGGGCACCCTCCGGCAAAGCGACCTCACCGATGATGTCGCCGCCGCCCGGCATGAAGGCCTGCGCCGCGCCCTGCGTCGCGGTTTTTCGTGCCTGCGCGCCGGCGCCTCCGCGCTCGATGCGGTGACCGAGGCCGTCATGGCCCTCGAAGATGACCCCCAATTCAACGCTGGTCACGGCGCGGTGCTGACCGATCAGGCCACGTTGGAAATGGATGCCGCCATCATGTCCGGTGTGGATCGCCGAGCCGGCGCGGTCGCTGGCATTTGCGGCCCGCGCAACCCGATCCGCGCCGCCCGCGCGGTGCTCGATCTCGCCGTGCTTGATCGCGCCGGTCCGGTGCTGATGATCGGCGAACCCGCCCTCGCCATCGCCCGTGCCGCCCAAATACCGTTCGAACCGGCGGCGTATTTTCTCACCGAAAGCCGGGTCGCCGCCTTGCAGCGCGAACTCGCCCGCCGGGCTTCCGGCGCGCCGGATAGCCGCTCGGATGCGGACCGCCACGGCACGGTCGGTGCCGTCGCCCGCGATCATGCCGGCCACCTCGCCGCCGCCACCTCCACTGGCGGCCTCACCGCCAAACGAGCGGGCAGGGTAGGGGACACCCCGATTTTCGGCGCCGGCACCTTCGCCGATGACGCCACCTGCGCGGTGAGCTGCACCGGCACCGGCGAAGTCTTCATCCGCTACACTGCCGCCGCTGACATCGCCGCCCGCATCCGCTATCGCGGCGATGCGCTCGCCGCCGCCGCGCAGAGCGTCATCACCGAACTCGCCGATCATGGCGGTGATGGCGGATTGATCGCCCTCGGCCCCACCGGCGCACCCGCCTTGGTCTTTAATTCCAGCGGCATGTATCGCGGCTTCGTCACTGAGGATGGCGCCCTGCACACCGCGATCCACCGCGAGGCATTTCGCACCATCGCCGCATGAAACTTTTGCGATCCCCCAACGCTTGCTTTACAGCAAGCGAATGATGCGGTTACCTCGCCCATAACGGTAATCCCGCCATTAACAAGGTAGGTTTGATGCAAAGCGCTCTGGAACGGGAACTGAACGAGTTAGCCACGCGGGTGCGCCTCGCCCTGCGCGGCCATGATCGCGGCGTGATCCTCGCCTTTTTGCTCTGTCTCGCGCCGCTGCCCCCGGTCATGCTGATCGGCGCCCTCCTCATGCTGGTCCACGCGCTGTTGCTCGTCCTCGGGCGGCTTGATCGGCGTGAAGCCACGCCGATCATCATCGGCCTGGTGATCGCCACCGCCTATGCCGTGCTCTGGGTCCATATCGCGCGGGTCATTGGCCATGCCGGCCCGCTCCAAACGCTACGCCATCTGTTCGGCCATATTTTCAGCCTCCCGCAATCCACGCGCCATCCCGGCGTCGATACCGTCGCTGACCGCCTGTGGAGCCGCCCGCAATGAGCGATGATCCGATCAACCCCGCCCCGCTCGAAGCCCATGACGCCATCGCTCATAACCAAGCGCCGCCGCCCAACCCAGCCGGGCGGCGTGAGGACCAAAAATTCTGCTTCTCCTGCGGCACCGTCATGCATGTTTCGGCGCAAGCCTGCCCGCAATGCGGCGCTACCCAATCCCGCGCTTTGACCGCCACACCCGGCGCGCCCGGCCAGGCTCTCAGCGCCATCGCCAGCGCCAACACCGCTTTTTGTCGCGGCTGCGGCCAAACCATCCACGCCACCGCCCCGCTCTGCCCGCATTGCGGCGCACCCCAGCGCGTCACCAACCCCTATGGCCAACCCTACGGCCCGTCCTACGGCCCCCCCAAAAGCCGCGTCACCGCCGCCTTGCTCGCGTTTTTCCTCGGCGGCTTAGGCGTCCACAAGCTCTATCTCGGCGATGTCGGTTTGGCGGTGCTGTATTTTCTATTTTGCTGGACCTTCATTCCCACAATCATTGCCCTGATCGAAGGTGTTATCTATGTAACGATGTCTGACGAAGATTTCGCCCTTAAATATAACCGTCGCTAACCGTGCCGTCTGCCGCGCCGATCCATCCAAGCCCCTCCAGGAGTTTTTGAATGTCAGGAACCATATTCTGCCGTGCATGCGGCGCCTCGATCAACGCGTCCGCGCCGCTCTGCCCGCAATGCGGCGCACCGCAGGCGCAAGCGGGGTGGCGCGCCGCAACTCCGGGTGACGGCATTCCCCGCACATTCGCTAACGCCGTCCAGATCTGTTTTCACAAATATGTCAACATCCAGGGCCGCGCGCCGCGCGCCGAGTATTGGTTTTTTGTCCTGTTCTCGGCCATTGTCCAGATCGCTACCTTTATGCTGGTCGGCGTGATCGAACTCGCGACCCATGCCAACCTGCATATCCTGGTCGTGCTAGTGGGGCTGGCGTTGTTTCTGCCCTCGACGAGCGTCTCGATGCGCCGCCTGCATGATCGAGATATGTCGGGCTGGTGGTTTCTACCAATCATCATCCTGAACGGGATGTCCCTGTTCCAACAAGCGGTGTTTGGGCCAATGACCCCGGCTTTCATCCACTCTCCGACCTTCTTGCCGTTCGTTCTGGTCGGCGCCACCGGTGGTCTCTGGGGCATTGTTCTGCTTGTGATCTTCTGTCTGCGTGGCACTGTCGGCGATAACCGCTACGGCCCCGAAAATGGCGAGGTCACCCCGCAATATCGCCTCTAATCACCGCGCCCCGCCCCGTCACTGCACTGATCAACCAATAGGCATCGACCATGTCAGGAACCGTGTATTGCCGGGGTTGTGGCGCCCAAATCAACCTTCACGCCCCGTTCTGCCCACAATGCGGCGCCCGCCAACCCATCACCCGCGCCCTCAGCCCGGGTGATGGCATTCCCCGCACCTTTGGTCATTCCGTCGAAATCTGCCTGCAAAACTACGCGAATTTCAGGGGCCGCGCCCCGCGCGCCGAATTTTGGTTCTTCCAATTATTCGTCCTAATCGTGAATATCGGCTATGGTCTCGTTTGCGGCTTCATCGGCGCAATTTTCAAGCTCGATGTTCGCCCCATTCTCCCCGCCGCATCCTTGCTGCTCTTCGTCCCCAACTTGGCCGTCTTGATCAGGCGCTTGCATGATCTCAACCGCTCAGGCTGGTTTGCCCTCCCATGGGCCATCGCTGGATTAACCTATGATTTCAGCAAAATTTTCGCACCAAACGGCCTCGCGCACGTCATGCAGCCCCAGCGCAATCCCGCCGTCGGCGCCTATATCGGCTTGGCCATTCTTTTCTTCCTCGGCTATTTCCTCCTAATCCTGGTTTGGACCTGCCTGCCCGGCACCCGAGGCGATAATCGCTACGGACCCGAGAATGGCGAAGTTCCGTTCTTTGACCGCTACTGACGCGCAACCCGCCCGCCGTCTGGCCCCCAGGCGCTTTATCGGCTATCTGGTGTAAACCACCAATCTGGCCGCACCCCCCGGCCCAAGAGGCCACCACCACACTGAACCGGAGACTGGCGCGATTGCCCCGTTTTATCGCATCGACCCGACCGCATCGCACGTCCGGCCCCAGCGCATGATCGGCACCCGATCCGACCGGCTGGACCGCCTGCCACGCAATTTCCCCAATTCGGTGGAGATCTGCTTCAACAAATTCGCCGATTTCACCGGCCGCGCCCCGCGCGCCGAATATTGGTATTTCTACCTGTTCAATTTCCTCGCCCAAATCTTCGCCAGCATCCTCGATACGCTCCTGCACGATCTCCACCCCTTAATGCTCGGCCCGTATCAAATCGGCAAAATCGGCACCATGGGCGTTTTGTTTTTCCTCGGCCTGTTCGTGCCCAATCTCGCCGTGCAAGTCCGCCGCCTGCATGACCGCAACCTATCGGGCTGGCTCGCTTTGCTGCTCATCATCCCCCTCGGCCCGCTCGTCCTCCTGGTCATTAATTGCCTACCCAGCACCCCAGGCCCCAACCGGTTCGGCGCCCCAATCAGCACCCAGCCCCGGCCCGATATCTGGTAAGCGCCGCTTTTATTGCACCGCGCCATAACCCGTGCTATTTCTCTCCGTTGAGCCACCTCACTATTTTGGTATGGAGATCGCCGCATGGCGCGCGTAACCGTTGAAGACTGCATCGAACAAGAGCCCAACCGCTTCAAGCTGGTTCTGCTCGCCAGCCAGCGCGCGCGTAATCTCGCCCGTGGCGCCGCCATCACCATCGATCGCGATAACGACAAAAACCCCGTCGTCGCGCTGCGCGAAATCGCCGCCGCCTCGGTCGATTTCTCCGGCCTCGAACAGGATTTGGTCAAATCCCTCTCCCGCGTGCCCGATCCTGAGCCCGCCGACGAAGAAGTGCAGGATCTGATCCCGACCGATCAAAATATTTTCGGCCTGCAAGATGTCTCCGCCGAGGAAGAAGCCGCCGCCCTCGCCGCCGAATCCGAGGAAATGACCTCCGAAGACATCGCCGCCGCCATCGAAGCGGAACTCGGCGGCGGCAGCCTGCGCCGCCGCTGATCCAGGCATCAGGCCAAAATGGCGGGGTGGCACGGCTTTTCGCGAACGACCCCGCCGCTCTTCGCACCCGAAGGCAGCACCAGCGGCACCCCAACCGATAACCTGATCGCGCCCCTGCTCTCGCGCATCGGCGCCTATGATCCCAAAGCCGATGCCACGATCATCGAGCACGCCTACCAGGTCGCCGCCGCCGCCCACGCCACCCAACGCCGCGACAATGGCGATCCCTACATCTCCCACCCCGTCGCCGTCGCGGACATCCTCGCCGATTACCGGCTCGATACCTCCAGCATCGCCACCGCCCTGCTGCATGACGTGATCGAAGACACCGGCATTTCCCTCCCCGAACTCGAAGCCGGCTTCGGTGCCGAAATCGCCGGCCTCGTCGATGGCGTCACCAAACTGACCCGCCTCGAACTCCAGTCCGATCGCACCAAACAAGCCGAAAATTTCCGCAAGCTCGTCCTCGCCATGAGCAAGGACATCCGCGTCCTGCTCGTCAAACTCGCGGACCGCCTGCATAATATGCGCACCATCCATTTCGTCACCGAACGTGACCGCGCCGTGCGCATCGCCCGCGAAACCATGGAAATCTACGCTCCCCTCGCCGAACGCATCGGCATGGAGCGCGTCAAAGTCGAACTGCAAAACCGCGCCTTCGCCGTCATCGACCCCGAAGCCTTCGACTCGATCCAAAACCGCCTCAACTTCCTGCGCGGCCAAGGCGCTGACGTCATCGAAGAAGTCCGCGCCGACCTGATGCGCGTCTGCCGCGAGGCCGGCATCGAAACCATCGAAATCCTCGGTCGCGAAAAATCGATTTTCTCGATCTGGGAAAAAATGCAGCGCCGCAACGTCGCCTTCGAACAACTCTCCGACATCATGGCCTTTCGCATCATCGTCCCCACCCGCGATGCCTGCTACGTCGCCCTCGGTGCCATCCACGCCGCCTTCCCGGTCATCGCTGGCCGCTTCAAAGACTATATCTCAACCCCCAAATCCAACCTGTACCGCTCGCTGCACACCGGCGTCACCCTCCGCCAGCCGCGCAACCAGAAAATCGAAGTGCAAATCCGCACCCCCGAAATGCACGACATCGCGGAAAACGGCGTCGCCGCCCACTGGTTCTACAAACAATCCGGCGAAAAGCGCGGCGAACCCTCCAATGCCGACCTCAAACAATTCCGCTGGGTGCAAGACCTCCTCGAAATTCTCGAAAACTCCTCCGCCCCCGATGAGTTTCTCGAAAACACCAAACTCGAACTCTACCAAGACCAAGTCTTCTGCTTCACCCCCAAAGGCCAACTGATCCAGCTCCCGCGTGGCGCCACCCCGGTCGATTTCGCCTACGCCGTCCACTCGCAAATCGGCGATGCCTGCGTCGGCGCGCGCATCAATGGCCGCCTGATGCCGCTGCGCTACGCCCTGCAAAATGGCGATCAGGTCGAAATCCTCACCGCCCGTGGCGGCACCCCCTCCGCCTCCTGGGAACGCTTCGTCGTCACCGGCAAAGCCCGGGCGCGCATCCGCCGCTTCCTCGCGCAGCAAGTCCGCGTCCAACATCGCGACCAAGGCAAAGCCGCCCTCGCCCGCGCCTTCCGCCAAGACGGCGTGGATGGCAGCGAAAAAATCCTCGAAACCATCCTCAAACCCCTCAAAACCGCCAGCCTCGATGATCTCTACGTCGCCGTCGCCACCGGCAATCTCGGCGCGAAAGACGTCGTCCACGCCGCCTATCCCGCCCTGCGCGAAAATCGCGGCCCGCGCACCATCCCCGGCATGCTCGCCCGCCCGCCGCGCGCCGCCAAACCCAACACCCTGCCCATCACCGGCCTGATCTCCGGCATGGAAATCCACTACGCCGGCTGCTGCCACCCCCTCCCCGGTGATCCCATCGCCGGCATCATCGCCACCGGCAAAGGCGTCACCATCCACACCAAAGACTGCCTCACCCTCGAAACCTTCGCCAACACCCCCGAACGCTTCATCGATGTCGATTGGGACTACGCCCAACTCAGCCAAACCCGCGAAGGCCCCAATGGCGTGGGCAAAGACAAACCCTTCACCGGCCGCGTCAGCGTCATCGCATCCCACGCCCCCAACGCCCTCGCCAACCTCGCCAACGCCGTCGCCAAACAAAACGCCTCCCTCGAATCCCTCAAAATCGTCCACCGCCAGCAAGATTTTTTCGAATGCCTGATGGACATCGAAGTGCGCGACCTGCGCCACCTCTCCCAAGTCATCGCCGGCCTGCGCGCCGCCGGCGGCGTCACCCAGGTCGATCGCGCCAAAACATGATTTTCGCCCCCATCATCTATCCATGATCATCGGCATCGGCTCCGATCTCTGCGACATCCGCCGCATCGAGCGCTCCCTGGAGCGCTTCGGAGACCGTTTTGCCCTCCGCCTGTTCACCGAAACCGAACGCGCCCGCGCCGAACGCCGCCCGCACCAGCGCGCCGCCAGCTACGCCAAACGCTTCGCCGCCAAAGAAGCCTGCGCCAAAGCCCTCGGCACCGGCTTTCGCCGCGGCGTGTTTTTCTCCGATATGGGCGTGGTCAATCTGCGCACCGGCCAACCCACCCTCGCCCTCACCGGCGGCGCCGCCACCCAGCTCGCCACCCTCATCCCGCCGGGCCATACCGCGTTTTTGCACCTGTCCCTGACCGACGAATACCCCTATGCCTACGCCCATGTCATTATCGAAGCCCGACCCCTCACCAACCCAGCCTGACCCCAGCACCTGCCCCCATCTCGGCACCTGCGGCGGCTGCGCCGCATCCCCCCCGCCCGACAAACTCGAACGCCTGCGCCAAGCCCTCGCCCGCGCCGGCTATCCCGCTCCCCCCATCGCCCCGCTCGTGCAAATTCCCTTCGGCACCCGCCGCCGGGTCGATCTCGCGCTCCAACGCCATGACGGCGCGATCCGCCTCGGCTTTCACCAGCGCCGCGCCCGCGACGTGGTCGATATCCTCTCCTGTCCCGCCGCCCTGCCAGCCATCGCCGCCCTCATCGCCCCGCTGCGCACCCTCGTCCCCCAACTCACCGCCCTGCGCAAAACCGGCAGCATCCTCATCAACCAGGTCGATAACGGGCTAGACCTCACCATCACCCTCGATGCCCCCGCCACCCCAGCCGACCGCGCCCGCCTCATCACCTTCGCCCGCACCCATAACCTCGCCCGCCTCAGCCTCGGCGATGAACCCATCCTCGTCCAACACGCACCCACCCTGCAATCCGGCCCGCTCACCATCACCCCACCCCCCGGCGCCTTCCTCCAACCCACCCTCGAAGGCGAAGCCGCCATCCGCACCGCCATCCTCGCCGGCCTGCCCCGCAACCTCACCCGCAAATCCCGCTTCATCGAACTCTACGCCGGCATCGGCACCCTCACCGGCACCCTGCTCCCCCACGCCCGCATCCACGCCGTCGAAGGCAACAAACCAGCCTGCGCCGCCCTCGAAGCCGCCGCCCGCGCCGCCCAACAATCAAGCCGCCTCACCATCGAACCCCGCGACCTCGCCCGCCGCCCCCTCACCCCCAAAGATTTTTTCGCCGCCGCCGCCCTCATCCTCGACCCCCCCTTCGACGGCACCGGCCCCCAACGCCCCGCCATCGCCGCCTCCGGCGTCAAAACCATCATCCACATCAGCTGCAACCCCGACGCCCTAACCCTCGAAGCCCTTTCGCTCCGCCGCGCCGGCTATTCGCTCACCGCCACCACCCCCATCGACCAATTCCCAGGCACCGACCACCTAGAATCCGTCGCCATTTTCTCGCGCCGCTAACGTCGGCGTCGCCACCCCACCCGCTGTCTCCGCCATTGTTGGGTATCGCTTCGCTCATCAATCCTACGCTTGCTTTATTCCCTCATTTCTGCCGGGATAGATTCTGGTTTTTTTTCTTCCTCCCGGCGATCCCAGGAACGATAGAGCCACGGTTGGACCATCTCAAGCGTTGTAATTCGAGGATGAAATTTTAAGCCCTCCTCCGAATTTTTCATTTTATTTAACGCATTTATTAGTTGATCGACGAGAAACTCAGGGACGAACAGCCATGGGCGCACCAACCAATCGCTGGGCAGACTGCCATCCCGACAAAGTGCGCTGAGAAGACCTGTCCAGTTCTTATTCCAACCATTTAAACGCTTTTTTAAGCTCGAAAGTTGGCGCTCATACGATATCTCGCAGAGAAAGATTTCATGCCGTGCCCAGTCACACACGACCGCATCGCAATACCAATGAGGACCACTAGTATCTGGATTGTCACTTTCGTTTAATTGAATACAAAATTCTGTATTTATGAATAATGATCGATCTGCGCGAAGATAATCGAAAACAACATTTTCGTAGTAGTTCATGTATTTGAACTCCGATGTTTACATAAATTGATGCCAGCAAATATCTGATCCCGCTGACGCTCTACGGACGGACTTCTGCACGCATCCGGATACGACCAGTTGGCGTGAGCTAGGTTCAAATCAACACCGCACAACACCTTTCCTTCGCGCTCTAACTTTTCAAAACAAGAATCGTTTTCAAACACAACCATGATCTTGAAACTACTCAGCAAGCGTAGGATGGGTGAGCGCAGCGCTACCCATCGCTTTTTGATGCCGAGGCTCGGGACACGACTGAATCCGGTGCAACACAGTCTGGTTGTTAGCATTGCAGATTGGCCATATTCATCGTTTTATTAATCGGTGGCCACGGGGTTTGATCCCGCAGATGAGGCCGCAGGAGAGGTGGCGTTGAATGAGGCGCGGGAGGCTTTGAAGTGTGAACGCTCAGAGTCCGGAACTGATGGGTAGCGCTTCGCTTACCCATCCTACGCTTGCTCTATCCGGCAGATTGGGCTGGAGCTAAGGTGGCGTTCAATGAGGCGGGGCACGTAGATAAAGTTCCCGAGTAACTGCATTGTCAAACTGATTAAATGTGATCCTCATCAATTCAACAACCTTATCCCTATAAGGCCCAACGTCAGCACTTGAAAAGCGGAGAGACTCTCCGTGCGCTATAAAATTACGTTTCACGATCAGGTTATTGTCAATAAATTCGAAGTAAGGCTCAAAAAACGATGGCGATAATCCAACCATCTCACAGCAAGTAACCAATACCGACGACGAAAGATTTGATCTGCCATTTATTTTATTGAAGCTGCCTTTTTTCAGGCTTCTATCTGGATCTGATCTTATAGATATCAAGAAACGACGAAATTTTTCGTCTCCAACGTAATTCGCGTGCTGAAACCTCTTTATAACAGAAAGTGCCCAAAATTCATCTCGCATAGCAGAAAGTAAAGTCCGTTTCTCGGCCAAAAAATTTAAATAGCTATTCGATGCTTTAACAAAGTAACCCTCCCAATGGGCATACATTAAGGGAACTGATGCCCTCAAAAGAGCAGCGCGCAATATATCATTATCAGCACTTGGACCGCACGCTCGAACAATTTCAGATAGCTCTCTCACCCTCCATGTAATATCACTAGTGAGATGCGCTGAGAATTCATCTTCAAGGCTCATGCCGAGAAAATCTCGGTTCCGCGGGGGATTGTATATTGAACACGATCAGTGCCGGCAACGCCTGCGACCGAATATTTCTTGGATTCCGCAGACGCCCAAAAAGCCATCACTTGTTCTTTGATAAAAGTCTGAGGATGCGTCTTGGACAATATATTATCTAGACACCGAATGACGCCGACTAGAATAATTTCAATTGAAGTTCGTCCTATACGACCAGAAAACTCGCCATCACGATACGGACGTAATGCATTTGGACCGCACGCCTCAGTCAGTAAATCAATCGCTGTCGACATTTTGTTGAAATAGCCATCAAATTCATCAACACAACTTGCAATATCAACCATCGCATTTGTAACAAATTCTTCTATGTCGGTCCCAAGTTTATAATCACGAAATGCAAACGACATAATTTTGCAGAGATTATCCAAGTGATTTGACTTCTGAATTGATAATACGCCCAACGGAATCAAGCTTGCAAATTTTTGATTTTCTGCAAATTCCTTCAATCTAAAGAAAAAATTACGACTAACCATCACTAGAGCGCAGTTTCTAAGCTCCTGGTCATTCGCCGCTAGCCCGCCACTATTTAGCCGCTGAAATAAATCATACTTGCTTTTCGGATCACTTTTTTTCTCGAGAAGCTGCACACCAATTTTTGTCCTCTTGATCGAGCGCTGCACATCTGTGTCAATAACAAAATATTTGTCACGATTGTCAATGAATGCTTGATCATCAGACGATTCTCGATTCTCGTCGATTTCAATTCGCCTATTAAGAAGCTCCTGAGACCAAAACCCACCTCTCAACGAGGGTAGATATTGAGTGCCAATCAAAGCTGACGGGACTTCTGGTTGGCCAGTATCTGGATTTTTCAATTCCCCTGCAAATTCAAGAATTGTGGAAAGTCTCTGAAGGCCGTCGATCACTTCCCATTTGCTATCAGCAAGTTCAAAGACAAATATAGGAGGAAGAGGTATCCTTACCAAAATAGACTCGATTAGCCGAGACTTTCTCGGAGTATCCCATCTAAAAAGCCTTTGAAAATCAGGGTCTATTTTTATATCCCCGTCCCGATAGAGATTGATGATCTCTCCGATCGTCAAGCT
The DNA here is from genome assembly GCF_054767495.1 of Acidiphilium sp. MT5. NCBI lineage: Bacteria > Pseudomonadati > Pseudomonadota > Alphaproteobacteria > Acetobacterales > Acidocellaceae > Acidiphilium > Acidiphilium sp. MT5. Next base: position 82,876 of record NZ_BAABMR010000011.1, read on the forward strand.
AAAGGCGTCGGTAGAGACTTGACGCGCAGCGCTATCAATTTCTGCTCTAAGTCCCATTGGACCTCCAATTAAGCGTCGGTTACAGAAAATTTTAAATCCGGTAATTTAACTAGTCAGGTATAATAACATAAGCTTCCGAATCAGTCCAGTCCACTGGAAGGGGAAGTCACCTCATCCTACCCCACCCCATACCCCAACCGCTCAATAATCGGCGCCAAAATCGGCAGCACCGGCTCCAAATGCGTCCGGTAATGCCGGTAGCGATAGCGTGACCGATCATAAAGCTTCTCCGTCACCTGCGCATAGCTCGCCGTGCGCGCATAACGCTGGTTCTTCTCAAACTGTAAACAGGCCGGATCAAAATCTTCGCCGATAAACTCAAGCAAACCGCGAATTTCGCGCTCCTGCCGGTCCACCACATCCTCATACCGCACCGCCTTATAGCGCAACGCCGGAATATTCTCCCGGTAATGCGCAACCAGCCCCATGGTCAGCGCATAATGCTTCGCAATCGTCTCCAATTCCGCCGCACAGAAAAACCCATGGGTCAAATGATTGGAATACACCGATAACACCACATCCAGCGGGTGCCGGTGCAAATGAATAATCGGCGCCTGCGGGAACATCAAATGAATCAGCCCCAAATGCGTCTCATTCAACGGCATCTTGTCGGTAAACCAGGTCGCCCCCTCGCGAAACACCCCCGATTGCCGCGCCCGCGTCAAATAATGATCGCGCAGCAAATCCAACCCCTCGCGCTGATCGCCCATCCATAATTCCGCCAACGCATCCGGGTAGCCCAGCGGGCTGCCCAGCAAGCGCGGAATTAAAAACGTCGAATCATTAATATAAGGCAGCTCATCCCCCGCCGCGATCCGCTGATGCACACTCAGCGTCTGCTCAATCAGCGTGGTGCCTGAGCGCGGAAACCCAACAATGAAAATCGGCTGCGGCATATCCGCGCGCAGCGTCGCACGGGGCAGGGTGGAAAGCCGCCGCTCGGTGAAAAACCCGCGCAGCCGGTTCGCCATATCCTGCGCCACCTCTTCCATATATTTGCGCGCGCCCAATTCCAGCGCCCGCTTCTTGCCGGCATCATACTTGGCAAACGCCTCGTCATAGCGTCCCACCCGGTCCAGCAGCCGCCCATGCTCGGATAATTCCGCCGGCCCCAGCGTGCCGCTCTCGCCCAGCCCCCGCAGCCGCTCAATCGCCGCCTCGGTCTCGCCCTGCCGCGCCAAAATCGTCGCCCGCGTCAGCCCCAGCGCCGGGTTCACCGGCGTCGGCGGCGCTTCGCTCGGCACCAAAGCCTGCGCCTGCGCCTGCTCATGCGCCTCCCGATGCAGCCGCTCCACCAGCGCCTGCGCCTGATCAATCAGCTCCAGCGCCCGGTCAAATTTCCGGTCCGCCTCCTCCGTCCGCGCCCAGCCAATCAAGGTCTGCAACACATTCGGATTAAGCGCGACCGATTGTTGATACAGCGCCCGCGCCTCCTCAATCCGCCCCTGGGTTTTCAAATTCCACGCCAAATTCGCCATCGTCACCGCATCGTCGCGCTCCAACAGCCGCAACACTTCCCGGTAATGATACTCCCCAATCAATGACCGGTTCGCCTCGGTCATCACCAACCCCATCAAATTATGCGCCTGCGCACTGCGCGGCGCGATCCGAATGGCATTGCGCGCATGCACCTCCGCCTCCGCCAGCGCGCCCCGCCCCAGCAGCAACAGCGTCAACTCATTGGTCGGCATGAAATTATTCGGATTAATCGTCACCAGCCGGCGCAGCAGCGTCTCCGCCGCCCCCAGCTTGCCCTCCTCGCGCCGCAGCCGATACAGCGCAAACAGCGCATCCTCGCGCCCCGGTGCCAATTCCAGCACCGCCATCAGCTTCGCCGCCGCCGCTGCACCATCCCGCGCCTGGAGCGAAACCTCAGCCTCCTCCAACATCGGCTTCAACGCCGCACTCGACTCCGCCGGGCTTAAAGTCGCCAAATCCATCGCGCAACAGCGCAACCGCCGCAACCCCGATCCGCACGGGCAAGGCGTCATATCAACCATCGTGAAAATTCCCCGTTCTACGTGTTTTTATCGATGAAATTCAGTCATTGGTCGGATAGCGCGCCATCAACGCCTTCTGATGCTGCCACGCCCGCAATAACCGCCACAACCCATAAGGCTTACGCCCCTGCGCACGCAGCATGGCCCCAATCCGGAACGCCGCCCCATAATGAAAAAACTGCGCCCGATACGCCTCAATAATCGTGGTCTCCGGGTCCCAAATATGCGTCGCCTCTGAGCCCGCGCCATTCACCTCAATAATCTTGAAGCCCTCGCCCTGGCGCAATTTCGCAACCGTGCTGAACCGCACATCAAACCGCCCGAAATGAAACTCCGGCAAATCCCGCGCAATCGCCTCAATCCGCGCACTCAGCGCCGGCGTAATCAAATGCCGCCCATCCTTAAACGTCGAACCCCGGCAATGATTGCCCACAAACACCAGCCGCACCCGCTCATCCTTGGCCGGAATCCGCGCCGCCTCCGCCCCCAATTTGGGCAGCAAAATCCCCGAAACCGCCGCCAGCCGCGCATCCGCGTCAATCAAAGCGCGGATCGTCCGCACCCCATCCCCCACCACCACCGGCGCATGCTTGATGGTAATCGAGGTAATCTGCCCCTGCGCCGCCCCTGGCATGCGCACATAAAAAATCCCCGCCTCGCCCTCATCGGTCACCAGCGCCTGCAACTGCATCCGCGTCGCCGGCGGAAATTCTGCCAAATACCGCGCCAAATCCGCCCGGTCCGCAATCACCCGCACGCCCGCGCCATTGCAACTCATATCGGGCTTGGCCACCACCGGATACGCCAAATTCTGCGCCCGCATCGCCGCCTCGGCCATGCGCACATTATCCGCGCCCACCACCCCCAGCGTGGTAATCCCCACATAAGGTGCCAGAAATTCCCGGCCCACCGGCCCCATCTGGTCCAAAATATCGGTCTTCGACTCGCCACAAACCCCACCCGCCTCAATCAGCGGGTTGGTCAGCGTCGGCAACGTCACACTCCGATGGCGGATCGATTGCGCAATCCAAAACACCACCACCGGCGCATAAAACACAAAACCCGGCCAAAACTCGAAAAACGACACAGGGCGTGGCGTGCGTCGGCGCGTAAGCGCAGCCTGCAGCCGGGCCGCGAGCGAATCAGCACTCATTCTCCATCCTTTCTCATCCGCTGGGACTGCCAGCGCGCCGCTGCCCGTCCCGCCAAGATCAGCACAACCAACAAAACAGCCATACCCACCCAGCGATACGGCCCCAGATAATGCAGCATCAAGGCGCCCAGCTTCAAGCTTACAAAAAATAACAACGTCGTCCAAGCCAGCGTCGCCACCATCGCGGCCAGCGCGAACCGCCAAAACGGCACCCGCAAAAACCCGCAACTGGTATAAGTAGGCAGCCTTAACCCCGGCGTAAACCGGCTGACCAAAACCACCCAAATCAAACGCTGCGTCACCCAATCCTGCCCAATATCCCGCCGATGGCGCGGCACCAGCCGCTGCGCCCACGGGTGCCGAGCCGAAAGCCGCCCCAGCCCGTATAAACCCAAATCCCCCAACACAATCCCGGCATACAGCGCCCCCAGCGCCACCGGCAACGACACCGCGCCCGCCGCCACCTGCATCGCCGCAAGCAACGTCGCCGCATCCTCCAAAATGAAGGTGCCGATGATAATGGTGGTGGCCTCCAACAGCGGGTTTCCCGCCGCCGACGCCAACATGGTGGTCAAATCGCTCCAGAGCATGATTTTGCTCCTTAATCGATATCGCCGCCCGTTACCAATATCGTGACCAAGCGCGTGACCAAGTGCGCACACCCTTGCCTCGCCAAACCGCCCTCGGCATACACATAACATGAATTTTTTCACCGCCATCGCCCAGCACACCCCCCCCGCGATGATCCTGATGGTCGCGCTGATCGTCTGGCGCGGCTATCGCTTCACCCGTGCCCGCGTCCGCCCCATCCGCACCTACCTGCTGCTCCCGGTCATTTTCATCATCTGGGGCGTGCTGCATATCGTGCTCGCCGCCCAATTGCTCCATGTCCCGCTCACCGCCCCAATCCCCATCCTCGGCTTCCTCGCCGCCTTATTCATCGGCGCCCCGCTCGGCTGGTTCTCCATCAACAGCACCGGCTTCGCGATCGATCATCAGCGCAAACTCGCCTTCCTCCCCGGCAGTTGGGTGCCAATCCTGCGCTATTTGCTGGTCTTCGTAATCAATTACCTGGTCTCCATGGCCACCCAACTGCATTTGCTCCCGCTCACCACCCTCGCCTTGCTGTCCTTCGCCGTCTCCGGCCTGATGATCGGTTATTTTGGCGTCTGGATGGGCCGGTTCCTCAATCTCTATCAACGCGCCCCGCAAACCGACCTGTCGCTCCCCTCCCGCAAAAAATCAGCCGCCCGCCCATCATGACCGGCCTCATCACCCGCAAGCGCGTCTTCGTCGCCCTCGAGATCGGCTTTAATTTCATCTTCCCCTGGCTCAGCTACCGCCTGGCCAAGCCGCATATCGGCGAAATCCACGCGATCATGGCTTCCGCCATCCCGCCCATGCTCTGGAGCCTGGTGCAATTCGCCCGCAGCCGCAAAATCGACGCGATCTCGGTAATGGTCCTCGGCGGCATCGCCCTGTCCCTCGCCGGCTTCGCCCTCGGCGGCTCGCCCAAACTCCTCCTGATGCGCGAATCCCTGATCACCGGCCTGATCGGCCTCGCCTTCATCGGCTCCGCCCTGATCGGCAAACCGCTCATGTTCGTCCTCGCCCATGCCAGCATGAAGCGCCAATCCGCCGAAGACAGCGCCACCCTCGCCAGCCTCGCCGATAACCCGCTATTCCGCCGGATGATGACCGTGATGACCATCGTCTGGGGCATCGGCTTCGTCGCCGAAACCGCCGCCCGCGCCACCCTGGTCTTCATGCTCCCGGTTGGCCGCTTCCTGATCATCGGCCCGATCGTCGGCTACGGCACCATCGCCCTGCTCATCGGCTGGACCTTCCTCTATGGCAGCATCATGGAAAAGCGCGGCGCCCTCGGCGATCTCACCTAACATCCCTCACCAAAACGTGATCGGCGCGTAACCGTTTTTGATCAAACCCACCCTCTTGGTTGCACTTAGCAACGCTTCGCAACATCGCCCTCTGCTAAACCAGGGTTATGTCCATCGCCCCGATCCAAGCCCTGAACCGTTTCGGCCTCGGCGCCCGCCACGGCGAAACCCCGCCCGCTGACCCGCGCGCCTGGCTGCGCGCCCAGCTCGATGGCCCCGATCCCGGCCTCACCAGCCCCGCCTTCGCCACCCTCCCCACCGCCGCCGATGGCCTGATCGCGCGCCGCACCGATCTGCGCGAACGCAAAAAAATCCTCGCCGAAGGCCTGCCGCTCAAGGGCAATTTCCAACCCCAAACCCTCGCCATCCTGCGGGATGATGCGAAAACCCAAATCGATTTCGCCCTCACCACCAACGCGCCGTTCCGCGAACGCCTGGTTTGGTTCTGGGCCAACCATTTCACCGTCTCCACCCGCCAAGGCGGCGTCCGACCCCTCGTCGGCGCCTATCTGCGCGAAGCGATCCGCCCCCACGTCACCGGCAAATTCACCGACATGGTGCTGGCCGTCGAACGCCACCCCGCCATGCTGCTCTATCTCGGCAACGCCTTCTCCACCGGCCCCAACAGCCGCGTCGGCGAGCGCACCCATCGCGGCCTGAACGAAAATCTGGGCCGCGAATGCATGGAGCTGCACACGGTCAGCCTGCGCGCCGGCTACCACCAGTCGGACGTCACCACCATGGCCAAACTCCTCACCGGCTGGTCCATCAACCCGCAAAACCAACCCACCGGCTTCATGTTCCGCCCCTTCCTGCACGAACCCGGCCCAAAAACCCTGATGGGCCGCACCTTTGCCCCCGGCGAACAAGGCGGCATCGAGGCGCTGCGCTTTCTCTCCACCTACCCCACCACCTGGGTCGCCCTCGCCACCAAACTGGTCCGCCATTTCATCGCCGATCAACCGCCCCAACCCGCCATCAACCACATCGCCAGCATCCTCGCCGATACCGGCGGCGATCTGCGCGCCGCCTCCCTCGCGCTGATCGACCTGCCCGAAGCTGCAGCGCCTCTCACCAAAATCAAAACTCCGTTCGAATATCTGATCTCCAGCCTGCGCGCCGGCGGCCTCTCTGGCCTGCCGCCCATGCTCTATCTCGGCACCCTCAACCGCCTCGGCCAGCCGCTCTGGCGCGCGCCCCTGCCCAATGGCTGGTCGGATCTCGGCGCCGATTGGTCCGGCTCGGACGCCGTGCTCGGGCGCATCGATTTCGGCTACACCCTCGCCGCCCGCCTGCACGAGGCAGACCCGCTCGACCTCGCCCACAGCGCCCTCGGCCCGTTGCTGCGCCCCGCCACCATCCAAGCCATCCGCCACGCCGGCTCGAAACGCGAAGCGCTTTCGCTCCTATTCGCCGCCCCCGAATTCCAACGGAGATAATCCCATGGCGCTCCCCCTCAGCCGCCGCGCCACCCTGCTCGGCCTCGGCACCGCCGCCATCGCCGGCCGCACCCGCTTGGCCCTCGCCGCCGCCCCCACCGATCGCCGCTTCATTGTCATTTTGCTCCGGGGCGCGCTCGATGGCCTGAACGCCGTCATCCCCTATGGCGACCCCGATCTCGCCCGCCTGCGCGCCCCCCTAATCCCCGCGCGCGGCAAAATGCTCGATCTCGGCGGCTTTTTCGCCTTCCACCCCGCCCTCAAAAACCTGCACACGCTCTACCAAGCGGGCGAGGTGCTCCCCGTCCACGCCATCGCCGGGCCCTATCGCACCCGCAGCCATTTCGAAGCCCAAGATTTGCTACAAACCGGCGTCGCCGAAACCAGCATCAATTCCGGCTGGCTCAACCGCCTGATCGTCGAACTGCACGCCCAAAACAACGCACTCAACCCCGCCGATACCAACGTCGCAAGCATGGGTCTCGCCGTCGGCATGGGCATGCCCCTCCTCCTGCGCGGCCCGGCCCGCATCGGCTCCTACGCCCCCATCGGCTTTGCTAAACCCAGCCCCGACCTCTATCACCGCATCGCCGCCCTCAACGCGACCGACCCGGTCTTCGGCCCCGCCATCCGCACCGGCCTGCAAACCCAAAAATTCGACCATGCGCTCCTCGATCACCCCCAATCCCCCCACGCCAAAAATTACGGCTTTGGGGGCCTCGCCCAAGCCGCAGGCACCCTGCTCGCCGCCGCAGGCGGTCCGCGCATCGCCGCCTTCCAGCTCGAAGGCTGGGACACCCATGTCAACCAAATCAACCTGCTCACCCCACCCCTCGCCGGGCTCGATGTCGGCATCGCCACCCTCAAATCCGCCCTCGGCCCCGCCTGGCGCCAAACCACCATCCTGATCGTCACCGAATTTGGCCGCACCGCCCGCATCAACGGCACGCACGGCACCGACCACGGCACCGCCACCATCGCCTTCCTCGCCGGCGGCACCGTCGCCGGCGGCAAAGTCCGCACCACCTGGCCCGGCCTCAAAGATCGCCAATTGTTCCAAAACCGCGACCTCGCCCCCACCGCCGACATTCGCAGCCTCGCCAAAGGCGCCATCCTCGCCCAATTTCCTCTCGCTCCCGCCGCCCTCAATCGCATTTTCCCCAACAGCACCGACGCCGCCCCGCTGACCCACTTGCTCCGCTCCTGATTTTTGCGCGCGCCGAAAGCCTTTTTCTGGATCGGCCAAAAGGGCGTGCCACAAACGAGCGTTCACGTCGCATTCATTGCAGAGAATAGGGAAACCGTTGATCGCTTCTACAACGAAGCCCTCAAAGCCGGCGGCCAGGATAACGGGTCACCCGGCATCCGCGCACAGTATCACCCAGACTATTACGGCGCCTTCGTCCTTGATCCAGACGGCCACAACATCTAAGCTATCTGTCACGCACCAAGCCGCCAACGAATAGCTTGAGGTCGAAAAACGATGAAGCATGCGGGTCCAGCCGCGCTCAATGAACTACGAGACCTGATCACCGCGATCCAGTCGCGAGGACTGAACGAGCGTAGCCCAGGCGCGTTCTATCGGCGTGGCAAGGCATGGCTGCATTTCCACGAGGACAAAGCCGGATTATTCGCCGATCTCCGGGTCAATTCAGATTGGGAGCGATTTCGCGTGTCGACCCCTGATGAGAGAGCAACCTTTCTCGCACTCGTTGACCAGACCTTGTGACCGATGCGCCAGCACCGTGCGCAATAAAGTCGTCCGTCCCCACCCAGGATTACGGCATGCAGCCTCAAAATCGATTCAAACCAATAAAATATCGCGGCCTGACCTTAATCGCTTGCCTCTGGCTGAGCATCACCGGCCACGCCTGCGCGCGATCGGCCCAAACCATAGCGGCAGAAACCACCCAGGGAGACGCTAAGGCCGAAGCAGCGCTGGGTATGGAATATACCCTCGGTCGCAACGAACCGCAGAATTATGCCAAGGCCGTCTATTGGCTTCGCCGCGCCGCCGATCAAAAAAATGCGGACGCGGCTTTTCTTCTTGGACTGTTCTATCTTCGCGGCAAAGCTGTTGCGCAGAACGATGAAAAAGCCGCCAAATGGTTCCGTCTCGCCGCCCATCAAGGACTAAGACGAGCCGAGTTTAATCTCAGCACGCTCTATTATTTCGGCCACGGGGTGCCACAGAATTACCCCAAAGCTGCGTTTTGGGCTCGTCGGGCCGCTCATCAGGGTTACGCAGCGGCAGAAAATAATCTTGGCCTCCTCTACACCAAGGGTCAGGGCGTGCCTCTGAATTATAGCAGAGCCGCTTACTGGTTCCATCGCGCCATCCAGCAGGGGCATCTCGACGCCGATAACAATCTGGGCCTCCTTTATGCGCGGGGTCAGGGCGTGCCGCAGAACTTCGTCAAGGCCGCTGCGCTGTTCCGTCTCGCTGCCGATAAAGGCTACCCAGAGGCCGAATATAATCTCGGCCTGTTCTACGGCAACGGCCAGGGCGTGAAACAGAGCTACAGCAAAGCGAGGCACTGGCTTCGTCTGGCCGCCGATCAGGGTTACGCAGCTTCAGAATCAGCTTTAGGCGTTCTCGATCACTTGGGCAGAGGCGTGCCACCCAACAATACCAAGGCCGCCTATTGGTTACGCCGCGCCGCCCATCAAGATAATCCCGTCGCTGAAGTCAATCTTGGCGTGCTCTACAATAAAGGCCTTGGCGTTCCGCAGAATAGCATCAAAGCTTTTCACTGGTTCCGCCGCGCCGCCCACCAAGGTAATGCCAGCGCGGAGCAAGATCTTGGCGTGCTCTACAATAAGGGCCTTAGCGTTCCGCAGAATAGCATCAAAGCTTTTCACTGGTTCCGCCGCGCCGCCCACCAGGGCAATGTTAATGCCGAAGCCAACCTCGGCACCTTTTACGCCCGGGGCCGTGGCACGCCACGAAACGACGCCAAGGCTGCTTATTGGCTCCATCGTGCCGCCGCTCACGGCCAGGCGGGGGCAGAAACCAATATCGGTATCCTCTATGCCCGAGGGCTCGGTGTGCAACAAAGCTACAACATGGCCGCTTTTTGGTTCCGTCTCGCGGCGCATCAAGGATTAGCACGGTCACAACTGGCTCTCGGCACCCTATATCAACACGGTCATGGCGTATCACAGAATAACGTGAAATCGTATTTTTGGTTCGCCCTCGCCGCCAAAAATCATAATAAAATAGCCGCCCGTAACCTCAAACGCATCGCCCAACTGATGACGCCAGCCCAAATCGCCGAGGCGCAAACCCTGGTTCGTCATGATGACAACAAATATCACTAACGATACAATCTCCACCAATCAAAAATTCTGAGCGAGCATAAGCCCGATGATTGCCCCCGCCATCCGTCGCCTAAACCCAATTGATGCGCCCGATTACCGCACCATCCGGCTTGATGCGCTGAAGCACAACCCAGAAGCCTTCGGCTCCACCTATGAAACCGAGCAAGCGCGCCCCATCGCCGAGTTCGAACAGCGCTTGATCGATAACATCGTGTTTGGCGCCTATGTTGAGGGCGCCATCGTCGGCATGGCCGGACTGAGGCGGCAAGTCGGGCAAAAAGATAGCCACAAAGCCTATGTCTGGGGCATGTACGTCCAACCAGCTTGTCGCGGCACCGGTATCGGCAGCGCGCTGCTGCACGAATTGATCTTGGTCTCCCAAACCCTCGTCGAGCAACTCACCTTATCAATCGTCAAAGGCAACGATCCCGCCGCCACTCTATATCGAAAATTTGGATTCCAAATCTATGGCGTCGAGCCACGCGCCTTGAAAACCGCCGATGGCTACAACGATGAAATCCACATGATCAAATTTTTAAAGAGTGCGAGTGAAACCTTCCAATGACGCCACCATCCCCCCGCAAATTTCATAGCTCATATTTCGTTAGGTATATGAACAATAAAGGACGAGATTGATGGCGCGTCGATCAAACGGTTCAGAGGCAGTACTTTTGCTCCTTGCCATGGCGATCGGCGGCCCCACCGCTCTAGTTGTATGGTTTTTGGATTCGCCGCTTCAAGTCCAAGTTCCAATTGCCATCGGAGCCATCGCCGTCTTGGCTCTGATTGGCCGCTCACTTCGGAACGTCCGGAAACAGCGCGACCGAAAGAGAGCAGAATATCGGCAGATACTTCTCGATTTCCGCTGGCGCGAAGCAATGTCACCCACTGAGTTTGAGCGTTGCTGCGCTGATTATCTCCGCCTAAAAGGGTGGGAAGCTTCGCAAACGAAAGGATCGGGCGATCAGGGCGCAGACGTCATCGCTCGGAAAAATAATCATTTTCTGATTGTGCAATGTAAAAAATATAACAAGCCGGTTGGCAATAAAGCTGTGCAAGAAGTTATTGCGGCTAGAATTTACTACCGCGGTACGTCTGCTATCGTTGTTAGCAATCAAACCTATACACAAAGTGCTCGCGATCTTGCAAAAATGTCTGGGGTTTTACTTCTTCATTTCACCGAATTGAGAAATTTAGAACGGTTTTTGGGCTTTCGCAATCCCAATTGAGGAACCGTAACACTAGCACAGGCCTGCCCAAAACAAGGTAGAATTTTACTTTGCCCCCCTATCAGGGCCTGTTATGGCAAAACGAAACGCTTGGACAGCTCGGTCAACACTTCTACCCGTGAGGTGGTTTTCACTCTTCTAAGATATCCACAACGCTTGGCGGACACATTAGGCCCGTTGTCTGCCACATCAGTGCGGGAAGCGGCGAAAAAGGGAAGTGTACTTGCACGACATTGTCCCCTCTCTCGGGTTGAGGCGAGCCATTCTGTTGAGGCGGCAAATATCCTTCGATCCGATTGTCAATACGCCGACCAACGACGTTGCCTACAGTCTTTGTTTTAGCACCGAGTGTCACTTTTACACATTGATTGACCTCTAATTCATCGATTGTCGCCATAACTCTTTCCTTGCAAGGGGCCAAGTGCTCGAATCAAGATTCTTCATTACAACAAAATCGCGTGACTGCATAGCGGTCTGTTCCGTGGTCACTTGGATTCCAAACCCCGTAGTTCGCAATCAAGCAACTTTGCCTTGACTGGTTTTTAAACAACGCTCTTGTGCGCGAAATATCCTTAGGAGAGGCGACGGCGGGCGTAACCAGCGGTTGAATCTCATGCTCCGTTACATTTATGCTCGCTCGGCGTGTCGGTCCAGGATTGGCCCGTATTTTCGTCTGATATTGTATATTCATAAAATTGAGATAAGGCATGATTACCTGTGCCATTTTTGGAATAATATTTTGGACAATTGTTTGGAATTTTTGTTAAACAAATCAGAACCTTATCATATAAATGCTCGTTTCGTTCTGCAGGGGGACTTCCTTCATTTGACGTATAAATTCCGGATTCGAATACCGTTGTCCGCCCATCATGAACAATTGGATCGTTAGGGCCGAAACGAGCCTCAATTTGCGTAATCCATGTTTTTTCACACATCCCCAGCGGTGGGATTTTAGGAGTGACGATCGATTGCCCGAATTGATCTGTTTTCGCGCAAGCAACACCTAACACAAGCATAAAAGCCAATCCACCCAAAATTAAAAGACGCATCGTCATATCCTCCACTCATAACAACAAGATCTAAGCCAAAAATTGCGGTTATCAAACCCCTGAATCCGAAGGGCGTTTTTTCTCACTCAGGGCAACACATATCGCCCTGAAACCCTGCGCGCACGCCCCCGAAACGACCGAGCAAAATATCACCCAAGCCGCCAAGCAAGTCGCCGACTGGTATGACGCCTTCGCCGCCGATCACGCCACACTCGCCGCCGAACTCCACCCCGCCAGCGCCGATGAACTCGCCGCCTGCCACGCCACCGGCACCCTCAATTTCATCACCCTCAACGGCATCATCATCGGCCTGATCGCCACCGAACCTGGCCCGATCGACTGGCTGCACGGCCATATCGTCATCGAAGAAATCCTCGCCCCCACCCACCGTGGCCACGGCTACACCGCTCAGGCCCAAAGGCTGCTCGCCGCCCAACTCAGCAACAGCAACGGCCCCGAAACCCTGATCACCGGCACCATCCACCGCCTCAACATCGCCTCCCACCGCACTGCAACCACCGCCGGCCGCCCCGCCCTCCTCGACTATCGTTTTCTCTCCCTTAACGAATGAGCAGCCCACGCCCCGCGTGACAAGCGGAATTCGAACTCATCGCTCTGACTTCCCTTAAAAAAATCCGCATTCTCGATCATGCGTTCAACTGTAAAACCAAGCCGTTTAAGCAACGAAATTGACGCCACATTCCGTGTATCAACAAACGCGTTAGCTTGATCAATGCTCGGCATCGCAAACAACATATCAAGGGTCTTCATCATCGCCTCCGTGGCATAGCCTTGCCGCCAATGGCTTGGGAAAACGTGATACCCAACCATCGCGTTCGGACCTTGCACCGTCGCCTGGGTATAACCCAGCAAATTGTGATCGTTTCGGCATCGGATCACCCAATTATGCCAAATCTCTGATCCGTCGGCGGACGACCCACCAGCCAGAACGACATAGCGCGCTCGCAGCCCCTCAACACTGCTCGGCGGATCATCCGGGAGAAAACGATAACCGGCACTGTCCGCCAACCCATCGAACATCTCCGCCGCATGCGCGGGTCAAATCGGCTCCAGATCAATGCGTGGCAAGCGCTGCTGGTGCAAATTCATTTTTTCACTCTACCAAAACCGTCCGCAATATTCGTGACACCGGTCGCGTTTCCGTGTCATCGATATCCGCCCGAGGCCGTAATAACCTGCCCAGTAATCCATCGGGCAGCGTCAGAAGCCAGAAAGCCGACAATCTCGGCAATTTCCTCCGGCGTGCCAAGACGGCCAAGCGGCGTGTCCTTCATGATCTCCTGTTTGGCTTCGTCGGGAACGTTGGCTTTCATCTTCTCCGTCATAATCAGGCCAGGGGCGACCGCGTTGACGCGGATTTTTCGCGGTCCCAATTCCGCCGCCAGACTAACGGTGATGGCGTTCACCGCCGCCTTGGTCGCGCAATATACCGCGCCACCCGGTATCGGCGAGACGCCCTGGATCGAACTGATATTAATAATCGCACCGCCGGCATCGCCGAAAGCAAGAGTCGCATGCTTGGATGCGAACAGCACACCCGCGATATTCAACGCGGTCTGTGGATTAATATGATCCGCATCAATCTCGATTAACGAGCACCCCACCGCGAGACCCGCGTTATTCACCAAAACATCAACCTGACCGAACGCGCCGATCGCAAACTCGATTAGCTCTTTCGCGCGGCTCTCTGATGAAACGTCAGCCTCGAACGACGCGGCGTTCCCTCCGGCACGGATGATTTGGGCCACCACCGCATCGGCCTCGTCCTTCTTGGACTTGTAGCTGACGATTACAGCAAAACCCAATGTGCCGAAGTGCCGGGCTATTGCCGCGCCAATGCCACGTGATGCACCAGTCACCACCGCGACCTTCTTAACGTCCTGCATATAATTTACACCTCCCCGAACATTTTGGTCTCAACCGCCGAGACATATCCATGCATGGCAAGCGCTGCTGGTGCAAATTCATTTTTTCACCTATCGAAACTTACAAGCGAAATCCATAACCCCCGGTGCGCCGATCTCCCACCATGTCGCCGCCGCCTCAGGCCAAGACCACCATTCCATTTTCCTCTTTCGCACCCACCCCCTCCTATGTCATGTTAGTGAAATGGAGCGAGTCACTAACCCCCTCGCACAGAATCTCGCCGACCGCTTCACCACCCTCGCGCACATGCTCCGCAAAACCCTCGGCGCCCCCGACTACGCCCGCATCGACCTCACCCTCAACGACACCGACGTAGCCCCGATTCCGCGCACACGGAAGGTCGCACACGCCTCTCGCGTTTGATAGATCACCGCCGGTTGTCAAGATTCGTTATACATAACCCGAACACCAAACCCAGAAAGTTCGCCAAATTTGCCAAGCCGGTATCGAGTTGCACATCAATGATCACAGAATCGTGTCGGAAAATTTTACATGTCATAAACGCAAAATTTCCATGATATTGATATCAAACAATAATTATTCCTGGCACGAAATGTGCTTCCTATTTTTTGATTTTGCTTAGCCTCGCCTCTCCCTTCCTCGTTTCAGCAACAAAAAAAGGAATGCTGCTGTGAAAAAATTATTTGCGAGTGCCCTGATTTGCGCCACTCTGATCGGCCTGTCGGCGTCTGACGCGCATGCTACGCCCATCACCTATAGTTTCTCCGGGGTCGGAGGCGGCTCGATCGACAACACGAGTTTCACCGGTCCATTTTCCTTCGTATTCACCGGCGATACGTCGGCGATCTATACAGGCGCGGCTCCATTTTATTATCTCTACAACGTTCGTGGGACGTTCACCGAGGGTGGGACGACCGTAACGTTGACACCGACCGTTACAATCGTGGCCACGGCCGATTCGAGTACGCCAAGAATCAATTTTTTTAACAATTCTGCTAATGCTGGGCTTGGGTTTAATGATCCCTCTCTTGCTAGTTACGCGCTTTCGACCGCATTCGGACCCATTACGGTTACCGCGCCGGGCACGTCCACCAGCTTTCTGACCCCCACCTTTAACGGTGGCAGTTTCTCCGACACCGATGGCGGATCAATAACGATCACCGCCGACACATCGCTCACTTTTACGGCGACGACTGCGACGGCGGTTCCCGAACCAGGCTCAATCATCCTACTCGGCACCGGCCTCGTCCTCCTCGGCTTCGCAGCGCGGAAACGGCGAAACCGTGGTTGATTTTTTATAATTCAAGACTTTCGAAAGAAACCTTTGATTGTGTGATTTGTAGTAGTGAGATGGTGGGGTGCGCTTGAGCACCCCACCATCGCGCCGCCGCCGCACGCCAAGACCATCACCGCATTTTCCCCTTTCGCACCCACCCCCGCCTATGCCATGTTAGCGAAATGGAGCAGGCCACTAACCCCCTCGCACAGAGTCTCGCCGACCGCTTCACCGTGATCGCGCATATGCTCCGCAAAACCCTCGGCGCCCCCGACTACGCCCGCTTTAATCTTTCGCTTAAGTGGGCCGTCTGGCACCGCATTTCGCTCCTCGCCCGCCGTTTTCGTTCTCTCTCCTGCAATCCCCGCCCCATCCGCGAACGGAAACCTGGCGCGAAAGCTCAAACCGCGCCCGAATCAGCAGAAGCACCAGCGCCACCCCCTCAAACCGGCGCAAAAAGGAGCGAAATTCCGGGGCAAAAAGGCTGGCTGCTGCAAACCTTCCCCGGCCACCACATCCCCTATATTCGCGGCCATATCATCCGCTTCCTCGAAGACCCTGACTTGTCGCTCCTCCACGGCGAAAACCCAAGCATCGGTCGCGTGCTACGCCCACTCTGCCACATGCTCGCAATCCCGCTCCCCGCTTACCTCAAATTACCGCGTAAACCCCGCCCACCGGCCCCAAAACCGGCGCGCAAACCAGCGCGGCGGAGCGAAAAACCTGAACCAACATTTTACGACTACATGCTCCAAAAATACCCGCCGCCGCCCCCACGCCCCACTTTGCCCGGCCATATTTACGCGCCACCGTCCCGCGTAAAAATCAACTTCGAGCGTTGAGCGCATAATTGCGCCCAGAAAGTTACGATAGCAAAACAAAAAGGAGCGAAAGGAGCAAAAAATTGGCGTTGGGCGCGAAATCGGGCAATAGTCATTCATGACGACACTTTCGCTTCCCGTGCAAATCGCTGCCATCGTCATTTTCGTTGTGACCTATTTAGGGGTCGCCCTTGGCCGCCTGCCTGGATTGCGGCTGGATCGCGCGGCCATTGCTTTTTGTGGCGCGGCCCTGATGATCGGCGTGGGCGCTTTGCCGCTCGCCGGCGCCTACCAGGCGATCAGCGGCAACACGATTGCGCTGCTATTCGGCATGATGGTGCTCGCTGCGGGTCTGCGCCGCGCCGGGTTTTTTGCGCTCATCACCAATGTTGCGCTCCGCCGCGCCAGCCACCCGCTGGCCTTGCTCGCCGCCATCATCGCGATTGCCGGTTTTCTCTCCGCCCTGCTGGTCAATGACACGATTTGCGTGGTGATCACGCCTTTGGTGCTCGATATCGTGCTGGCCCTGAAGCGTAACCCGCTGCCCTATCTGATGGCGCTCTCGGCGAGTGCGAATATCGGCTCGGTCGCCACCATCACCGGCAATCCGCAAGATATGATCATCGGCAGTATTTCCGGCATCAGCTATTCTCGCTTTGCCATATCGCTCGCCCCGGTGGCCCTGATCGGCCTGTTCATCACGTTTTCGCTCCTCACTTTGCTGTTTCGGGCCGATCTGCGCGCGCCATTGCCGTCACAACCAGTCGCCTCGTCCCCGAGCGCGCTGCATCGCGGCTTGCTGCTGAAATCATTGTTGCTCCTCGGCCTCTTCGTCATCGCGAGCCTCGCTGGCATGCCCCCCAGCGAAGCCGCCTTGATCGCCGCCGCCCTGCTGCTGCTCACCCCAGGTTTGCGCAGCGAAATCCTACTCGCCGGCGTCGATTGGTCCTTGTTAGTGATGTTCATTGGCCTGTTCATCGTCATCGCCGGCCTGCAAGCAGCCGTCATCACGCCCGAGATCATCAAAACCATTGCCGCCCTCCAGCCCGGTCGCCCCGCGATCCTGGTGCCACTCACCGCCATCCTGTCCAATTTGGTCAATAACGTGCCAACCGTGCTGGTGCTGAAACCCTTCGTCGCCGCCTTGGCCAATCCCAAACAAGCCTGGCTGCTGGTGGCCATGGCCGCGACCTTCGCGGGCAATCTAACGCTCCTGGGCTCGGTCGCCAATCTCATCGTCGCCGAAGCCGCCCGCGCGCGCGGCATCACGCTCCGCTTCACCGATTATCTGCGCCTCGGCATCCCGCTCACCCTCAGCACCTTGCTGATCGGCACGCTCTATTTAGTATTTTTATCGTAATAAATCTGCGCCAAAGCCGCGAGCATGGCCTCGCGACCCAGCCCCGTCGGCAGCGCCGGATGGATAAAAATATCAATCATCCCTGGGCGTTTGCGAAAGGCATTCCGCCCCCAATAGCGCCCGGAATCGGTCGAGACCGGCACCACCGGCACCCCGCTCGCCCGCGCCAGCGCGACAATGCCCGGCTGCAACTCGCCGCGCACACCCGGCGCCACCCGCGTGCCTTCGGGAAAAATAATAATCTGCTTGCCCGCCGCGAGCGCCTCATTCACCTGGGTGATCAAATGCCGCAGCGCAGCCGCTCCCCCCGCCCGGTCGAGCGCAATCTGCCCAGCCGGCTCCAGCAGCGATCCAAAAATCGGCAAGCGCGTCAATTCCTGCTTGAGTATGTAACAAGGTCGCTCCAGCAAGGTCAGCCACACCAGCGTATCGAACGCGGATTGATGCTGGGCCGCCAAAATCACCCCGCCCGGGGGCAAATTTTCGCGCCCGTGCAGCGCAAACCCCACACCGCAAAACGCCCGCAGCGCGCGCAGCATCAACCGCGCCCAAGCCTGCCCATAGCCCAGCAGCCGATCGGGGGCCGTGCGCTTGAGCCAATGCCCATACAACCCGGCAATGGCCGCACTGCCAAACAAGGTCAGGTTGAACAGGATCGAGCCGATCAAAAACATCACAAATGCCCTTCGATATGATGCGCGGCAAACCCACCCAACCCGCATCGCACGAACAGATATTTGGTATATTCCGCCGCCACCAGCTTCCATTGCCGCGCATCCAGCGCGCCACTGCGCGGCAAGCGCCGCACCGGATCGGCAATCAAGCGCACGCCCGGCAAATGCCGGTGCAACTCGGCCAAAGCCCGCACCATGTGATAATCCGCCGTCACCACAATCACCGAATAAATTTGATGGCGCATCACCCAGCGCGCCGTCTCCCGCGCATTGCCCCTTGTGGTGGTCGCTCGATGACCAAGGCTGATCGAAGCCGCTTTGCTCACCGCATCAATGCCATCGCGCGGGGTAAAATCGCCCAAATGCGTCCCCGGTCCCGCGCCCGAAATCAGCAAGCGTGGTGCGGCCCCCCCCATCAGCAATTCCAACCCCCGCTTCACCCGGTCCGGCCCGCCGGTCAGCACCACAATCCCACCGGCATGCGGCATCGGCAGCACCCGGCGCTCATGCTCGATTTGCGCATAGAACCAAACAAACCCCATCGCCCAAACCAGCACACCAAACCCGGTGATCGCGAACAGCCAACCGAACAGCCGCCTTATCCAACGGCGGCTGCGCGCACGGCGGCCAAATCGTGGGCGTCGGTTGCGGGACAAGGGGCCGCTCATGCGAGATGCCGCAGCCAGCCCAACACTGTGGTCTGTGCCACCACCCAGCCTATCAGCGCCGCCATCAGCATCAGCACCACCGGCCCGGCCCACAGCAAAGTCGGCATATCGGCCAGCATCGCCCCCACCCCGCGTGTGGCGCTGTGCGGCACCAGCGCAAACCCGGCGGCCAATCGGCCCAGCCAGAGCAGCACCGGCAACGCCGCCAACCCGCCGAGCAATCCGCCCAGCCCCGCCTGCCGGGCAATTTCGCGGGCGAACGGGCGGGCAATATCACTATCGCGCGCCCCCAGCCCATGGATGATATCAATCGCCTCGCGCCGCTGCGCCAATCCCGCCCGCACTGACACCCCGACCACCGATGCCGCGACCGCCGCAACGATCAACAAAATCGCCGCCGCCGAGGCTTGCAGCGATTCCGTCAGCGTGGTCAGCCTTGCGGCCAGCCCGCCGCCGGTTTCAACCAGCGTGCCTGGCGCAATCTGGTTCAAGCCCTGGCTCAGCGCGCTGACCGCCGCCTGGTGCGCATCGCCCTGCGCCATGATCACGCCGGGCAGCGCAATTCCCGCATCGCCGGAGGCGCTGGTATCGCCCAGCCAAGGCTTGAGCAAATGGCCCAGTTCAGCCGGTGACAAAGCGCGCACCCCGCTCAGCGCCGGCTGCTGGCGCAGGGCGGTGAGCACCGCATCAAGCCGGGTAATGCGGCTCGCCGCCTGCACCGAAGCGCTCGGATCGGGCACTTCGATGGTCAGCACATTCCGCGCACCGCCCAGCCAATGGGCGGCAAGCGTGCTGGTCGCCAAATTGCCCGCCATCGCAAGGGCGGCGAGAAAACTCATCGCCGCGACGACCGCAATCAGCAACCGATCATGCGTCGCCGCCCGCAACCCGATCGGATCGGGCCGCGCCCGGCTGCGGTGCCGATCAGCCATGATACACCAACCTGCCATGCTGCAATTCCAGCACCGGCGCGCGATAGCGCTCGATCAGGCTGAGATTATGGCTGGCAATAATCACGGTGGTGCCGAGTTGATTGAGCGACATGAATAAATGCAGCAACCGCACCGCCTGCTCATCGTCAAGATTGCCGGTGGGCTCGTCCGCCAGCAGCAGCGAGGGTCGGCCCACCACCGCCCGGCAAATCGCCACGCGTTGCTGTTCGCCGCCAGAAAGCTCTTCGGGGCGATGGGCGAGCCGATCCGCCAACCCAACCCAGCGCAGCAATTCCGTCACATCCGCATGGATCTGGGTTTCCTTGCGCCGCGCGAGGCGCAGCGGCAACGCGACATTATCGAAAGCGCTGAGATGATTGAGCAGCCTGAAATCCTGATACACCACCCCGATACGTCGGCGCAGCAAAGCCCGCCCCGCCCGGTCCAGCCGGGCCGGGTCCGAATCGAGCAGCTCGATTCGCCCACTGGTCGGCGGGAGAGCCAGGTACATCAGCTTGAGCAACGTGGTTTTTCCAGCGCCGGATGCCCCGGTGAGCCACCGAAATCCACCCGATTCGATGGTGAACGACAAATCGATCAGGCCGGTATGATCGGCATCACCGGGGGAACGCCGTTCACCCGCGAGGCGCTGATAGTCCAAGCCAGCGTTGAAGAATCGAATCATCTCGACCCTGTGTGCCGTGCCGATGCAGGGATCACAAGCCACCGCCCGATCAAATGCGATGCTAATCTCATTGCACGAACATGGTTGCACGAAACGCTCAATAATGTCATCGATTGCGCATGCGCGTAACATGTCCGCATTGCGGTACCACCTATCGTCTGACCGAAGCGGTCGCAGCCCGGCTCCCAGCCACCTTGGCCTGTGTGCGCTGCAACGAATCATGGTTGGCTCAACCAGATCCGGCGCAGCTTGTGCCGCCGCCGCAACCCCAGGCCCAGCTCCCGCCGCCCACACCGCCGGCGCCGCCACCACCGCCTCCCCCTCCTCCGGTGCCACCACCACCGCCTCCCCCTCCTCCGCCGCCACCGCCACCTCCTCCGGCGCCGCCGCCGATGCCGCCTGCACCACCGCCTCCGCCGCCACCACCACCACCACCGCCACCACCGCCCGAGCCGCCGCTGCCGCCGCCTTTCATTACGCCGGTTGCGCCGATGGCGGTGCCATCGGTCGCCGCGCCAGCCGCCGCGCCGTCGACGGAGCAACCCAGTGAGCAACCGATCAAATTCGATCAGGCGGCCCTGCTGCGCCAAGATCCGCCATCGCGGGGGCGCATTGCTTGGTTGGCTTCGATCCTGGTGTTGGCAGTGCTTTTGCTGGCGGGCGTGGTGTTCCGCAATGCCATCAGCACCGCCTGGCCACCGAGCCTTCGGCTGTATCAGGCCGTTGGGTTGATGCCCAAGCCGATGGCAAAACCGGCGCCCAAGCCTGCGGCTGCGCCGAAACTCGCACCTGTGGCACCCGCAAAACCCGCCGCCAATGCCCCTTGATCGGGCGAGCTTCGGCGGCGCGATACGGCTGGATTCGCATGTGGATATTCCATGGCCCAGCCGGGGCGATTTTCTGAGCGAATCGGCGCGATGTGTTGATTTGCCGAAATTGCAGCGCGGCGGGGTCAATGCCGTTTGTTTTGCCGCTTACGTGCCGCAAGAGCGCCGAGATGCTGAGGGCCATCAAAGGGCGGCTGCGCGTAGTCTTGCGATGCTTGATGAAATTTGCGCGATGGGCGCTGTGGCCGGCACGGCCTTGGCTCGGTCCACCGATGATATTCGTGCGGCTGTGCAACGCGGTGCGATTGCGGTGATCCCGGCGGTTGAAAATGGCACGGGCTTAGGTGGTGATCCGGCGTTGCTCGATCGCTATGCGGCGCTGGGCGTTCGCTATATGACGCTGACCCATAATGGCCATAATGATTTGGCCGATTCAGCGATTCCGCGCCGGGATTTGGGCGATGCCAGTAGCGAGCATGGCGGCCTTTCAGCCCTTGGGCGCAGCGTGATCCAGCGCATGAACCAGCTTGGCATTCTGGTTGATGTCAGCCATGCCTCCAAGCCCAGCATGATGCAGGCCGTTGCGCTATCGATGCGACCGATCGTGGCAACCCATTCCTGTGCGCGGGCATTATGCAATCATCCGCGCAACCTTGATGATGAGCAATTATTCGCCCTGCGCGACCATGGTGGTGTGGTGCAAGTCACGATGGTTTCCACGTTTTTGCGCGCGGGCGCGCGCACGGCGGATATTGGGGTTGAGGTTTTGGTCGATCATATCGATTACATTATCAATTTGATCGGCATTGATCATGTTGGCATCGGCACCGATTTTGATGGTGGTGGCATGCTTCGGGGCTGCGGCAATGCGGCTGAAGCGCCGGCGATCACGGCGGAATTGGTGCGGCGTGGCTATGGTGAGGAGGCCATCGAGAAAATCTGGGGTGGTAATTTTCTCCGCGCCCTTGCGGCATCAGAGCCGGATTGGGCGGAGAAAATTACCGCGCCGGCCAGTGGCATTGGATAAGGCTGGCTTTGAGGCTTTGCCGAGCGCGATTGGCATCGGCGCCGATTTGCATCAAGCCCGGCAGGTGACCGGGATGCCGCCATAATTCGCCGAGCACAAAGCCCCAACGGATTTTTCCAGCATCATCCAGCGCATTGAGCGCCAGCGGCGGCAGATCGCGCCAAGCCGGATCGGCGATGGCGCGAATAGCTGCGAATTTGACACCGTGGGCGGCCGCGAGCGTTGCGACCGCACCGGACTCCAGATCGATCGCCGCGGCGCCGGTGGCGGCGAACAAGGCTGATTTTTCGGCACGGGTGGCGGCGATGGCATCATGACCCAACAACACATCACCCGTGGTGCCGCCGAGGGCGCGGCATAAATCGGGATCGCATTGATAATGGTCAGCGCCCGCGATGATCGCACGCGGGATCAGCAACGTGCCCGGCTGGTAGGTGGGGTTAAGCCCGCCGGCGAGGCCGAAGCTGATCAGCGCGGTGACGCCTTGATCAAGGAGGGATTGCGCGGCGCGGCGCGCGCCCGCTGTTGTGCCATTACCGATTGCTAAGCGTAACGGTGTTGCGGTGAGCAACGCCGCCTCGGCGGTGAGACCGGTAATGGCACCCCACATGATGATCGGATCGGGAAAGCGTTAACGCGGTGCGAGAACCATGACCATTTGGCGATTTTCCATGCGCGGCATTTGTTCGACTTTGGTATCGGTTTCCATATCGACGCGCACCCGCTCCAGCACCTTCACGCCGAGCTCCTGATGGGCCATTTCGCGGCCTCGGAAGCGCAACGTCACTTTCACCTTGTCCCCTTCGCCGATGAAGTTTTTCATCGCGCGCAATTTCACTTGATAATCATTCTCGTCAATATTCGGACGAACTTTGATTTCTTTGATCTCGACGATCTTTTGCTTCTTGCGGGCTTCGTTTTTCTTTTTCTGCTGCTCGTATTTGAATTTGCCATAATCGAGCAATTTACAAACCGGCGGCTCGGCATTCGGGCTGATCTCAACGAGGTCCAAGCCGGCTTCAAAGGCGCGGCGCATGGCGTCTCGCGCACTTAACACGCCGATCATTTCACCCTCGGCGCCAATCAGGCGCACTTGCGGGACGCGGATATCTTCATTGACGCGGGGCCCCTCACGGCTGGGTGGGGCAGGTGGTTGTGGTACTCTGGCGATGGTGCGCTCCTGTCGACGTTACAAACAATTCGCTAGCATTCTCTAGACGATAATCGGGATGTCGTGCAACTGAGCGGCCCGCGCGGGGCGATGTAGGGCCTCATCCGAGCAGATTTTTGAGCAGAATGGCGGCGCGGCGGACTGATTCGCGCACCGCCTGCAATTTTTCCGGCATCCGCGTCGGGTCGATCCGGTCGGTGATTTCAAGGCCGGCGAGCTGGGCGTTTTCGACCACGGCGCGGAGCAGATTTTGGTAGGTGAGACCGCTGGTGGTGGTGATCAGGTCGCCCGCTTCGCGGTTTTGTTCGATCACGCCGTCCTGGAAATGGCGGCGCGCGGCGTTGGCGGCTTTTTGATCGGTCAGGTCGGTCAGCATCAGCACATAGCCCAAAATGCGGTCGGCGGCGGCAAAAATCGGGTCCGCGCGGATTTGCACCGGGGTGGAACCGCCATTGGCGCGGCGCAGGGCATTTTCGCTGCGCCAGCTCAGATGCAGCTTTTGCAGGGCGTTCAGCCGTTCAGCCAGAAGTTTTGGCTCGGCGAACAGGCCGGACAAGTCGGCAAGGCTATGCAAAGCTTGATTGGTCTCGCCGATCAGGCTCGCGCAGGCTTGGTTGATCAGCAAAATATCGCCGGCAATATCGGTGATGATCACCGGTTGCGCGGAGGCAGCGACATCCTGGCGCAGCCGATCAAGCTGGTCTTGGGCGATCAGCAGGCGCACCGAGCGTGATTGCAGCACCACATCGCTGACCATGCTGCCGATCAGCTTAGCCGCCGCGATATCCGCTTCGGTCCATGGCTCGGACTGGCCGCGCATGACTTGGTGCCATTGCGCAAAGGAGCGGCGGGGTGACAGATCCGCCGGATGATCGCCGATGGTGACCGGCTTGGTCGGGTCACCGCCCCAGGTGACGGTGCGGACTTCCTCGGGGCGCACCCAAATCAGATAGGCGCCGGGTGAGGCGGTAATCGGCATGGCGAGCACACCGCTGGCGATGGCCGCGATGGGAGCGAGCACGCTGCGCACGGCGCCGAGCCGGTCTGTGACAATCGGCGCGGATTCGGGCGGGGTTGCCCCGGATTCGGCATCCAGCCAAGCGGCGATGGCGCGGATGTCCTGCGTGGCCGGGACATCGCCGGCGGCGGTCACTTCACCATCAAGCAGGAGCGCAATGCCAGTGGCGCGGGTGGGGTGCAGCAAGGCGTTGGGATTATCGAACAGGGCGTTCTTCCAACGCCCCTCGCGGGCCAGCGATTCAACCATCCGCTGCTCAACGCGGCGGGCTGAAAGCTCGGCCTGGGCGGCGGCGAAGCTCTGCAGGGCGGCGATGCGCGTGGCGATGGCTTCGGCGAGCAATTCACAGGCCGCACGGATCTTGAACGGCACGAAATATGGCGCGTAATGGTGGCAGGCGATCAAGCCCCAGAGCCGCCCTTCGACCATCAAGGACATGACCAGCGTGGCGCGCACGCCCATATTTTGCAAATATTGATTATGGATCGGCGAGGAGGCGCGCAGCGTGCAAAGCGACATATCGAGCGGGCCATGGCTGATCGGTGACAGCGGCGGGATCAGCGTGATCGGCTGGAAATTGACATCGACAATCATGCGCACGCGATGGCGCTCATAGAGGCGGCGGGCGATTTGGGGGATGTCGGTCGCGGGATAACGGTTGCCGAGATAAGGCTCTAGCCCGCGTTCACAATGTTCGGCGAATACCTGACCGTGGCCTTCCTGATCGAACTGATAGACCATGACCCGGTCATAACCGGTCAGGCTTTTGATAAAGCGCGCCGCTTCATCGGCCAGATTGGGCAAGGCGGCGCTGACCAGGATGCTTTGCAAGGCGGTTTCGAGTGCGGCGGCGACCGGCGGGTCATCGCCCAGCGGTTCCAGCTCAATGATCAGGCCGCCGCCGGTGGGACGATGGATCAGTGCTTGCAAGCCATCCGGGTGCTGCGAGCACTGGGTGCGAAACGCATGGGGTTGGCTTTCGAGTGATTCAGCGAGGCGTGCCGTCAGATCTGCCGTCAGGCTGCCGCCGAGGGCGCTGATCGGTTGGCCGAGGGGTGGGGCGGGTAGTCCGAGGAACGCGCCAGCATTGGCGCTGGTTTGCACGATGGTCAGGTCCGGTTCGCTGAGCAAGAACAGCACGCCATGCGGCTGGATCGCGCCGGCATAGTGGATTTGCTCACGCTCGCAATTGGACAGGTCGGCGGTGCCGAAAGCCGGGGCGGATGGAAATTTTGATGTCATCACCGAAACCTCCCCAGGAATCGTCGGAACCACAAACCGTCGCTCTGGTTGTGGGTGCTGGCTGATTTTATTTAAGTCCGTATCGCAGCATTTTCATATATAAGCTCTGCCGACTAAGGCCGATGGCGGCGGCGGCGGCTTTGCGGTTACCGGCGGCATGATCGAGCGCATCAAGAATATAATGGCGCTCGATAATGGCGGTGGCGGTGTCGAGGGCGTGGGGCAGGCTGGTCTGGTTGGTGGCCCATCGGCGCGATTGCAGGGCGCTCCGGATCGATTCCTCAACGGTGGCCGGGCTGGGGCTGTTCAGCCGACGGCTGACATCGCGAATCACCATGCCGATCAAATTGCCCTCGGTCCCCGCCGAGATTTCGACGGCGGTGGTGGCGCCATGTTCGCCATGCAGCGTGGCGGGCAGCAATTTCAGGCTGCCATGGCTGCAGATTAGATCGAGCAAGGTGGCGAGGCCGGTGCCCTCGCTCAGCAACCAGCGATCAAGCCGGGCGCCGAGCACCATTTCGGCGCTGGCGGCTTCGATCAGATCGAGAAAGGCGGCATTGGCTTCACGAATGCTGCCATCGCGATCAATAATCACGAAGCCATCGGGCAGTTTGCTGATCAGCGGCGCGCAGGCCGGGCGCGCTGGCGCCTCAGCGAGCCGATCAACCGAGCCGACTTGGGTGAGATAGAGCAGGTAGCTCGGCGTATCGACCGATTCGACGGTGGCGGTGCGCACAATCCAGGAGCGACGCTCCGCACCGAGATGCACGATTACGCCGGGGGCTTGGCCATAGTCGCGCGCGCGATCCATCATGGCGAGGAACGGGGCGCGATCGGCTTCCGCGATTTCGGTGAGAAAATTCCAGTTCGGGCCGATGCCGAGCGTGCGATTGGCCGCGGGATTAGCATCGATGATGCGCAGCGTATCGACCTCGATCAGCAGCACCGGATCGATGGCGGCATTGAAAATGACGTTGTAGCGGGTTTCAACGTCACGCAGCTTCCAGTGATTTTGCTCCATCGCCTTCTGGGTGGCGAGCAGGCGGGATTCGAGCTCGGAGACGACGTGATATTGTCGGCCAATGGCGATTAAGCCGCTATCGGCCCCGAGGCTGACGGCGGTATATTCCAACGGCATTTCCAGGCCGCTCGGAAAACGCTGGCTGATCGGGGTGAAGGCGGAGACGCCGGTGGTCAGCGCGTCTTGCACCATGCTGCGGAGCTTATCGAGGGCGGATTGCGCGACGGTTTCGGCCCAACGCCGACCGTGCCACGGGCGCAAAGTCTCGCTCGCAATCCGCTCGGATACGATGGTGTCTTGGATGATGCCGTCACGATCGAGCCTAATTGTGACGTCAGGCTGGACGAGATTTACGCCGGTCATGGTTGGATCAATCAGTAATTTGAAATATAATAGCAGCTTATTGGAATTTTTCCAAGTACATTCTGGGGGGTGAGCGATGGCGCAGGGCGCAGCGTTGGACAAGGCGGCCATGCGGTTGGCGGATCAGCTCAAAGACGCGACGGGGGATGTGCATCGGCAGGCTGAGCGAGGCGGGGCGGTGGCTTTGCTGCTGCGCGGGACGCTGACATTGCAGGCTTATGCGCGGCTGTTGGCGAATTTGCGCCCTGCCTATCAGGCGCTTGAGGCGGGGTTGCTGCAATGGCGCGAGCATCCGGCGCTGCGCGCTTTGGTGCGGCCCGAATTATTTCGCGCCGCCGCGCTCGAGGCCGATCTGGTCGCGCTCGCCGGCGAGGATTGGGCCAGCCGGGTTGCGGTGCTGCCGGCGGGGCGCGCTTATGAAGCGCGCCTTGAGGCGTTGCGCCGGGATGATCCAATGTTGCTGCTTGCCCATGCCTATGTGCGCTATCTGGGCGATTTGAATGGCGGGCAGGTGCTGGCACGGCGCCTGGCGAGCAGCTTGGGGTTGGGTGCGGCGGCGCTGGGGTTTTATCGGTTTGAGGCGATTGGCACGATCGAGACGTTTCGGCACGATTATCGGCGGGGTTTTGATCAGGCGGCGTTGACGCCAGCGCAGACGCAAGCCGTGCTGGCCGAGGCGCGGCGCGGTTTCATGTTGACTATGGCGATTTCGCAGGCGGTGGTGGCGGATGGGGCAGGCGAGGGGTGATGATCGTTACCTAGAGCGTGATTGCTTATCATCAATCTCGCTCTAGCCTCTGTTTGTCGATCAATTTCATTGGTTTAGCTAGAATCTGTCGATTCAACCTAAACCCATATTGATCTAGATCGTTCCATAGAGGGCGGTGATTCGGGGATCAGATGGCGCGCCCAGGCGGGTAGGTTCTTGAAAAATATGTGGAAATTATCGCTGAGGCTGACATAGTTGAATTGCGCGCGGGCGGCGAGGCGCGCGAGGCTCTGGCGTGAAAACAGGCTGATATGCCCATTGCGCGGGGCAGCATACCACCAATCGAGCCGCTTGGTTGGGTGAATATGGCCATCGGACAGGGCGGTGGAAAAAAAGATCAAGCTATGATCGGTGGATAGAAGCGAGAGGTTATCCATCAGCCCGGCAATGTCGGGCACATGCTCGAAAACCTCGAACGCGGTGATCAGATCGAAGCTGCCGAGCGTGGTGATCGATGGGGTTTGCTCGCTAAACGGGTCCCACGCCGTTGATGCCCAGCCATGGGCGCGCAGGCGTGATGATAATGATCCATTGCCGCTGCCATAATCCAAATGGGTTCGGTGTGGTGCGATGTCCTGGAAATTGGTGAGCAGCAGATTGGCCTGGGCGTTCGGGCGAATTTCGCGATAATCGGGATCGAAAATGATGTACTCATCGTTATAAACATGGCGTTTGAAATCTTCGGGAGTCCATTGATGCATCGCCGGGGCAAAGCAAAAATGGCATGATTGGCAGAGTGCGTAATAGATCGCGAGGCCGATCGGCACATAATATTTGCCTCTCAATTCCTCGCAGGATTTGGTGAAATCAACAACGTCGAGCAGCCGCGTTGCGGACTGACAGACCGGGCAAGGCGGGGTGTGCATCCGTGGTTCATTCCTCATCGGCGTGATCGCTGTTGGCGGGCCAGGAGAGATTACAAAAGTTTTGAAGATGTGTCGAAAAATTTATGGCGCGCGGAGATGCACAGTGCCAAATGATGATGCCTCAAGGCGCTTTGAGCACAACAATGGGATCAAGCGGCGGCGGGCCGGGTAAAGGAAGATCGTCTGGTTCACGGCGAATTTTTATCAGGGTAACCATCAGAAAGATTTCCATGCCGACCAAAAGCAGACAATAGCCGGAGACGACGCTCCAGATCACTAATAATTCAAGGTGGCTGGCATGGTTATGCTGCAGCGAGGGGGTGATGAGTTGAAACAGCCGTAGCACCCCAAAAGAAAGCCCACCCAGCACCGCAGCACAGGCACCGAGCGACGTCAGCCGTCGGCGCTTTGACGCTTTCGGAAGGTTGGGGAATTTTTCGCCAGCGGCCATCCCACTAACATAGTGGATTCATCACTCAAAGACAATGATAAAAAACTGTCACGGTTCAGCGTTGGTTGCCAAGGTCGTTGAACAGCGCGCCAAGCTGCTGCGCCCGCGCGCGGGTGAATGGATCGGGCTGGCTGGTGATCGTGGTTGGTGCAAACCGGCGCTGGAAGGCGGTGATGCGGGCGTCAAGCGGGGCGGCGGGATCATAGCCGATGGCGGTGAGGATTGGGTTGAGGTCAGGTTCAAGGTCCGGGATCAGATCGGGCGCGTCGGGCTGTGTGCTCGGATACAGGCCGATGCCGTGGGCGGCGAGGGTGGGCCAGGGGAATAATTCGCCAGGGTCGGTCTTGCGGGTGGGGGCGATGTCCGAATGCGCGACGATGTTTCGCGCCGGGATCGGATGGCGGGCGAGGATTGCTTGGCACAGGCCGATCAGGGCGGTGATTTGCCGGGCCGGGAACGGGCGGTAGCCGTGCTCATGGCCGGGATTGACGATTTCGATGCCGATGGAGCGATCATTCAGGTGCGATACGCCGCGCCAATAGCTGAGGCCGGCGTGCCAGGCGCGGTATCGCTCGGGCACCAATTGTTCAATCGTGCCATCTTCATCGATCAGATAATGGGCGGAAACTTTCGCTGCGGGGTCGCACAGCCGGGCGCGGGCGGCCTGCGCGCTGTCCATGCCGGTGTAATGCAGCACCAGATGATCAAGGGGCGCGTTGGCGGGGCGATGATCGAAATTGGGCGAGAGTGAGTGCCCCAGATCGGCATCAAGGTGGGGCATGATCGCGCTTGATGCGGTCATAGGCGGCGTTGATCCGGGCCACGCGCTCGGTGGCGCGGGTGATGAAATCCCCTGGCACGCCACGGGCGGCGAGCTGATCGGGGTGGTTCTCGCGCATCAGCTGCTTCCAGCGGGTGCGAATATCCTCAAAGCTGGCATTCGGATCGATGCCGAGCACGCTATACGCGTCCTCCTCATCGAGGGCGAAGCGCGAGGGGTTGGCGGCGCGCGCGCGTTCAACTTCGTTCAAATCGAACAGCACGCCGATGCGGGTGAGCATGTCGGTCTCGCGGCCATTGATCGGCCCGTCGGCGCGGGCAATGGCGTAGAGCGCGCTGAGCACCTGTTCGAGGGTGGCGCGATTATCGGCAAAGCTGGCGGCGAGCTGGCGGGCATATGGCTCAAAGCCGGTGGCCTCGTTGCGGGCTTGATCGAAAAGCTGGCCGATGGTGGGCACGGCGGCGTCATCAATGCGGAATTGGCGGCGGAACGCATCGATCTCCGGTCGGGTGACCGTGCCATCGCATTTGGCGAGTTTGGCGGCGAGCACGGTGACGGCAATGGCGAACACTTGATCGCGCCGACCGATCAGCGCGGCGAGGCGGGCGCTATCGAGCGGCAGCGCCCGGCCAAGCTTGGCGCCGACATTGCCGAGATCACCGCGATCCGCCGCGTGGCCCACCGCGATGCCGGCCATGGCACCCACCGGCCCGCCCATGACGAACCCGGCCGCACCGCCAATGATTTTACCCCATAAGGCCATAATGACTATATCGGGCGTGCGACGCGCAACGTCAAAGGGGGCGGATTAATATCGCCGCAACAGCCCGACCAGACGGCCTTGGACTTTGACCCGCTCGGCGGGCACGATGCGGGTTTCATAGCGGGTATTGGCGGGTTCGAGGGCGATGGAATTGCCTCGGCGGCGCAGGCGCTTGAGCGTGACTTCGCCATCATCGATCAGGGCAACGACGATCTGGCCGCCCTCCGCAGTGTCACCTTTGCGAATGATTGCGGTGTCACCATCGAAAATCCCGGCCTCGATCATGGAATCGCCCACGACTTCGAGCGCGTAATGCTCACCGGGGCCGATCAGGGCGGCGGGAACCGCGATTTCGGCATGGGCCTCGCGCAGCGCCTCAATTGGCTGGCCCGCGGCGATGCGGCCATAGAGCGGCAAGGTGATCGCGGCGGCTTCGGCGGCGGCGTGCGCCCCGGTGAAGCGGGTGGAAAAATCACCCCGGATCACGTTGGGGGCGAAACGCGATGCCGTGGGGCGCGGGGTTGGCTCAACCTCGATCGGGCGCGATTGCGGCACGGCATCGGCGGGTAGGCGCACCACTTCGAGGGCGCGCGCGCGATGGCGGTGCCGGCGCAGAAAGCCGCGCTCTTCGAGGGCGCTGATCAGCCGGTGAATGCCGGATTTCGATTTCAGGCCAATCGCGTCTTTCATTTCCTCGAAACTCGGCGAGCAGCCGGTTTGGCGGAGATGCTGGTCGATGAAGGCGAGCAGATCGTGCTGTTTGCGGGTGAGCATGGGCAACCTTGTTAAGGTGAGCGTGTTTTGGGGGGTGAGACGAGCGCCGATAAACCAGAACAAAAGGACAACGATGTTCTAGATATGTTTTCCGCGTCGCGTCAAATGATTTCGAACAGCGCGGTCAAACGGCTTGTCCGAACCGCCTGTCTCATCTCAGCTTTCTAATCCGCCGAGGTGAGGCGGAATTCGATGCGGCGGTTTTGCGCCATGGCGGTTGGCGAGGTGCCTTGCGCGATCGGGTGAGCGGCGCCGAAACCAGCGGCAATGACCCGATTTTTCGGCACGCCATCTTGCACCAGCACATGCAGCACGGCGAGGGCGCGCGCGGTCGAGAGGTCGAAATTATCTTTATACGGGCCGCCGGTGATCGCTTCCTGATCGGCAAAGCCATCGACGCTGAGCACCCAATGCAGGCCGGGCGGGATTTTTTTGGAAATATCCTTGATCGCTTTGGCGACCACGGCGATTTTCTGTTGCCCATCTGGCGAGAGTTTGGCGGAATCAGAGGGAAACAGCACAGCGCTTTCAAACACGAAGCGATCACCGACGATTTTGATGTCTTGCTGGCCAGCGAGGGCTTTGCGCAGCTCGCCAAAGAAGTCGCTCCGATATTGCTGCAGTTTTTGCACCTGCCGGGCCAGCGCCGCGTTGAGCTTTTTGCCCAGATTGACGATTTGCACGTGCTGGGCTTGGTCTTTTTTGGCCGAGGCATCAAGGGCGGCGGCCAACCCATCAAGTTGCAGGCGCAGGGCTGCGATTTGCTCATCAAGGTTGGTGACTTGGTTTAATTCGGCGGCGTTGAGCTGTTCCTGGCCCGCCTCCTGCGCGCGCACGCTGGCGAGGCTGGCTTGCAGCCCGGTGATTTTGGTCTCCAGCGAGGCATTTTTGGTTTGTTCGAGCGAGAGAATATTCGCCAATTGCGACACATCGCCGCGCAGCGAATCGATGGTTTTATTGCTGCCCGACAAGGCGGCGGAGAGAAACGCTTCGGCGAGCACAAAGACCAGCAAGACAAAAATGGTGACCATCAGCAAGGTGGACAGCGCATCCACATAGCCGGGCCAGATTTCGAGGCCGTTGCCGCCGCGCCTGCGCGAGAGGAGGGACATGTCAGCGCGCTTCGTCGAACCGGGCGGCGATGGTGCGGGTGAGGATTTTCAAATCCTGCCGTAAATCGCTGAGGCTTTGGGTGCGGCCTTGCTCGCTCTCGGTGATCAGGCGCGCCAGCAGCAATTCGATGTTGCGCAGATGGGCATTCGCGATTTCATCATCCGGGCCGATATTCGCGCGCTGCGCGCTGGCTTGCTCGGCAAGTTTGGTGAGAATTTGCTGACTTTCGCCGATTTTGAGCATGATCCGGTGCGAATTATGGATCGCCTCGGTCAGGGTGGTGATCCGCTCGGTCAGGGTTTGGGTGCTTTGCGCGGTGACGGCGCGGGCTTCTTCGCCGCGCGTCATCACCCGTTGCAGGGCTTCGAGATTTTCTGCACTTTGCTCAAGCAGGGCTTGGACGTAAGCGGGCATCGAGCCTTCGCCCTCCGCGCCGAGCAGGCCGGAGGACACCCGGGTCAGGCCGGCGAGCCATTCTTCCAGATCATTGAAAAACCGGCTCATCGCCTGACCGGCGGTGAGATCGAGAAAGCCGAGGATCAAGGCGCCGGACAGGCCAAAGAGCGAGGAGGAAAACGCGGTGCCCATGCCCTCCAGCGGGCCGGCCAGACCGGCTTTGAGCTGGGTGAACATGGCATTCACATCGCCGCCGGTGAGGTTCATCCCCTGGATCACCGCCGCGACCGCATGGACGGTTTTCAGCAGGCCCCAGAACGTGCCGAGCAGGCCCAGGAAGATCATCACGCCGGTGACATAGCGCGAGGTCTCGCGGCTTTCATCGAGCCGGCTGGCGATGCCATCGAGCATGGTGCGCATGCCCTGTAC
Organism: Acidiphilium sp. MT5; assembly: GCF_054767495.1. NCBI lineage: Bacteria > Pseudomonadati > Pseudomonadota > Alphaproteobacteria > Acetobacterales > Acidocellaceae > Acidiphilium > Acidiphilium sp. MT5. Next base: position 116,360 of record NZ_BAABMR010000011.1, read on the forward strand.
CGAGAGCGATACCCGGCCCGGATGATCGCTGCGCACGCCGAGCATGCGCGCCATCGGCAGCAATAATTTCGGCTTGGTGGCCTGCTCGATCGAGGCGCGCGAGCGCTGATAATGCTCGACCCAATCGACTTCGGGAGACAGGCGCAGCACCTGGCGCAGATTCCAGCCGACGCCGAAAATTTCGACCAGCACGATCACGCTATTGATCACCGGATTGGCGAGATAGAATTTAGCCAGGGTCGGCGCGAGCAAGGCGGCGAGGCCATAGACCAAGACCAAAAACACGATCATGCGGATCAGATAGGCGGTGGGACGGGTCATGCGTTGGGCCTATGGGGTTAGGGTCAAGATCGCACGCTGGTCGGAGGCTTGGCTGCCGGGGGGCAGAATTTGGCTTTGCACGATGATGCGCGTGAGGGGAATACCGGCCTTGATCAAGCTGTCGCGCACGGCATGGCCGCGTGCGAAGGCGAGGCGATAGGCGCGGCTGGGATGCTGTGCTGTGCCGATGGCGGCGGCGGCAATGGTGATCCGCCGGGTGGACACGGTTTTTTGTGCGGCAAATTGGCGGATTTTGGCGATATTTATCGCACTCAGCGTGGCGCTATGGCTTGCGAAATCGAGCGCAAGCGTTGGTATTATGGGAGGCGTAGGCGGGTGTGCGGTGGCCGGGTTGGCAACGGGTGGTGGTGCGCCGGGTGCGGTCGATTGCGGGGGCGTTGGCGCGGGGGGTGGCGGCAAGGGCAGGGCGATCCGCCGCTGGAGCGGCAGTCTGGGTGGGTTGGGTGCTGGTTTTGGGTGCGGGATTGGTGCCGCTTGGGGTGTTTGTGGACCTGCGAGCTGTTGCAGCGCGTTTTGATTGACGCTCACACCCGGCGCTGCGCCATCAGCCACGTTGATCAGAGCAAAACTGGCCAGAGCAAAACTGGCCAGAGCAAAACGGGCCAGCACAATATGGGCCAACGCCAAGCGGGCGAGCAGGCGCGAACGAGATGGGCGCGGCGTCATGGGCTGGTTTTAGCCCGGATTGGCGTGAAGTCTCAATCGGTCGGCGCGGTGTCGCGCGCTGCGGCCACCAATTCGCGCAGGCGGGCATGAAAATGCGGGTTGGCCGCGACAATCTCACCCTCGATATGCTCATGGCCTGCCGGGTCGGTCACGAAGCCACCGGCTTCGCGCACCAGCAATTCGCCCGCCGCGACATCCCATTTATTAATCCCCAGCTCCCAATAGCCGTCATAGCGCCCGGCTGCGGTCCAAGCGAGGTCGAGGGCGGCGGAGCCAAAGCGGCGCACGCCTGCGACATCGGGCATCATCGCGCCGAGCACGCGGGCGAAAGCCAGCCGGTTGCGCGGCGCGGTGCGGGCGAAGGGAATGCCGGTTGCGAACAAGCCGGTGGACCAGTCCCGCCGGGCGGAGACGCGCAGGCGTTTATCGTTCAAATAGGCGCCGACCCCTTTTTCCGCCCAATAAAATTCATCGAGCGCCGGGGCATAAACCAGCCCGGCGACGATTTCGCTCTGGCCTTCCGGCAGGCGCTTCTCAAGGGCGATCGAGATCGCCCAGTTCGGAATCGCGTGCAGAAAGTTGGTGGTGCCGTCCAGCGGATCGACGATCCAGCGCCACGCCCAGTTGGCCGAGCCGGAAGCGCCGCTTTCTTCCATCAGGAACCCGTAGCCGGGCCGCGCGCGGTCCAGATCCTCGCGGATGCTTTGCTCGGCGCGCAAATCGGCCTGGCTGACGAAATCGGACGGTCCCTTGATCGAAACCTGGAGATGTTCGACCTCGTTGAAGTCACGGATCAGCCGCTTCGCCGCCTTTTGGGCGGCGGCGACCATGATGGTCATGTGGGCAGAGCGGCGCGGGACCATGGGGGATTAGCCTTTGGCGCGTTCGACGTAGCTCGCGTCTTCGGTGCGAACCACCACCCGTTCGCCCGCTTCAACGAAGGGCGGCACCATGGTTTTCACGCCATTGGAGAGTTTTGCGGGCTTGTATGAGGAGGATGCGGTCTGGCCTTTGACCACCGGATCGGCCTCGACGATTTCGAGGGTTACGGTCGCAGGCAGGTGAATCCCCACCGCCTCGCCTTCGACCAGATCGACGATCACGGGCATGTTATCTTGCAGGAACGGCGCCATATCGCCGAGCAGATCAGAAGGCACCATGAATTGCTCGAAGCTCTCGGCTTCCATCAGCACCAGATTATCGCCATCGGTGTAGCTATAGATATAGTCTTTATTATCGGTCATCAGCCGCTCGACCGTATCGGCGGTGCGCCACCGCTCGTTGGTCTTGTTGCCGGTTTTCAGGTCGCGCATTTCCACCTGAATGAAGGCGCCGCCTTTGCCAGGGGTGATGATTTGCTGCTTGAGCACGGTCCAACGGCGGCCGTCATGCTCGATGACTTGCCCGGCGCGGATCAAATTCGCCTGCTGTTTCATGAAAGGTACCATCCGGATTGGCGTTGAGATGGCGCGGCATAGACCCTGGATCGCATCTCGGCAAGGCTCGGTGCCCCCCCAGCGCGCTGGCGGCGCGCGTCAAAACATATCCAAGCGCTGGCGGCGCGCGTCAAAACATATCCAAGCGCTGGCGGCGCGCGTCAAAACATATCCAAGCGCTGGCGGCGCGCGTCAAATCATATCCCAGCGCGCTGGCGGCGCACGCCAAGATGTGATTAGTTTGCACAGTTATTAAGGCAGGATTGGCGTCGAGAGGGCTGGTAAAACGACATATTCCGATTAGACTAAGAGTGATGGAAACGCCGATGACACAGGACTACCCGAACGAGGCGCCGCTGGGCGCGATGGGCGAACCGCCGCTTGAGGTGATGCGGTCGAAATCTGGCGCTTGGCTGCATCAATTCGCCAATCCGGGGCGGTTTCAGCGATTCGTCCAGCCGATCATCCCCTGGCTGAGCGGTGTGGCGCTGGTTTTGACCGTGGTGGGGCTGGTTTGGGGCTTTTATTTTGCGCCGCCCGATTGGCAGCAAGGTGTCACCGCCCGGATCATGGATGTGCATGTGCCTGCCGCCTGGGTGGCGATGAATGGCTATGCGGCTTTGGCGATTTGCTCGCTGCTCTCCATCGTGTGGCGTCATCCACTCGCCGATATCGCGGCGCGCGAAATCGGGCCGGTGGGGGCGGGGTTCACGGCGCTGTGCCTGATTACCGGCTCGCTCTGGGGCCGGCCCGATTGGGGCACCTATTGGGTTTGGGATGCACGGCTGACCTCGGTGCTGATATTGTTGTTCCTTTATCTCGGTCATATCGCGCTGCTGCGCGCCTTTGATAATCCCCAGCACGGCTACCGCGCGGCGGCGATTTTGGGGCTGGTGGGTGCGATTAATCTGCCGATCATCGTGTTTTCGGTCTATTGGTGGAATTCGCTGCATCAGGGCAATTCCATTTCGCTCACCGGCCCGTCAAAGATTTACATCACCATGCTGCTGCCGCTGCTGGTCTGCACGATTGCGTTTTATCTGGCGTTTTTGGCGATGGTGCTGGCGCGAATCTCAAGCTTTATCATGGAGACCAAGGCGCGCAGCCTGTTGCTGGCGGCGGCGGAAGGGGGCCGGTCATGATTAAGGATGTGATGCCCTTCGTCGAAGGGGCGTATGGCGCGACGGTGCTGATTATCGGTTTTCTCGGGTTGGGCGCGTTTCTGCGCTATCGGGCGGCGCGCAAGCGTTTGGCGCAGGTTGAAGCGCAATATGGGCGGGTGCGGTCATGATGACACGAAAGGCGCGGCGTTTATGGATTGTGGTGGTGTGCGGGCTGTTTGCCTCGACCGCGACGGCCTTGATGCTGGTCGCGTTCCGCTCCAGCCTGTCCTATTTTTTATCGCCGCAGGAAGTGCTGGTGAAGCATCCGCGACCGGGTGAAGTATTTCGTCTGGGCGGGGTGGTGCAGGTGGGCACGGTGGTGATGTCGCACCGCGACGGTAAACCCTTGACGCGGTTTCGGATTACCGACGGCCAAGCCTCGATCCCGGTGGTGTTTACCGGCATTTTGCCGGATTTGTTCCGCCAGGGGCAGGGGGTGGTGACGATTGGCAGCATGACCAGCCATGGCGAGGTGTTTCGCGCCGATACGGTGCTGGCCAAGCACGGGGCGAGCTATATGCCCGCTGATGTGGAGCAGGCGTTGCGCGCTTCGGGCAAATGGAACCCAAAATTTGGCCCCGCGCCGAATGCCGCAACCTGGGATGATAAAACACCGCAGCAAATTGCCGCTGCGAAAGGATAAGTCAGCATGATTCCGACATTAGGCCATTTCGCGTTGGCATTGGGGTTCGCGATTGCGGTGGCGCAGGCGATGATCGGGCTGTTTGGGCCGAATTTGCGCAACCCTTCGGTGCTGCGCGCCGCACCCGCTTTGGCCATTGGGCAATTTGGCATGCTGGCGGCGAGTTTCGCGGCTTTGGTATGGGCGGGCGTCGTGTCCGATTACACGGTGAAAAACGTCGCCCAATTTTCCTCCAGCACCACGCCGCTCTTATACCGGATCACCGGAACCTGGGGCAATCATGCCGGCTCGATGCTGTTATGGTGCTTGATCCTGGCGCTGTGCGGGGGCGTGGTTGGGGTATTTGGCCGCACCATCCCGACGAGTTTGCGCGCCCGGGTGTTGGGGGTGCTGGGATTGATATCAGCGGGGTTTTTGCTGTTCACCCTGACCGTCTCGGACCCGTTCGTGCGGCTGTGGCCGCCGCCGTTGCATGGGGCAGGCGTCAACCCGATTTTGCAAGACCCTGGCCTCGCGGTGCATCCGCCGATTCTCTATACCGGCTATGTCGGGTTTTCGATTGCGTTCGCTTTTGCCGTCGCAGCCCTGATCGAAGGGCGGGTGGATGCGGCTTGGGGGCGCTGGGTGCGGCCTTGGACCATCGTTTCCTGGTGTTTTCTGACGGCGGGCATCTGTTTTGGCTCGCTCTGGTCTTATTACACGCTGGGCTGGGGCGGGTTTTGGTTTTGGGACCCGGTGGAGAATGTTGCACTCCTGCCCTGGCTGACCGGGACCGCGCTGATCCATTCGGCGATTGTGGTGGAAAAGCGGGAGGCGTTGAAAACTTGGTCGGTGCTGCTAGCGATTGCGACATTTTCGCTGAGCCTGTCCGGCACCTTCCTGGTGCGTTCGGGCCTGCTCAATTCGGTGCATGCTTTTGCGGTGTCGCCCAATCAGGGCTTGTTCATTCTGGTGCTGCTCGCCCTCACCGTCGGCGGGTCGCTGCTGCTATTTGCCATTCGCGCGCCGGTGTTGGCGGCATCGGGCGTGTTCGCGCCGGTCTCGCGCGAGGGCGCGTTGATTTTGAACAATGTGTTTTTGTGCATGATCGCGGCGGTGGTGTTCACCGGCACGATGTATCCGCCCTTTGTTGATTTGTTGTTTGGGTTGCAGCTCTCGGTGGGCGCGCCGTTTTACGATCAGGCGGCATTGCCGCTGGTCGCGCCGTTGATTTTGGCAATGGCGGTGGGGCCGTTGCTGGCCTGGAAGCGGGCGGCGATCATGCCGGCATTGATGAAGCTGTGGGCGGTCGGTTTGGTGTCCTTGGTGGTGCTGGCGGTGGTTTTGCTGCGCGGCCACGCCATTGCGGCGCTGGGTCTCGCCGGTGGGGCCTGGGTGGTGCTGGGCGCGCTGGTCGATTTGGGTGAGCGGGTGCGGCTGTTCCGGGTGCCGGTGCGCCAGTCATTCTCGCGGCTATTCAGCGTGCCGCGCGCGGCCTATGGCGCGATGATGGGGCATTTGGGCTTTGGCGTGACCGTGCTCGGAATCGCGGGCATGGCGACGCAGGTTCACGTGATTACCGTGCTGCATCCGGGGCAGGGGGTTAATCTGGCCGGCTATCGCTGGACCTTGGAGCGGGTGCAGGATGCGCCTGGCACGGCGGCCTATGCGGCGCGGCAGGCGGTGATCGATGTGACCCGCCATGGCAAGCATGTGATGACCATGCTGCCGGAGCGGCGGTTTTTCACCGCCCAGCATGTCACCACCGAGCATGCGGCGATTCGCACCAATATGTTGTGGGATATGTTCGCGACCTTTGCCGGCGAGGATAAATCCGGCGGTGCGGAATTCCGGTTCAATGTGCATCCGCTGGCGCCGGAGATTTGGCTGGGCGGGCTGATCATGGCGCTGGGCGGTGGCATTTCGCTCACCGATCGGCGGTTCAGGATCGGGGCGCCAGCGCGCAAGCGGGCGGCGGTGCCCAAGCCGGCAGGCACCGAGACGGCTTGAGGATTGCGGATGGATCGGTCTTTGTTATCCCGGCGCTTGCTGCTGGCAGCGCCGCTGGGACTTGCGGTTGCCGGGGGTGTGGGGGCCTATGCGCTGATCGAGCGGGCCAAGCGCGGCACCTATAATCCGCAGGATTTCAACAATCCGTTGGTTGGCCACCGCGTGCCTGGCTTTGCGCTGGATGGGCTGCCGGGGCATCAGGGCTTCGATCAGGCCGATTTGCTGGCGATCCGCCGCCCGGTGCTGGTCAATTTTTTTGCCTCCTGGTGCGTGCCGTGCGTGCAGGAGGCGCCGTTTCTCGATGGGCTGGCGAAGGCGGGGCTGGATATTTGGGGCATCGCCTATCAGGACAAGCCGGAGGCGGCGGCGCTGTATCTTGCCGCGCATGGCAATCCGTATCGGCGTCTGGCGATGGACCCGACCGGGCGAACCGCGATTAATTGGGGCGTGTATGGCGTGCCGGAAAGTTTTCTGATTGCGCCGGGTGGGATGGTGCGCTGGCATGCCGCCTCGCCGCTATTTCCCGATGTGATCGATACTCAATTGGAGCCGGCTTTGCGGAAAATCACATGAGCATGATCTGGCGCCGGGCGGCGTTGGCCCTGTTATTCAGTCTGGCGGTGGGGTTTGGCATCGCCCGTGCCACCGGGGCGGCGGGGGCTGTGGCGGGAATGGCGGCGGCACCGGCGCAAGATACACCGAACATGATCCGGCGCGACGGGGTGAACCTGACCTTGCCGCAAGAGCGCCGGGCTGAGGCAATTGGCAATCAATTGCGCTGTCTGGTCTGTCAGAACGAGACGGTCGAGAATTCGCAAGCGGGTCTGGCCAAGCAGTTTCGTGGCATTATCCGTCGGCGTGTGGTGCGCGGCGAGAGCAACAGGCAAATCATCGCGTTCATGGTGCATCGCTACGGGATTTTCGTGCTGCTCAAACCGCCGCTGATCCCGCTGACGATGGTGCTGTGGGGCTCGCCGGTCCTGGCCCTGTTGATCGGGCTTGGGGTGTTGGCCTTGGCGCGGCGGCGGCGGCAAAAGCCGGTGGCTAATCTCGATCCGGCGGAACAAGCGCGACTGAAGGAATTATTGCAGTGAATATTTGGCTGATTGTCGGCATGGTGCTGCTCGCGCTGCTCGGGCTGGCACCGCTTGTGTTTGCGGCGGTGCGGCCAGGGCTGGTGCGTTATCGGCGCGAGACCGCGATGGCGCTGCATCGGGCGCAGTTGCAGGAAATCGATCGTGATCGCGCAGAGGGGCGGCTGGCGGAGTCGGAATATGAGGGAGCGAAGTTGGAGGTCGAGCGGCGGCTTCTGGCCGCTGACCGGCTAGAAGAGCCACCGGCGGATCGGCGCGCCAGCGCCTTGCTGATCGCAACGGCGGTGCTGGTGCCGCTCGGCGCGGTCGCGCTGTTTTTGCCGGGCGTGTTGCCGATTGTCCCCTCCGAGCCGCACGCGCAATTGCTGCGCAAAGTGGATTTGGCGGCCAAGCGCGATGATCAATTGATTGCGCAGCTTGAAGCCAAGCTCGCCGTGATGAACCCTAAGAGCGAGGAGGCGCGTGAGGGCTATTTGCTGCTCGGCCAAGCCTTGGCTGCGCGGGAAAATCCCGCCGGGGCGGCGAAGGCGTGGAGCATTGCGCTCCAGGCCAAGTTTGATCCGACTTTGGCCGCCGAGACCGCCGAGGCGGAAACCGAGGCGGCGGGGCGTGTTACGCCGGAGGCGGCAAAATTATTCCAGGAGGCTTTGGCGAAAGGGCCGAAATCCGCACCCTGGCGCAAGCTTGCGCATCAGAGATTGCGCGAAGCCGCCGTGACCTTGCCAACCCCATCCGCCAACGCCACATCCAACCCATGACAAAGCAAATTGCGGTTGATGACGCGGTTGATAATTCGGAGGCGAATGCCGAGGCGCTGACGCGCAAGCCCGATCCGGCGGCATCGAGCCAAGCAGGGCAAAAAGAAATTGGTGGCCCCAAAGGGCCGGAGCCGACCCGGTTTGGCGATTGGGAGCGTAATGGCCGCTGCATTGATTTTTGACTTTATGGGTTGCCGTAAGCGTCAATGAGTGGTTCTATTCCCCGATAAAAATAGAGGGGGGTGGTCATGGCGGAATTCGATTATATCATCGTGGGCGCAGGATCGGCCGGTGCGGTGCTGGCGAACCGGCTTTCGGCGGACCCGGCCAATCGGGTTTGCCTGCTGGAGGCGGGCAAGCCGGATCATTCGGCGATGATCCATACGCCGCTGGGTATTGTCGGGCTGCTCGGCACCAAGACCTATAATTGGTATTTCAACACCGAGCCGCAGCGCCATTTGAACAATCGCAGCCTCTATTGGCCGCGCGGCAAAACGCTCGGTGGATCATCTTCGATCAATGCGATGATTTATATTCGCGGCGTGCCATCCGATTATGATCGGTGGGAGCAGGCGGGCAATCCGGGTTGGGGCTGGTCGAGTGTCGCGCCGATTTTCAAGGCGCTTGAGCATAATGAGCGCGGCGGTGATGATTTACATGGCGATTCCGGCGAGCTGAACGTCGCGGATGTGGCGCGCCCTCATCCGCTCGGGGCGGTGTTTTTGCAGGCGGCGGTTGAGGCCGGCTTGGCCGCGAACCCGGATTTCAACGGCCCGGTGCAGGAAGGCTCTGGCCCGTATCAGGTAACGCAAAAGGCCGGGCGGCGGTTTTCATCGGCGCGGGCGTTTCTGGATGCGATCAAAAGCCGGCCAAACTTGACCATCATGACCGAAACCCGCGCGCGGCGCGTTTTGCTCGCGGATAAGCGGGCGATTGGCGTTGAGGTGCAAAACCCGCGCGGCATTGAGCGGATCATGGCGCGCGCCGAGGTGATTTTGGCCGGCGGGTCGATCAATTCGCCGCATTTATTGCTGCTTTCCGGCATTGGCCCGCGCGATGAGGTGGAGCGTGCGGGCATACAATTGCGCCATGAATTGCCGGGGGTCGGGCGCAATATGCAGGATCATTTGGATTACGCCGTTTTGATCAAGGATTTATCCAAACAAGGGATTGGCGTGGCCCCCGGCATGGTGCCGCGCTTGGTCAAGGCGTTCATGGAATATCGGCGCGATAAAACCGGCCTGTTCGCCTCGAATGTTGCCGAAGTTGGCGGGTTCGCCCGGCTGACGCCCGAAAGTGCCGAGCCGGAAATCCAGTTTCATTTCTTGCCCTCTTATTTGCGCGATCATGGGCGCAAACGATCGCTGGGCTATGGGATGACGCTGCATGTGTGCCAGTTGCGGCCCAAAAGCCGAGGCCGGATCGGCCTGAAAAATGCCGACCCGATGGCCGATCCGCTGATTGATCCCGATTATCTGTCCGATCCGGACGATCTCGGTGAATTGATGGCCGGGGTGAAATTGGGACGCCGGATCATGGCTGCCCCCTCGATGGCGGCGATTTCGGGCGGCGAGGTTGAGCCGGGGGCCGCGATTACCGACGATGCGGCGCTGGAGGCACGGATTCGTGCGCAGGCCGAGACGATTTATCACCCGGTTGGCAGTTGCAAAATGGGCCATGATCCGATGGCGGTGGTCGATGATCGGCTGCGGGTGCATGGCATTGTTGGGCTGCGGGTGGTCGATGCCTCGATCATGCCGACGCTGATTGGCGGCAATACCAATGCACCGACCATGATGATCGGCGAAAAAGCCTCGCGGATGATCCTGGCCGATCGCAACGCGCCGCCGTCGGAGGCGGCTGCGTAATCTTACGTCGGCGGCTCGGCGAATATTTCTTTCGCCATCCGGAACGCGGCATTGGCGGCGGGCACCCCGGCATAGATCGCGGCATGCATCAGCGCTTCGGCAACCTCGCTCTGGGTGGCGCCGGTCTGGCGGGTGGCGCGCAGATGCAGTTTGAACTCTTCCTCACGGCCAAGGGCGGCGGTGATCACCAAGGTGAGCAGCGAGCGGGTGCGGTGATCAAGGCCGGGCCGGGTCCAGATTTTGCCCCAGGCCATTTCAGTGATGAAATGCTGGAAATCCCGGTCGAAATCGGTGGCGCGCGCAAGCGAACGATTGACATGCGCCTCGCCGAGCACGCGCTTGCGGGTCGCGAGACCGGCTTCAAATGCATCCTCAGCCGGCGGCAGCAGAAAATGCCGGAGCGCGTCGGTGACCTGCTCAGGGCGTTCAATGGTGGGGATATGGGCGGCATTCTCGATGATGGCGAGGCTCGACCCGGCAATGGCCTGGTGCAAGGCTTGCGCCGAGGCCACCGGGGTCGCCATGTCCTCGCGCCCCACCAGCACCAGGGTCGGGTGGCGCAGCATGCGGGTGGCCTCGGTCAAATCGGCATCGGCAACGGCTGCAGCGGCACCCGCATAGCCCTCTGGGCTGGTGCCCATCAGCATCGACCGCAATGATTTGGCGGCGGGCAGCAACGTTGAGGACGCTGTGAGCCAGCGCGCGAGCACGGCATCGGCGATGCTGGCAATGCCACCCGCTTGCACCTGCGCAATCCGGTCGCGCCAAAGTGTGGCGGGCGGGATGACCATCGCGGTATCGACTAGCATGAGCGAGGCCACGCGCTCTGGATGGCGGGCAGCGAAATGCTGGGCAATCATCCCGCCAATTGAAATGCCGCCCAAATGCGCTTGACCCAGGCCGAGCGCCTCGAACAAGGCGGCTACATCGTCGGCCAGCAGATCCATGCTGTACGCGCCTGATGTCGCCTCGGTCAGGCCATGGCCGCGCATATCGGGGCGGATCACCCGAAAAGAGCGGGCCAGCTCGGCGGCTTGCGGTCCCCAGACCTCAGCGCAGGTGCCGAGCGAGTGCAGCAACACCACAGGCGGTGCGGCGGCGGGGCCATCGATCCGGACATGGACATTCAAATTGCGGGTGCTGATGAACATTTTCGCTCCAATCGGCAGGGGTTGCGCTAAAGCAAGTCCGTGCCGAACGATTTCATTAATTTAAGCGGCGAGTGCGGCAACGCCGGGCAGGGTTTTGCCCTCCATCCATTCCAGGAAAGCGCCGCCCGCCGAGGATACATAGGTGAGCTGATCGGTAATGCCCGCTTGCTTCAGGGCGGCAACCGTATCGCCGCCCCCGGCCACCGAAATCAGCCCGGCTTGGGTTGCCGCCGCGACGGCGGCGGCGAGCCGCATGGTTGCGGTATCGAACGGCTTGGTCTCAAAAGCACCCAGCGGGCCATTCCAGATCAGGGTTTTCAGCGTGTTCACCGCCGCAATGATCGCATCGGTGCTGGCGGGGCCAAGATCAAGCGCCATGCAATTGGCGGGCACCGCGTCCGCCGGGACGATGCGGGTGGGCGGATTGGCGGCAAAAACCTCGCTCACCACGAAATCACTCGGCAGCACGATCCGGCAGCCAGCGGCTTGCGCATCATGCATGATCTGCCGGGCAGTGGCGTGCAATCCCGGTTCTTGCAGCGACTTGCCGAGTTCCGCACCTTGCGCGGCGAGGAATGTGTTGGCCATCGCGCCGCCAATCACCAGCACATCAACCTTGGTGATCAAATTGGTCAGCAAATCGAGCTTGGTGGAGACTTTCGAGCCGCCGACAATCGCGCCGACCGGGCGTTGCGGCGTGCCGAGGGCGGCGCTGAGCGCATTCAACTCGGCCTGCATCAGCCGCCCAGCATAAGACGGCAGCAATCGGGCCAGCGCCTCGGTGGTGGCATGGGCGCGATGCGCGGCGGAGAACGCATCATTAACGAACACATCACCCAGCGTTGCCATGTGCCGGGCCAGGGCTTGGTCATTGGCTTCTTCGCCCGGATGAAACCGGGTGTTTTCCAGCACCAGCACATCGCCCTCCGCCATGGCGGCAACGGCGCCCGTTACGGCCTCGCCGATGCAATCATCAGCGAACCCAACCGGGCGGGCCAGCACCTTACCGAGCGCCTCGGCCACCGGGCGGAGCGACATGCTCTCCACCCGCTTGCCGTTCGGACGGTCGAAATGCGAGAGAATAATCACCTTCGCGCCCTTGCCGGCCAGTTCGGCGATGGTGGTGGAAAGCCGCTCCAGGCGGGTCAGATCGGTGATCCGCCCGTCGCGCAGCGGCACGTTGAGATCGGCGCGCACCAGTACGCGCTTGCCCGCAACATCCAACCCGTCAAGGGTGCGATAGGTCGCCACTTACAGCGATCCGAACAAGGCGACCGTGTCGCACATGCGGTTGGAGAAGCCCCATTCATTATCATACCAACCCATCACCCGGGCCAGCGCGTGATCGACCACGGTGGTCTGCGGGGCATCGAAGCTGCAAGAATAAGGCACATGGTTGAAATCGGAGCTGACCAGCGCCTCGGTCGAATAATCGAGAATGCCTTTCAGCTTGCCTTGGCTCGCCACATGCATGGCGTGGTTAATCTCGTCCTTGGTCGCGTGTTTTTTCAGGTTCACATCAAGCGAGACCAGCGAGACATTGGGCGTCGGCACCCGGATCGCGGTGCCATCGAGCTTGCCTTTCAGCTCCGGCAGCACGAGCCCAACGGCCTTGGCCGCGCCGGTTGAGGTCGGGATCATCGAGAGGGCGGCGGCGCGGGCGCGATGGCGGTCTTTATGCAGCGTATCCACCGTTTTCTGGTCGCCGGTATAAGAATGGATGGTGACCATATAGCCGCGCTCGATGCCGAAGGCTTCGTGCAGCACCATCGCCATCGGGGCCAAGCAATTGGTGGTGCAGGAGGCATTGGAAATGATGGTCATATCGCGGGTCAATGTATGATGGTTGACGCCGTAAACGATGGTGGCGTCCACGCCATCCGCCGGGGCTGAAATCAGCACCTTACGCGCACCCGCCTCGATCAGCTTGGCGGCGGCCTCACGCTTGGTGAACAAGCCGGTGCATTCCATCGCGACATCAACGCCGTCGAGCGGCACTTTGGCCGGATCGCGCTCGGCGGAAACCCGGATCGGTGCGTACTGCCGACCATGATGGGAAATCACCAGACTATCGCCTTTGACCTCGACATGACCGGGGAAACGGCCATGCACGGAGTCATAGCGGAGCAAATGGGCGTTATCCTCGACGCTGCCGAGATCATTGATCAGAACCGGTTCGATATCGGTGCGGCCACTTTCGATCATGGCGCGCAGCAATAAACGCCCGATTCGACCAAAACCGTTGATCGCGACTTTAACAGCCATTGGAAACTCCCCGTTGTTGAGTGAATAAGGTTGCGCGCGGTTATAGCTTGGCTTTGACGGCGGTAACGATGGCTTCTGGCGTAATGCCGAATTGCGCGTAAAGCTGCTTATAGGGCGCGCTGGCACCAAACCCGTGCATGCCGATGAAGGTGCCGTTATCGCCGATCAGCCGTTCCCAACCAAACCCGACCGCCGCTTCGATGCCGATGCGCGGGGCGGTGCCCAGCACGCCAGCGCGATACAGCGCGTCTTGCTGCGCGAATAATTCAAAGCTCGGCACCGACACCACCGCGACGCTGATGCCTTGAGCGGCCAGGGTGTCGCGCGCGGTGATCGCGAGCGCCACTTCCGAGCCGGTGGCGATCAAGGTTGCCCGGCGTGGCCCCTCGGCCTCGGCCACCACATAGGCGCCGCGGGCGGAGAGATTATCCGCCCCATGCGGTCGCGGCAGGCTCGGCATGTTCTGGCGGCTCAGCACCAGCAGCGATGGGCCATCCTTGTGATGCAGCGCGATGTCCCAGCATTCTGCCGTCTCCAGCGCATCGGCCGGGCGCAGCACCAGCACATTGGGCATGGCGCGGAACGAGGCGAGATGTTCAATCGGCTGATGGGTTGGCCCGTCTTCACCCAGCCCGATCGAATCATGGGTGAGCACGAAAATGGGCCGCGCTTTCATCAGCGCGGCAAGGCGGATCGCCGGGCGGCAATAATCCGAGAAAATAAAGAAGGTGCCGCCATACGGGATCAACCCGCCATGCAGCGCCAGCCCGTTCAGGCAGGCCCCCATGCCATGCTCGCGCACGCCATAATGCACATAGCGCCCGGCATAATCGCCCGGCACCGCCGTGCCCATCGATTTGACGAACGTATTGTTCGAGGGGGTGAGATCGGCGGAGCCGCCGATCATTTCAGGCACCACCGGCACCACGGCATCAAGCGCCATTTGGCTGGCCTGACGGGTCGCGATGTTGGGTTTGTCAGCGGCAATTTTCTCACGCAACGCCGTCATCGCCTCGGCATAGGCGGCGGGCAGATCACCGGCCAAGGCGCGGTCGAAATCGGCCTTGTGCGGGCTGGTGGCGTGGCGTTTCAGCCAGGCGCGGCGCGGCGCTTCACCGCGCGCACCGGCGGCGCGCCAGGGCTTGAGAATATCATCCGGCACGCTGAAGGGCGGCGCGGTCCAGCCGAGCAGTTTTTTGGCGCCCGCCAGTTCCGCAGCGCCGAGCGGGCTGCCATGGCTGCCGGATGTGCCCGCTTTGTGCGGCGCGCCGAAGCCGATAATGGTGCGGCACGCAATCAAAGTGGGTTTGCGGCTGCGCGTGGCGAAAGCCAACGCCTGCTCAATCGCGACCGGGTCATGCCCGTCAATCCGCTTGGTGGCCCAGCCATAGGCGGCGAAGCGCTTGAGCACGTCTTCGGTCATCGAAATGCCGGTACTGCCGTCAATCGAGATCGAATTATCATCATACAGCACGGTCAGCTTGTTCAGCGCCATATGTCCGGCAATGGCGCATGCCTCGTGGCTGATCCCCTCCATCATGTCGCCGTCCGAGGCGATCACCCAGGTGCGGTGATCGACCAGCGATTTGCCGAAGCGCGCGGCCAGCATCCGTTCAGCGAGGGCAAAGCCAACGGCGGTGGAAATACCCTGGCCCAGCGGGCCGGTGGTCATTTCAATGGCCGGGTGCTCACCGCGTTCGGGGTGACCCGCGCAAACGGCGTGGAGTTGGCGGAAATTCTGCAAATCCTCCATGGTCATCCCGGCAAAGCCGGTCAAATGCAGTAAGGCATAGAGCAGCATCGACCCATGGCCGGCGGAGAGAATGAACCGGTCACGATCCGGCCAAGTCGGGTCGGCAGCGTCATATTTCAGGGTGCGCGTCCAGAGCGCTGTTGCCACGTCGGCCATGCCCATCGGCATGCCCGGATGGCCGGAATTGGCTTTTTCCACCGCATCAATCGCCAGGGCGCGGATGGCGTTCGCCATCATCCGCGCCTCCGTCATCGGCTCGGCGAGGATGGCCGATTGGCGCGCGAGCGCCGCTTCATTGCCTCCGGAATCGTGGGCTCCAGCCATGGACCGTCTCCTTGTGTTTCGTCACACATAAGGGGCGGCGTCGAAAGACGCAAGAATTGGCATATATTCAATTAATCGGTTTTTGCATTTGGTCATAATATGTCGCAACGCGACGCCCGGCTCCTGGTTTGATGCCAGAAGCCGGGCGCTATCGGTCCGATTAATCGCCAGCGGCTGAACGGGCCGCGAGGCTCTGGTGGGCCGGATTCACCTTGGCGCTGCTGACCGCTTTCACGGTCTTGGGCGCTGCGGCGGGCAGGGCGGCGATGATCGAAACGCCAACCGAGGCGAGGTAGGGCAAAGACTGGGTGAACAGCACCGCGCACCATAGCTTGGTCTCCGGCGTTGCCCAATGATGGCTGAAACCAACACCGAGCAAGGCCGCCCAGGTGAGGGCCAGCAGCACCAGCTCTTCGCGCGCCATCACCAAGCCTTGCACCAGCGCCGGGGCGTCCTTCATTTTCGGCGTGCGCAGGAACGGCAGCGATTTGGTGAACAAGCCTTTCCACACCGCTTTGCCAATCGCATGCGAAAGTGCAAGGCCGGTGACCGCCGCACCAATCCGGTCGCCCCAGGAGCAGCGCACCCGTGCGCCATACAGCGCCATGATTTGCACAATCTTGAAGGCGAACAACCCAATCGAGGGCAGCATGAACAGGATGATCGGGAACTCAAACCGCACCGGATCGATAATCAGCGCTGCCGACCAGGCAAGGCCGAGCAACAGGAAGCCCAGGCCGAGCGCATCGCCAATCCAGGGCAGCCAGCCGGTGATGAAGTGCCAGCGTTGGCCAAGGGTTAGGCTACGATCAAACGGCGAGAACAGGCTGCGCCAATGGGCGCGGGTGATGCGCATCGCGCCATAGGCCCACCGATACCGCTGCTTGCGGAAGGCGTTGAAATCATCAGGCATCACGCCACGGCCAAAGCTACGCTTGGAATAGACCGCCTGATAGCCGCGCTCGAACAAATTAATGCCAAGCTCGCTATCTTCGGTGATGCACCATTCGGCCCAGCCGCCCTCGGCGGTCAGCGCGTCCCGGCGGATCAAGGTCATGGTGCCGTGCTGGATGATCGCGTTGCGCTCGTTGCGATTGACCATGCCGATTTGGAAGAACCCGGCATATTCCCAGAACATCATGCGCTTGAACAATGAGCCGTCATTGTCGCGATAATCCTGCGGGCTTTGGGTAAAGCCGACTTTCGGATCATCGAACGCCGGCGCCATGCTGCGCAGCCAGTCCGGATCGACGATGTAATCACTATCGAGCACACCGATAATATCGGCATCCGGGCTGGTTTCGCGCAGCGCGAAATTGAGCGCGCCCGCTTTGAAGCCCGGATATTTGCCGAGGGTGAAGAAGCGGAATTTCGGCCCCAACCGGGCGCAATGCTCCGCCACCGGCTCCCACACGCGCGGATCGGCAGTGTTGTTATCGATCACCAGCACTTCGAAATTGCCGTAATCGAGCGCGGCCAGCGCGTTCAGGGTCAGTTTCACCATCTCCGGTGGCTCATTGCAGATCGGCAGATGCAGCGAGACTTTAGGCAGGATCGCCCCTTGCGGCGCGGGCACCGGCTCGAAATGGCGCTTGCGCACCCGCCCGAACAAGGTTTCCACCAGCTCGAAACTATCAGCGATCAGCAGGAACAATAGCAAGCCCTGACCGGCGGCGAGCGTGGCCCATACCGCAGCGGCGGTCCAGGAGAGATAGGTCTCGCCCATGGTCAGCAGCAGCGCGCCGATAGCCGCAACGAACCCCTGCACCAAACCCGCGAACAGCAGCTTGCCTTGCCAGCGCAAATCCGGGCGGCGCGACAGCAGGGCCATGCTGATGAGCAACGCGAGCGCAATGCTGCCCGCCGCCCAGGCGCGCCAAGCGCGATTCGGCGTCACCGGGCCGGTCAACGACCATTTCGCATGGCGCGCCAGCGACCACATACCCCAATAACCGGCGGCACGGCCCTCGAAGCTGGTTTTCCAAGGCTGGTCGAACGCCTCCATCACAAAATACTGCAAATGCTGCTGGCGGGCGACATTAAAGAATTGGCGCATGAATTGGGCTTGCAGCACCCGCGAGGCGCGCGCACCGCCAATATCAATCCCGTCCGACGGCCAGCCAATTTCACCAATCACGATCCGCTTGCCCGGATAGGCGCGCTGAACCTGATGTAGGCGATGCAACGCATAGGCAACCGCCTTGTCTTCCGGCACGCCCTCCCAATAAGGCAGCAAATGCACGGTGATGAAATCAACCGATTTCGCCAAGGCCGGGTGATGCAGCCAGACATGCCAAGGCTCAGCGGTCGAGACCGGCACATGCACGCGGGTTTTCACATAGCGGATATCCGCCGCAAGCTGTGCGACGGTCAGGTTGCGGCGGAGAATAACCTCATTGCCCACCATCACCGCTTTGACGTCCGGATTCGCGTTGGCGACCTGCACCACCTTGGTCAATTCGCGCTGATTGGCGCGCGGATGTTGATCGATCCAGGCGCCGAGCGTGACATTCAAATGATAGCGGGCGGCCAGTGCCGGAATCTCGCCCAGATCATTCTGCACCGTGTAGGTGCGGATATTATGGGTTTTGGTCGCGACCAGCGCGAGGTCTGATTTGATTTGCGCGACGCTGGGATAGACATTGCTTTGCGGATTTTCGCCCGCATGGAACGGCGAGAAGGCAAAACCGCCAATATCGCCCCGATAAGGCGGGATATTGGTCACCGGCCGGTCGATCCACGCCCAAAGGCCGAACGCCACCGCAGCGGTGGCCAGAGCGGCAAGCCATGAACCCAAGCTCAGCCAGCCGGACTGGGTCCGAACGAGGCTGGGTCCGGTGCTGAACCGGCGCGGCGAGAGAGGACGCAATTTGGCGTGATAGGTCATTGTTTCGAAACCCGGCTGATGGCGGCGTGATCACCGCGCCAGGGTGTTTTGACAGTGCAGTGCGGCATAGGGTGGACGGGATTGCGGCGGAACCATGGCAAAATCGCTGCATTCAAGGCGGGGAAAATCGGCTATGATGCTGGTCCAATGTTGGGTTTTTAGATCAAGATGGTTACGCAACTTATTCTGGATATTGGGCTTTTAGTCGGTCTGATCGTGCTGAATGCGGGGTTCGCCCTGGCCGAAATGGCCTTGGTGTCAGCGCGGCGGGCGTCTTTGGCCTTGATGGCGCGGCGTGGCGTTGCCGGGGCGGCGCGCGCCCGCGCCCTCGCCGAGGCGCCAGAGCGGTTTCTGCCGACCGTGCAAATCGGCATCACGGTGATCAGCGTGCTCGCCGGTGTGCTGGGCGGCGCGCGGTTCGCGGTGCTGCTGACCCCGGTTTTGGCCAAAATTCCCGCCATCGCCCCGGCGGCGGGAACCATCGCGCTGGCGCTGACCGTGCTCGGCGTCACGTTTCTGACCCTGGTATTCGGCGAATTGGTACCCAAACAGCTGGCGCTGCGCCATGCCGAGCGCATTGCCTGCCTGGTGGCGTGGCCGCTCGATATTTTTGCCCGCACCGCCGCCCCGCTGGTTTGGCTGCTGGGCATGACTTCGGCCCTGGTGTTGCGCGCCTTTGGCCCGCCCGGTCCGGATCGCCGGGCGGTGAGCGAGGAGGAGCTGAAAGCGATTCTGGCCGAGGGCACCGAATCGGGCATGCTGGAATTCGAAGAGCGCGACATGATGGAGCGGATCATGCGCCTCGCCGATAAGCCGGTGCGCGCGATCATGACGCCGCGCCAAGACATCGCCTGGCTTGATCGTTCCGCCCCGCGCAGCGCGGTGATCGCGGCCCTGAAAGCCGCCCCGCATTCGCGCTTTGTCGTGTGTGAGCGTGATATTGATAATGTCGTGGGCATCGTGCAGGCGAAGGATATTCTGGATCGCATGCTCGATGGCAAAGAGATTTCGCTCTCCACCGCCCTGCGCCAGCCCCTCGCCGTGCCCGATACGATCAGCGCGCTGGATGCGTTGGAGCGGCTGAAGGCGGATCCGATGGGGGCGGCCTTCGTGCTCGATGAATATGGCAGTTTCGAAGGGTTGATCACGGTTGGTGATTTGCTGGAAGCCATCGTCGGCGATGCCGAGGATGATGCCGATGTCCCCGAACAGCCGGGCGAGGGCCAGAGCTTGGAATTAGACGGGCTGGAGCCGATCGATGACGTGGCGCATCGCTTGGGCTTGGAGCAATTGCCGGCCCAAGGCTCGTATCACACGTTGGGCGGGTTTGTGCTGGCCTTGCTCAAGCGGGTGCCGCGCGCGGGTGACGTGATTGCCTTTGGCGGCTGGCGCTTTGAGGTGCTGGCGATGAATGGAAGGCGCGTCGAGCGGGTGCGGATTATCCGCGATCCGGCGGTGGTGCTGTAACCAGAGGCGGCGCGGGGGACGCAGGCGAGGCGTGATGGCCGCTAATCTCATCGCCCGCTTGAGGCGAGAGCCGCGCCGAAATCGGCACCGCGATGGCGCCGATCAGGCTGACCAGAATGAAAGCGATAGAAAAATCACTCACCGTCGGGCTGGTATGGCCGGTGATCGCGCTGGCCGCATCCAGCGTGCCGGCGGCCAGTGAAATGCCCAAAGTCAGCGTAATTTGCTGGAAAGTGGCATAAAAGCTGGTCGCGGCGGACATGCGCGCGCGCGGCACATCGGCATAGGCGATGGTGTTGAGCGCGGTAAATTGCAGCGAGCGAAACACCCCGCCGAACAGCAGCACCAGATCGATCCAGATAATCGGTGAATCCGGGCGAAACGCCGCGCAGGCGGCGGTAAAAATCACCGAGAGCGCGCCAAAGCCGATCATCGAGGCGCGAAAGCCAAAGCGGCGCAAAATCGGCTGCGCCAGCGGCTTCATCGCAATCGCCCCCACCGCCGCGACGAAGGTGATGGTGCCGCTTTTCGCCGCCGTATCGCCAAAGCCGAGCTGCAACATCAGCGGCAGCAAAAACGGGATCGCGCCGGCGAGAATCCGAAAAAAACTGCCCGCGAGCGTGGAATTGGCGAATGTGTGGATCCGCAGCAGCGTCAAATCAAGCACCGGATGCGGATGCCGGTGCGCATGGCGCCAATAGGCATAGGCCGCGAGGCTGCCCGCGATGAAGCAGCCAAGACTTGCATCCACCGGGATCAACCCATTGCCGATGGTCTCAAAGCCGGTCATCAGCAACGCCATCGCGCAGCCGCTCCAGAACAGGCCGAGCAAATCAAGCTTGCCCGCCTCTTCAGTGTCTTTGACCTCGGCGACGAATAGGCTGACGGCGATAATCCCGATAATGCCAATCGGCACATTGATGCCAAAGGTCCAACGCCAGGAAATATAGGTCACGATGAAACCGCCGACCGGTGGGCCGATGATCGGGCCGATCAAAGCGGGCATGGTGAACCAAGAGGTCGCGGCGATCATATCGGCGCGCCGGACGGATTTGAGCAGCAGCAACCGGCCCACCGGCACCATCATCGCGCCGCCAATCCCTTGCACAATCCGTGCGCCAATCAGCATGCCGAGCGAATCGGCAAGACCGCAAAACACCGAGCCGATGGTGAAAATCAAAATCGCGGCCCGAAACACGGTGCGGCTGCCAAAGCGATCCGCGAACCAGCCGGAGGCGGGAATGAAAATGGCGAGCGAGAGCAAGTATGAGGTGAGCGCCAAGCTCATATGAATCGGATCGGCGTGAAAGCTTTTCGCCATCGCGGGCAAGGCGGTCGCGACAATCGTGCCGTCCAGATTTTGCATCAGCAACGCGGTCGCCACGATCAGAGCGGTCACCCGCATGCGCCCGGTGCTGAGGCCGGACAAGTCAGGCTCGGCGTCGCTCATGATGCTGATTTGCCTCCCATCCGCCCTATGATGGGGGCAAATACGGTGGCCTTAAACCACCGCCTTGTCATGGCTTCACTGCGCTGAGAGCATTATTTGCTCGGTGCAGACGCTGCCGGTGGCCAATTCACCAAGGGGAAAGTCGTGGTCGGCTTGCCATTGAGCGAGAGGCTGCGATTTTTCAGCGCCAGCGCGATGCTGAGTTTTTGATGACCATCGGCCCCTTTGACCATATAGGGCGCGGTTGCCGCCGTCGCCGCCGCCAAGCCATTGGCAAAGCGCGGTTGGGCCGT
Organism: Acidiphilium sp. MT5; assembly: GCF_054767495.1. NCBI lineage: Bacteria > Pseudomonadati > Pseudomonadota > Alphaproteobacteria > Acetobacterales > Acidocellaceae > Acidiphilium > Acidiphilium sp. MT5. Next base: position 137,909 of record NZ_BAABMR010000011.1, read on the forward strand.
CGCGATGTCGGCAAAAAACGCGTGCAGCCCGGTTGCGCTCACCGTGCCAGTGCCTTCGGGTTGCAGCGCGTGATCGAACGTGAAGGCGGTATCGATCTTGGCGTTCAGCGGGCCGATGATCAGGCCAACGGCGAGTGTGCCATGACCACCATGGCTCGCCCAAGGGCGCAGCAGCGCCCCGATGGCGGCGAGTTGATGGGCAAATGCTGTGTTCGGATCAGAATTGGCCGTCACCGGCGCCGCAATCTGGCCGGTCAAAATCGGCTTCAAATCCGGGCCAGAGACAGTCAACGCGGTCGTGTATTTCTCGATCTCGCCATTGAACGGCAGATGGATCAAGGTCACGAACATCGGCGATACCGCGATATTGCTGAAGCTTTCGTTGAGGCGAACCGCCGTTTCGGTGGCATCGGCATCCTGGTTGAGCCGCATATGCGTCCGGATCGCGCCGATGGTGACAATCGGGAAATTGCTGTTGGCCACGCTGGCGCGCAGATTATTGATCCGCACGCTGCCGCCGATCAGCACGCGTTTCGCGTTCGGCATAAAATCATGACCCGAAATATAGAGATTATCCTCGATCAAATCAGCATCGATGGCAATTTGGGTGCCGTTCGCGGCGTGGACGGTAAAATGATGCGGCAAATTCATCGCCACCGTGAATGGTGACGTCGCATCGATCCGCTCATTAAAGCTGGGCAAATCGATGGTCGGGCGGGTGCCGGGCGCGCCGGGCAGCGTCAATTTCAGGTTCGGCACCGTCGCGCTCGCCGCCAGGGGCGAGCTACCGCGCGTGATTGGGCCGTGGGTAATCGTCCAGCCGGCCTCGCGCAATTTGGCCTCCTCGCGCTGGAAGCCGACAACCAATTGGCTTTGCGCATACCACCAAATGCCAATCCAAATCAGCGCAAAAACCAGCAGCAGCGGCAGAATGAAGCGAAGTGCGCGCATCGGGCAGCCTTTCAAATTGTTCGCAGGCAGCTCTAACCCGAAACCGGCAGGTGCCGCAAACCCGCGTCAGCGCGGCTTACCGCGTCGTGCGCGGCCGCACTTACCGCATCGCGAGGCTTTCGCGCGCTGGGGCGATCACAAAGCAGGATAAATGCCGGCGCGCGAGTAGGCTGCAGGTCTGTTTGGCCGCGACGCGGTCAAGCCCGGCAAGCTGCGCGCGCCACATCCGCCGGCCACGCACGAGTGCTGGCAATATCAGCACCCGGCCCTGATTGCCGCGCAGGTGATGCACCGCAAGCGCCTGACGGCGGGCTGCAGGATAATTATCATAGGAGCCGACTTGGGCAATCCATTGACCCCCGCGCACCGGGCGGGCCCGCAGCTTGGCCACATCCGCCACCCGCAGCACCGGCGCCATGGGATGCACCGTCCGGCTCGCGATGCGGGTGATCACCGGCGCGGCACTTGGCTGATTGGCCGCCAGCGTGAGCGGCGGGCTGCCCGCGCCCTCCGCCGCAAATCCTTGATCGAGCAGTTGCGCCATCGTCGAATAGGCAACCCGCCAGGAATGGGCATGCAATTCAACGCCAATCAATAAATGACCATTGCGCACAGCGGCGGTGACCAAATTGAACCGGGCGAGATTGGTGTAGCCGGTTTTCATGCCAATGGCGCCGGGATAGCGCTTCAACATACCATCGATATTCGGGATCACCCGGCCCTCGAAGGTGAAATGCGGCACCGAGAATAAATAGCGATATTGCGGATAATCGAGCAGCAAATGCCGCGCCAGAATCGCCATGTCATACGCATCGGTCACTTGCGTCGGGTTCGGCAAGCCGGATGGGTTGGCGAACTGGGTGCGAAGCATGCCAAGCTGATGGGCGCGCGCGGTCATCATGCCGGCGAATCGGCTGATGCTGCCGCCCCCCAGATATTGGCCCAGGGCGGTCGCGGCATCATTGGCGGAGAGAGTCGTCATGCCCAGCACCGCCTGGCGCACCGATACGGTTTGGCCGGGCACCAGATCGAGCTTGACCGGCTGTACGCGAGCCGCCGCCCGGCTGACCGGCAAATCGGTGGCGAAACTCAGCCGATGGGCGCGCAGCGCGGCGAACGCCAAATCAAGCGTCATTAATTTGGTTAGGCTGGCTGGGTAGCGCAGGGTATAGGCTTGATTTTGGCCAAGAATACGCCCGGTATTGGCATCCATCACAATCCAGCTGATCCCAGGGCTGGTCGGCTCGCCGCCCGCACCCGCGAACGCCACAGGGGAGAGCGCGCAGACGCTGGCGACGGCCAGCCCCACGCCCAGCAGGCGGGCGCTCAGGCGTATATTGGGACGAGCGTTGATGCATTGTGTCGGCGTTCGCACTGGCGCTTTGGCAAAGAATCGTTGACAAAACGCAGAGAAACGCATGGCAGCCCCGTGCATGACAGCTCCAAAATAAATCTTGTGTCATTTCGGTGATAAAGCAGACGATTCGCTGTGTCTAGCCAAAATTGATGAATTAATCAGAAAACCAACATGTTACAGGAATATCTTCCGTGTTGGTTCGCAGTGCTCAGCGTCTTTTGCGGCGCGTTGATGACCTGAGGTTGATTGTGCGCCGCACAAAAACCGCTTGACGCCCGGCATTTGGCGGCTTAAACCCAAATTGTTGCACCGCACCATGACGGGGTCGAATGATTGAGAATGTTTTGGCACATCGCGCCAAGCCAAACGTCGTTTGGCGCATCGCGTCGGGCCAGAAATATCGATTGGATCACCAGACAGGGATTGGCGGTGTGCGGGTCAAGGGTTTTCGCCGGCCTATTCCGGGTGCGCCGTTGATCCGACCATGACTGCCGGGCTGATCCGGACGACCATTATCACACTGGCTACGAGCAGAGGACCAAACCAATGACCACCAAAGGCAAGATTGTTGACGTGACCACCGAGACCACCAAGGGCTTCGAGGCGACCCTCGAATCCATGAAGGAAGGCATTGCGAAGGCAACCCACGGGTTCGAAGCCTCGCAAGCCAAAATGAAGGAACAAATGGCCAAAGCGATGAAGACCACCGAAGATTTCGTGGCGTTCAGCCAGGGCAATGTCGAGGCGATGATCAAGGCTTCGCAAATCTTCACCACCGGCATGCAGGATCTGAGCAAGCATTTCGCCGCCAGCACCCAGGCCTCGGTTGAAGAGAGCATGGCGACCGCGAAGGCGCTTTCGGGCGTCAAGTCGGTGAAGGAAGCGGTTGAGCTGCAAACCGGTTTCGCCCGCACCCTGGTCGAGAAAATGGTTGCCGAGACCAGCAAGCTGACCGATGCCTCGCTCAAAATCACCGAGCAGGCGATTGCGCCGCTGACCGCGCGGATGACCAAAGCCGTCGAGACCTTCAGCACGAAGCTCTAATCATTAGCTTCTAACTGATTGACCCGGCGCACGCGCCGGGGCATGGGGGGCGTTTTCCGGTCACACGGAAAGCGCCCTTTTTGCATGGATGAGGCAGGCAATGGTCGGCACGGCGGCGGAAATCTTGCGCGCAGCGTTGGGAGCGCCGCCAGCATGGGCGGTGTTTGACCCGGTTTGGTATTGCCAAACCTATCCCGAAGCCGCTCGCGCCTGCGCCGACCCGATGAGCGACTCGCTCACCTATTATTTGCAATCCGGCGCCGCCGCCGGCCATAGCCCCACGCTGTATTTCGATGAACAGTTTTACCGCCGCACCTACCCCGATATCGCTTCACTGATCGCGCAGAGCGAATATCAATCCGGCTTTGATCATTATTGCCAGCGCGGCTATCGCCAATTATCGCCGCATTTATTGTTCGATGACGCTCATTACGCCGCTTTGTATGAGGATATGAGTATCGAGAATTTAGAACGTCATCATTGCTACGGCCGCTATGATCACTGGCTGAAATCAGGGCAATTTGAGAACCGTCAGGCGCATTTTCTGTTCGATCCCGGCTATTACCGCGCCCGCGCCGAAGCGGCAGGGGCCGACAAAGCCGACCTTGAGCGCCTCGGTCCGTACGGGTTTTATCTGCACGCTTTGGATAGTGGATCGGCCTTTGCGCATTTGCCGCCATCGCTCTATTTCGATCCGCTGTGGTATCTCGAAACCTATCCCCCGGCGCGTGAGGCGCTGGAGCAAGGCCGGGTTCGTGCCGCCTTGGAGCATTATCTGACCTTGCCGATTGCTGGTGGGTATGATCCGGTGCCGGAATTTGTTGAGCATTTCTATCTGGAAACCTACCCGGATATCAGGCTCGCGGTCGAAGCGGGCCATTTGCCCTCCGGCTACCGGCATTTCGTCCAGCATGGCGCGTTTGAATTGCGCCGCCCGCGCGTTGACATCGATTTACTATACTACCGCGATGTTAATCCCCGCGTGGTGCATGATCTCAATAGCGGGCGGGTGCGCGATGCGTTTGCCCATTTGCGCAGCATCGGCCTGCCCCTGCAATTGGCCTATTGCCCGCCCGAGCGCGCGCCGGATTTATCCGAAGCCACCGGCAAAACGTTATTTTCGATGCGTGCGCGCAATCAAATTGCGTTGTTTGCCCGCCACACGCTCGATTTTTCGTTGAATGGGCAAGAGCCGCTGGTCAGCGTGGTCATGGTGTTGTTCAACCAGTTTGAACTCACCCTGCAAGCTCTGGCCTCGCTGCGGCAAAATTTTGCCGGCCCCATCGAACTCATTCTGGTTGATAATGCATCAACGGACGATACCACGCGGATTGCCAGCTACGTGCAGGGCGCCCTGGTGCTGCGCAACCAACAAAATCTCGGCTTCGTGCTCGCTTGTAACCAAGCCTTGGCACAGGTGCGCGCCCCTGCCTTGTTGCTTCTCAATAACGATATTGAATTGGGCTATGGCGCCATCGCCCATGCGTTAGCACGGCTCGCATGCGACCCACTGATTGCCTCGGTCGGCGGTAAAATTCTGCGCAGCCATGGCCGCTTGCAAGAGGCAGGGTCGATCATCTGGCAAGACGGCACCACAACCGGCTATTTGCGCGATGAACCGGCCTTGTTGCCCGAGGCGAATTTCGTCCGGGATGTCGATTATTGTTCCGGAGTGTTTTTACTCTGCCGCACCGATCTTGTTCGTGATCTGGGCGGCTTTGATGCTGATTACGCACCGGCCTATTATGAAGAGGTTGATTTATCGGTGCGGTTTCTGCGCGCGGGCTATCGCAATGTCTATGATCCCAGCGTGATCATTTATCATTTGGAATTCGGCTCGGCGCGCAATGCGCAAGACTCGCTCGCGCTGATGCGCCAAAATCGGGCATTATTCCGCAGCAAGCACGCGGAATTTTTGGCGGCACAGCCTGCAATGGTCAAGGGCGCCCAGCCAAGCGCTTCGGTGCGCGCCCGAAGCCGGGGCGATGCAGGCCGACGCTTGCTGTTCATCGAGGATACTGTGCCGGTGCGCCGCCTTGGTTCGGGCTTTGTGCGCGCCAATGATGTGCTGCACGCCATTGTCGCGGCAGGCTGGCATGTTTCGGTTTTACCGGTCAATGGCACGCGCCTTGATGTGATGAGCCTGCTGGGCGATGCGCCGGACACGGCTGAAATTCTCTATGACCGCACGATCTTGACCCTGCCGCAGCTCCTCGCCGAGCGCGCTGATTATTACGATATGATCTGGATTTCGCGCACCCATAATCTTGATCGAACCCTGCCCATTTTCCGCGCCGCTGGCATTGATCCGGCGATAACGCCGTTCATTCTCGATACCGAAGCCATCGAAGCCGCACGTGCAGCCGAGTTGGCATCAATCCGTGGCGATGATTTTGATCTCAATGCCGCAATAACAGCGGAATTTACCAATGCGAGCCATTGCCGCGCGGTCACGGCGGTCAATCAGGCTGAGGCCGATTTGCTGAGGGCTCATGGTCTTGCGTCGGTCTCGGTGTTAGGCACCATCGGCCCGGTTCGTCCCACGCCGCGCGGCTTTGATCAGCGCACGGGCTTGTTGTTCGTCGCGAGCATGCACCAATCAGACAGCCCTAACCTTGATGCGCTGCGTTGGTATGCCACCGAGATCATGCCCGCGTTAGCAGCCCTGATGGGCGCGCCAACGCCAACACTCTCTGTCGTGGGATATCGCGCGCCAGAGCTTGATCTGAGTGAATTTTCAGCATTGCCGCACATCAAGCTGCTCGGCGCGATTGATGATTTGCAGCCCCTGTATGATGCCCATCGCTTGGTGGTCGCACCCACCCGCTTTGCTGCGGGCACACCCTATAAAATTTACGAGGCCGCCGGATTCGGCGTGCCGTGCGTGGTCACCGATTTGCTGGCGCGCCAATTAGGCTGGCACCATGGGGTGGAGCTGATGAGTGCGCCAGTGGGGGATGCAGGCACGTTTGCCGCGCGCATCGCGTTCCTTTATCAATCGGGTCCGGCATGGTCTGCGGTGCGCAAGGACGCTCTGGCGCGGCTCGCGGCGGAAAATAATGCCAAATTGTTTGAGGAAACGGTTCGCCGCGTGCTGGCGCAAGCAGAGCGAGAAAGACAAGGGGAGCGGAAATGACATTGAACCACACATCGTCAAACCCAAACAGCCTGCCAGCCCTTCTCGCCGCCCATCATGGCGCGCGGGCCATGGGTGCGCCGGGTGAGCCATGGTTGGATGGCGCAGGATTGCAAAACTTGGCGCGCATGATCGCCGCTGGCCTGAATGAGCATGGTATCGGCAGGGGCGATCGGGTGGCGTTGGTGTTGCCCAACGGCCCGTGCGCCGCAACCGCATTTTTGGCCGTCGCTTATGGTGCCTCCGCCGCACCGCTCAACCCCGCCTACACCGAAGCCGAGTTTGAATTTTACCTGAGCGATTTGCGCCCCCACGCCATCATCATCGCCGAGGGTGAAACCGGGCCGGTGCTGGCGGTCGCGGCATCCTTGGCCATTAAACTCATCGTGCTCCGCCCGGTGACCGGCGGACCTGCCGGGCAATTCACCTTGGATTTCGCAGCGATGGCGTCAACCCCAGCGCGCCTGCCCGGTATCGCACAGCCGAATGACGAAGCCTTGGTGCTGCACACATCCGGTACCACCGCCCGCCCGAAAATCGTGCCGCTCAGCCAGGCTAATCTCGCCGCGTCAGCGCGTCACATCGCAACCAGCCTCGCGTTAGGGCCGAATGATATTTGTCTGAACGTGATGCCGCTGTTTCATATTCATGGGCTGGTGGCAGCCTGTTTGGCGTCACTGGCCGGGCAAGCCAGTGTGAGTTGCACGCCCGGCTTTAACGCCTTCAAGTTTTTCGGCTGGCTCGATGTCGTCAAGCCGAGCTGGTATACGGCGGTGCCCACGATGCATCAGGCGATTTTGCTGCGCGCCCGCGAGACCGCACCGCCGGTTACGCTGCGCTTCATCCGCTCCTCCTCAGCCTCGCTACCGCCACAAGTGATGGCGGCGCTGGAGCAAAAATTCGCCTGTCCGGTGATCGAAGCGTACGGCATGACCGAGGCTGCGCATCAAATGGCATCCAACCGCCTGCCGCCGGGGGCGCGCAAACCCGGCTCGGTGGGCGTTGCCGCCGGGCCGGAAATCGCCATTCGCGGCCGTGATGGTTTTCTCGCGGTCGGGCAGGCGGGCGAGGTGGTGATTCGCGGCCCTAACGTCACGGCGGGCTACGCCAACAACCCAAGCGCCAATCAATCCGCCTTCATCGAGGGTTGGTTTCGCACCGGCGATGAAGGCATGTTAGATGACGATGGTTATCTTTTTCTCACTGGTCGGCTCAAGGAAATGATCAATCGCGGCGGTGAAAAAGTCAGCCCGTTAGAGATTGATGTGGCGTTGCTCGATCATCCATCGGTCGCCGAAGCGTGCTGTTTTGCAATCCCCCATGCCGTGCTCGGCGAGGAGGTTGCGGCGGTGGTGGTGCTGCGCGAGGGCATGGCGGCGACGGCGCTTGATTTGCGGGAATTTCTAGCGGCCAAGCTCGCACCCTTCAAAGTGCCGCGCCAAATCGTGATCAATGACGCGATTCCCAAAGGGGCAACCGGCAAGGTTCAGCGCATCGGCATGGCGCAGCGTTTGGGATTGGGCGGCTGAGATGCCATCAATTTGCATTTTCGGCGCCGGTGCCATTGGCGGGCTGATGGCAGCGCGGCTTGAGCGGGTCGGGGTGAAAACCGCCATTGTTGCCCGCGGTGCGCATCGTGCCGCCATCGAAGCGCGCGGCTTGGTGCTGCGCGATGCCACCGGCGAATATGTGACCCATCCGCGCGTGGGTGATGCTAGCGCGTTAGGCGTGCAGGATTATCTGCTGATCACGCTGAAGGCGCAGGGGATCGAGCCGGCCTTGCCGCAACTCGCCCCCTTGATCGGGCCGAACACCGTGATTGTCGCAGCGGTGAATGGCGTGCCCTGGTGGTATGGCTATGGGCTGCCCGCACCGTTTGCGGAGCGGCGGGTCCACGCGGTCGATCCGACGGGCGCAGTCTGGGCGGCGTTGCCGCCCGCGCAGGTGCTGGGCTGCGTGGTGTATCCGGCCGCTGAAATTGCCGAACCCGGCGTGATTGCCCATAGCTATGGCGATCGGTTCGTGCTGGGTGAGCCTGATGGCACGCGCAGCGACCGCGCCGAGACGCTGGCGAAATTGTTAGTATCCGCCGGGCTGAAAGCGCCGGTGCGTCCCCGCATTCGCGATGATATCTGGGTGAAGCTCTGGGGCAACATGGCCTTCAACCCAATCAGCGCACTCACCGGTGCCACGCTGGATCGGATCGTGGCCGATGCCGGCACGCGCGGCGTGGCGGCGGCGATGATGGCGGAAGGCCAAGCGGTCGCCGAGCGCCTAGGCGTGCGCTTTGCCATCGGCATCGACCAACGCATTGCCGGTGCCGCCGAAGTCGGCGCGCATAAAACCTCGATGCTGCAAGATTTGGAGCGTGGCCGCCCGATTGAAATCGAAGCGCTGCTCGGCGCCGTCGTCGAAATGGCCGGCTGGGTCGATGTGCCAATGCCGATCAGCAGCGCAGTCCTCGCCCTCGTGCGCCAGCGTGCGGGTTCATCCGGTATGGCCAGTTAAAATCATGGAAGTCACGCCACTATCCGGTCCGGTCTTGGTCAGCGGCGCCGCCGGGTTCGTCGGTCGCGCCGTCACCCAGGCGCTCGGTGCGGCGGGCTGCTCGGTGGTGGTCGCGCTGCGCCGGTCGGGCGCGGCGTTACCAGGTGCGGCGCGCGCTATCGATGCGGGGGATTTGGCCGCGCCAACCCCGGCGCTCTCAGCGGCGATGCGCGGTGTTTCGGTGGTGGTGCATGCGGCAGGCTTGGCGCACCGCACCGGCGTTGATCCAGCTTCACTGGCAGCAGCGAACGTGACGGCGGCAGCGCGGGTGGCCGAAATCGCCGCTGCACGCGGCGCTAAACGATTCATTCTCGTCTCCTCGGCGGCGGTGCATGGCAAGGCCCCGCCCGGCGTGGTAACCGAAGCTTCCGAGCCTGATCCAGATGACGCCTATGCCGCGAGCAAGCTCGATGGTGAGCAGGCGGTCCAGCGCGTGCTGGCGGGCACCGGCACTGAACTGGTCATCATCCGCCCGTGCGCGGTGATCGGGCCGGGCTGCGCGGGCAATATTCCGCGCCTCGTGCGTCTGGTCGCTCGCACACGGCTATTGCCGTTCGGGGCCATCGGTAATCAGCGCAGCTTCATCGCAATCGATGATCTCGCCGCCCTGATCGTTGCGGCGGCGCAGGCCCCACATTCCGTGCCCGAAATTCTCCTGGCCGCGCATCCCGACCCGATTGCCACGCCGGACCTCATTCGCGCCTTGGCCGCCGGGCTGCAACGACAATTATTTCTCGCCCCCGTGCCCGCCTCGTGGCTCGGCCTCGCCGCTCGCGCCGCAGGGCAGGGGACCGCTTGGCGCAGCTTTGCCGGCTCGTTTCGCGCCCACCCGATCCTGGCGCAGCAAAGCCTTGGTTTTACGGCACAAACGCCCCTGGAAACCGCCTTCGCGGCAACGGCGCGATCTGTGGTATTATAATACCATCGCCCCGATCTCTTGACTATATCCCCGCTTTCCCCCATACGCCGCCGCGAGACATAATCTGTTGATGAGGTTCCGATGTTAAAGACCACAATCTCGCTGAAACCATCCGAGGTTCAGCGAAACTGGGTGCTGATCGATGCCGAAGGGCTGGTGCTGGGCCGCTTGGCCGCCCTGATCGCCACGCGCCTGCGCGGCAAGCACAAGCCGCAATTCACCCCGCATGTCGATTGCGGCGACCATATCGTTGTGGTCAATGCCGAAAAAGTGCGCGTGACCGGCAAAAAGCTCGATCAGGACGTGTTTTACTACCACACCGGCTATCCGGGTGGCATCAAAGGCCGCACGCTGGGTCAGCGCCTCGCCGGCGCGCATCCTGAGCGGGTGATCGAAAAGGCGGTCGAGCGGATGATCACGCGCGGTCCGCTGCAGCGTCAGCAAATGAAAAATCTTCATATTTACGCAGGTGCCGCGCACCCGCACACCGCACAGCAGCCGGTCGCATTGGATGTCGGCGCACTTAACCGCAAGAATCGGAGGGTTTGAGTATGTCGGGGACCGCAACGCTCGCCGATCTGAAATCAGTGGTCACCACTGAAACCACAGCGCCGGCCACCGGGCCGAAATATGAAGTCAAGCGCGATGCGCTGGGCCGCTCCTACGCCACGGGTCGCCGCAAGGATGCCGTCGCACGGGTATGGATCAAGCCGGGCAAGGGCGAAATCATCATCAATGGCCGCAAAGCCGCGCAATATTTCGCGCGTCCGGTGCTGCGCATGTTGATCACCCAGCCCTTTCTGGTCGCTGATCGCTATAACCAGTTTGACGTGATGGCAACCGTCACCGGCGGCGGCCTATCGGGCCAAGCCGGCGCCGTGCGCCACGGCATTTCACGCGCTCTCACCTATTACGAGCCGGATTTGCGCGGCATTCTGAAGGTCGCCGGGTTCCTCACCCGCGATCCGCGCACGGTCGAGCGTAAAAAATACGGCAAGGCGAAAGCCCGCCGGAGCTTCCAGTTCAGCAAGCGCTGATCATCGCAGCGTTTCTGCGCCAAGCAACCCCGGGCCTCTGGTCCGGGGTTTTTTGTTGGCTGCACCGATCACTGCGCGTCGTAATCAACCACCACGCCAGCACCATCGATGCGGGCCTGACAGGTCAGCACAAAGCCGGCTTTGATTTCCCAATCGGCGAGCGAATAATTCACCGCCATCGTTGCCTGCCCAGCAATAATCCGCGCCCGGCACGTCGCGCACATGCCGCCCTTGCACGCATAGGGCAAATCAAGCCCGGCGCGCAGTGCCGCATCCAGAATCGCCTCCTCAGGCCCAATCGGGATCGTATGGTGCTTGCCATCAGCGATCAGCGTGATCGTTACGGCATCGTTATCCATCGCGGGTGATGCCAGCGCGGGTGCGCGCGGCGTGCCGCCATGGCTGGACACAAAGCGCTCAATGTGGATCGCCTCGGCGGCAACCCCATGCGCGCGCGCCGTGCTGTCCACACTCTCGATCATCGGCTCCGGCCCGCAGATAAATAAATCATCAATTCGGCCCGGTGCAGCGCGGCTCAGCAAATTTTCGATCCGCGCCGCATCCAGCCGCCCATGCAGGATCGGAATATCCTGCTCCTCGCGCGACAGAATATTGAACAGCGCGAACCGGCCCAAATGACGATTTTTGAGCGCTTCCAGCGTCTCGCGAAACATGATCTCGTCTGTGGTGCGATTAGCGTAGAATAAGGTGCAGCGACTCTCCGTCTCGCGCCCCAACACGCTGCGCAAAATCGACAGGATCGGCGTAATGCCTGAGCCGGCGGCAAACGCGACCAACTGGCGCGCCCGCGCTGGGTCCGGCGTCAGGCCAAACCGTCCGGTCGGCGTCATCACCTCCATGACATCGCCAACCCGGGCCTGATCGCACAGATAGCTCGACATCACACCATCGGCGACGCGCTTGACCGCAATCCGCAGCTCAGCATCCTCAGGGGCCGCACAAATCGAATAAGCGCGCCGTTGCTCGGCGCCATCAATCACCTGGCGCAACGTCAAATATTGCCCCGGCGTGAATTGATAGGCAGCGCGCAACGCCTCCGGCACGTCAAAACAAAGCGAAACCGCATGCTTCGCCTCCGGCGTGATGGCGCTGATGGTCAAAGGATGAAACCGGGGTGAGGCCATCAGGCGGCGATCATCAGGCGGCGATCAATGGCATTTGAAATGATCGAACGGTTCGCGGCAGGCGATGCAGCGCCACAGCGATTTGCACGGCGTCGAGCCAAAACCGGCAATCTGCTCAACCTGTGCCGACCCACATTGCGGACAATGGGGCGCCTGGCCACGGCGCGGCGGGGCAATGCCCTCGGCGCGCAATTTTTCCAGCGTCGCCGCACTGAGCGTATCGGTGGTCCAGGCCGGGCTATGGGTCAAGCGCACGGCAATGGCCGAAAATCCAGCCTCGCGCAGCGCCGTTTCAATATCAGCCTTGATCATTTCAGTGGCCGGACAACCCGAATAGGTCGGGGTAATGGTCACAATCATCACCCCGTCAATCATCTCCACGCTCCGCAAAATGCCCAATTCCGCAATGGTGAGCGCTGGAATTTCCGGATCGGGCAAGGCGGACGCAATCGCCCAGGCCACGTCCCGCGGCGCAACCGGGGCTACCATGACGCGCCGGGATAGGCGCGGGGCAAAAACTGCAATTCGGCCAGCAAATGGCCCAAATGCTCCCCATGCCGCCCTTGTCGGCCTCCGGTTTGGTGCCAACGCGGCCAAGTGAGCCGCAGCGTCGCTTGCGCGCAAACCTGCTCAATCCGGCGCTGATAGGCCTCACGCAACCCGGCCGGATCAACCACCGCGCGCGCGGCGATCAACGGCGCTTGATCAGGCGAGGTCTCGAATAATTCATCAGCAAAGGGCAGCAATAATTCCAAAGCATCCTGCGCCCGCTGATGACTTTCCGCCGTGCCATCGCCCAGCCGGATCACCCAATCGTGGGCGTGGCGCACATGATAGGCGGTTTCTTTTTCACTCCGCGCCGCAAATGCCGCAATAGCAGGGTCCGTCACCGTCAAACTCGCGCGCCAATACAGATCGGCAAAGCTCGCATAGAGCAAATGCCGCACCATAGTCACCGCGAAATCACCATTTGGTTGTTCAACCAGCAGCGCATTGCGAAATTGCGGCGCATCGCGCCGATAGGCGTAATCATCCTCGCTGCGTTGACGCTCCGGCTGTGCGGCATTCTCTAACGTGGCTGCGTGGCTATAGAGAAATCGCGCCTGCCCTAACAAATCCAGCCCCAGATTGGCCAGCGCCATATCCTCTTCCATGCTCGGCGCGCGGCTGCACCATTCGGATAATCGATGGCCGAGGATCAGCGCATCATCGGCATAGGCCAACACCCAGCGCAGCATCGGGGTTTCCGCCACTGCAATATTGCCGCCCGGCATTTCACATATGGCCGACATCATCAGGCACCGAATAAAAGCTGGGATGGCGATAAATTTTGCTCTCGGCCGGCTCGAACAACATGGCCTGATCATCCGGATCGGAGGCAATGATTGCGCTGGAGGGCACAATCCAAATCGAAATCGCCTCACCACGGCGAGTAAATAAATCGCGGGCGGCGGCGAGGGCCAAGGTCGCGTCCGGCGCGTGCAGCGAACCGGCATGTTTATGCGCCAACCCGTTGCGGCTGCGTAAAAAAACTTCCCAGAGCGGATCGGCAGGCGTTGCTTCAGTCATGATTAATCACGCCGCCTCGCGCTGATGTTGCTTTGCCGCATAAGCAGCGGCGGCGGCGCGCACCCATTCGCCCTCGTCGTGCGCTTGGTTGCGCCGAGCCAGCCGATCACGATTGCACGGGCCTTCGCCCCGCAGCACCGCCCGGAACTCCGCCCAATCAATCGCGCCATAGCGCCAATGGCCGCTCGCCGTATCAAAATGCAAATCCGGGTCCGGCAGCGTCAATCCCAGCCGATGCGCTTGCGGCACCGTGGCATCGACGAAATTCTGCCGCAAATCATCATTGGAAAACCGCTTGATTTTCCAGCGTGTTGACTGATCCGAATGCTGGCTTTCGGCATCGGGCGGACCAAACATCATCAAACAGGGCCACCACCAGCGATTAAGCGCGTCCTGCACCATCGCACGCTGCGCCGCCGTGCCTTCGGCCAATGTGCAAATAATCTCATAGCCCTGCCGCTGATGAAAACTCTCTTCCTTGCACACGCGGATCATCGCGCGCGCATAGGGCCCGTAGGAACACCGGCAGAGCGGAATTTGGTTCATAATCGCCGCGCCATCCACCAGCCAACCAATCGCGCCAATATCCGCCCAACTCAGCGTGGGATAATTGAAAATCGACGAATATTTCGCGGTTCCGGCCAAAAGCTGATCCACCAGCGCCTCACGCGAGACGCCGAGCGTCTCGGCAGCCGCATATAAATACAGCCCATGCCCGCATTCATCCTGCACCTTGGCCAGCAGCGCTACTTTGCGCCGGAGCGAGGGGGCGCGGGTAATCCAATTGCCTTCTGGCTGCATGCCAATGATTTCAGAATGGGCATGCTGCGCAATCTGGCGGATCAGCGTGCGCCGATAGGCTTCGGGCATCCAATGATTGGGCTCGATTTTCTGCTCGGCATCAATCCGCGCCTGAAACGCGGCCAATCGCGCCGGATCATCGAGCGGGGCAGGGCGGGTTTCGGTCTGGTCAAGCGCCTGAGCATACATGGGTGCAATCCTGTTTTTCGCGAATATATTACAAAAAAATCGGATGTCAAATATTTTTGTAATATATTATCGGGAGGGAGGTTCTCCAACCTTTCCTTACAATTTGTCATCGCTTTGCTCTGGAATCGACTCGGCTGCGTTCGTATCTCTAGGACGAACAAATGGGGCGAGGAGACTGAACATGACCTATCGATCGATGCTGGCCACCGGGATTTTCTCTCTGCTCCTGATGGGCGTGATTTTCGCACATGATATCGGTGCGTTGAATGGGTCATCTGCGCCAAACGCGCGGGTCGCGGCGCTGCCGTTCGCGCCCATCGAAGGCGTTGATGTCGCCTCGCCGATCAGCCGGGTGCGCAGCCTGGTGCAATTAGCCGCTCAGCCGGTGACGAGACGTCGCGCCACCCTCATGCCCGCGCAACCCATCATCTGGGCGGTGCCCGATCACAGCCAGCAGCGCCCGTTGGTGGTGGTGGTGCCGATGCGTGAAGTGATCATTCTGAAGACGCCAGCGATGTCCTGATCGGGGCGCAGCGCGCAACCTGATCAGCGTCGGGGTTGCGGCGTTGCACTGGGGCGATTAGGTAAAACCGGACATGCTGCGCCGTCATAAGCTGTCGGCGGTCCCCTAAACCCCAAGGATCAATCATGGTTCCCGCCGATCACCCCGCACAACCCACCCTCCCCCCATCCGGGCAGCCAGCCGCCCTGTCAGCCAAGCGCGGCGCCGACCGGATTTCCGAGGCCTTGGCGTTCGATGATGTGCTGCTGGTGCCGGGCTATTCGCAGGTGCTGCCGGCCCTGGCGGCCACCCGCACCCGCCTGACCCGCACCATCACCTTGAACATCCCGCTGATCTCCGCCGCGATGGACACGGTCACCGAGGCCGCGATGGCGATTGCGATGGCGCAGCAAGGTGGTATCGGCGTGATTCATAAAAACCTGACCATTGAGGAACAGGCCGCCCAGGTCCGGCGCGTGAAAAAATATGAAAGCGGCATGGTGGTCAACCCGCTGACCATCCACCCGGATCAAACCTTGGCCGAAGCGCAGACCTTGATGGCGCAGTTTCGCATTTCCGGCGTGCCCGTCGTTGAGCGCGATACCCAGCGGCTGGTGGGTATTTTAACCCATCGTGATGTGCGCTTCGCGACCGACCCGACCGCCCGGGTCTATGAGCTGATGACGCGGGAAAATCTGGTCACCGCCCCCGCCGATGTCGGGCCGGACCGGGCGCGGCATTTGCTGCATAAGCACCGGATCGAGAAATTGCTGGTGGTCGATGAAGCCTATCGCTGCGTCGGGCTGATTACCGTGAAGGATATGGACAAGGCCGAAGCGCATCCGCTGGCCAATAAAGATGAGCTGGGCCGTCTGCGCGTCGCGGCGGCAACCGGCGTGGGGGATGATGGGCTGGCGCGCGCCGAGGCGCTGATCGATGCCGGGGTCGATGTGATCGTGGTCGACACGGCGCATGGTCATTCGGATGGGGTGCTGCGCGCGGTTGAACGGGTCAAGCGCGCCTCGAACGCGGTGCAACTGATCGCGGGCAATGTCGCGACGCCCGAGGGCGCTGAAGCCTTGATCGCGGCGGGGGCGGATGCGGTGAAAATCGGCATCGGGCCGGGTAGCATTTGTACTACGCGGGTGGTCGCGGGCGTGGGTGTGCCACAATTCTCGGCGGTGCTGGAAACCTCCGCCGCCTGCCGCGCGCATGACGTGCCGGCCATCGCGGATGGGGGTGTGCGCAACTCCGGTGACATCGTCAAAGCCATCGCCGCCGGGGCCGATTGTGTGATGGTCGGCTCGCTGCTCGCGGGCACCGATGAAGCGCCGGGCGAGGTGTTTTTATATCAAGGAAGGTCCTACAAATCCTATCGTGGCATGGGCAGCCTGGGGGCGATGGCGCGTGGGTCGGCGGATCGGTATTTCCAGCAGGAAATCAAGGATCAACTAAAATTGGTGCCCGAAGGGATCGAAGGCCGCGTGGGCTATAAAGGCCCGATGAATGCGGTGGTGCATCAAATGGTCGGTGGGCTGCGCGCCGGCATGGGCTATACCGGCTGTGCCACCATCGCCGCCCTGCAAACCGAGGCGCGCTTCCGGCGCATCACCGGGGCGGGTCTGCGCGAAAGCCATGTCCATGACGTCGCGATCACCCGCGAAGCGCCGAATTACCGTCAGGATTGATCCATGACCCCGGCGGGACGGCTGGACGCGGCCATTGAGCTGCTCGGCGCCATTGAGACGGACCCTCGCCCTGCCGATGCGGTGGCCAATGCGTTTTTGCGCACCCGGCGCTTTATTGGCGGTGGTGATCGGCGGGAGATTAGTGAAATCACCTGGTCGGTGCTGCGCGCACGGCGGCGTTTGGGTTGGTGGCTGGAGCGGATTGGCGCGCCGGTTACGCCGCGTCTGCTCTCGCTTGCGATGATGGTGCTGGGCGGCATGACTGCGCATCGCGCTGAGTCGGCGTTTGGCGGCTCGCGCTTCGCCCCGGCGCCGCTCGATGAGGCAGAAAAGCGGGCGCTGGCGCAGCTGGCCACCCACACGCTCGATCATCCGGGGATGCCGGATGGGGTGCGGCTGGAGATCCCCGATTTTGTGGTGGAAAAATTTCGCGCACGCTTTGGTGCGCGGTTGGATGCCGAATGCGCGGCAATGCTCACCCAGGCGCCGCTCGATCTGCGGGCGAATTTGCTGAAAACCACGCGCGAGGCGGCCATTGAGGCGCTCGCGCGCGATGGGCTGCGGGCGGAAGCGACCCGGCTGAGCCCTTGGGGTCTGCGCCTGCCCAGCCGCCAGAATGTCATCGCGAGTGCGGCATTCCGCGATGGGTTGGTTGAAATCCAAGATGAGGGTAGCCAGCTCGTCGCATTGCTGGCCGATGTGCGGCCCGGTATGCGGGTGGTTGATTATTGCGCGGGTGCGGGCGGCAAAACGCTGGCTCTCGCGATGATGATGGCGAATAAGGGCCATCTGGTCGCTTGCGATGTTTCGGCACCGCGCTTGGATGCGGCGATTAAGCGGCTGCGGCGGGCCGGGGTGCATAATGCCGAGAGGCATTTATTTGCGCCGGGCGATAAATGGGCCAAGCGCCAGGAGCAGAAATGCGATGTCGTGCTGGTCGATGCGCCTTGCACCGGCACGGGGACCTGGCGGCGCAATCCGGATGCGCGGTTACGCCTGACCGAGCAGGATTTGGCGGAGTTGACGGTCAAGCAAGCGCGGATCCTGGATGAGGCGCAGCGTTTGGTGAAGCCGGGTGGGCATTTGGTTTATGCGACCTGTTCGGTGTTGACCGAGGAAAACGACGCCCAGGTTGATGGGTTTTTGGCACGGCATGCCGGGTTCCGGGTGGTGCCGCTCGCTGAGCCGTGGCCTGATTATTTGCGCGGTGATGCACTTCGGCTCTCGCCGGCGCGTGATCAGACGGATGGTTTTTTTGCCTGCAGGTTCGAGCGGGTGGGATGATCGCGATCCGCTGGTGTCGCACCGATAGTTTTAATTTCTTTTCGTTTGCGCTCGGCATGCTGGCTGAGGCCTATGCGTTCGGTGCCGCCTCGGTGGCGTCGGGCTGGTTTGTGATGCCGAAATTCATGGTGTCGCTCTTGCTGGTATGGGCGCCGATTTGGCTGATGGTGGGGATTGCGATTGCGGGTCCGTTATCGGACCGGATTGGGCGGCGGCGGATGTTTTATTTGACGATGGCGGCCTATGCGCTCGGGGCGCTGGGGCTGGCCTTTAGCTTTGGCTATGCGGCGGTGTTAGCGGCGCTGGCGGTTATGCTGCTCGCCGCCGGCGGTGAGATGAATACGATTTTGATCTCCGCGCAGGAATTGATGCCGCCGGCGCATCGCGGCAAAGCGACGATGGCGGCGGTGAATTTTGTTTCGCTGGGGGGTTTGGTGCTGGCGCTGGCCGCGTATTCGACGGCGTATCAACAGGTCGCGGTGCAGCGCGCCGTGGTGGGGCTGGTCGGGTTTGGCATTGTGGTCTCGTTGTTAGTGGTGCGCGGCCACACGCCGGAATCGCTGCGCTGGCTGAGCTTGCGTGATCAGGCGCAGGCCGAGGCGGAGGCGGTGGCCTATTATGGCGCGCAAGCCGAGGCGCGGCTGGCGGTGATTGCGGCGGAGCCGATCATGCCTGGCTCCGCCATTGCGTGGGGTGAGCGGTTGGTGTGGCTCAAGCTTGGATGCAGCATTGCGATGGCGTTTGGCGATGTCGCGGGGTTTGGGATGATTACCTATGTGGTGGGGCCGTATTTTTTCAAATCGCTGACGGCGGGGATTTTGCTGGTGGCGAGTGTGGCGGCAGTGCTTTCGGGATTGGCGTTTTTGCTTGGTGATCGGGTCGGGCGGCGGATTTTGCTCCTGGGCGGGTATGCGGGCTGCACGGCGATCAGTTTGGGGATTTGGTTTGCGCAGCCTTGGTGGCTTGGGCATAGTGCCCGGTTTTTGGCGTTGGTGTTTGGGCTGAATATTGTGATCAACTTAGCTTATATGGCCGAGGATACGTTCAAGGCGGAGATTTGGCCCACTGCGTTGCGCGGGCGGATGACGGCGTTGGTGCGGTTTACCTCGATTGGGCTGTATGCGGCGATGGTGCTGCTGACGCAGCATTTGGCGATCACGGATTTTCTGGCGCTTAACACGGTGTTTTGGGGCGTGGGGTTGCTGGGCGCTGCGGTGTGGTTTGGGTTTGGGCGGGAGACCGGGGCGGGTGTGTCGCTCGGCGTTGCGTCCGGCGAGGTTGGGAGGGGCTGAGCATGTTCATTGATAGCCATTGCCATTTGGATTATTTTTCGCCGGAGGAGCGGCCTCTGGTGGTGGCGCGCGCGCTGGCGGCGGGGGTCAGCGAGATGGTGACCATTGGGGTGACACTTGCACAATCGCAGCAGGCGATTGCGATGGCCGAGGCGTTAGAGCGGGTTTGGGCCTGTGTGGGCGTGCATCCGCATCATGCGGGATCGGAAGGTCCGGTGCCGACGCCTGAGATGATTGCGGCGATGACCCTGCATCCAAAAGTGATTGGCATTGGGGAGTCGGGGCTTGATTATTTTTATGACAAGGCCCCGCGCGCGGTGCAGGCGCGCAATTTTGCCGCCCATATTAAGGCCGCGCAAATCACGGGGTTACCGCTTGCGATTCATGCGCGGGATGCGGATGAGGATATCGCTGTGATGTTAGAAACCGCGTATCGTGAGCAGCCTTTTTCGTTTTTGCTGCATTGTTTTTCATCGGGTGCCGCGTTGGCGGAGCGGGCGTTAGCGATTGGGGGGTATGTTTCGTTTTCGGGGATTTTGACGTTTCCGCGTTCGGAGGCCTTGCGGGCGATTGCGCGGGAGGTGCCGATGGAGCGGCTGCTGCTGGAGACCGATTCGCCCTATTTGGCGCCGGTGCCGTTGCGCGGCAAGCGCAATGAGCCGGGCAATACGGTGTTGACGGCGCGGGTGTTGGCGGGGGTGAAGGGTGTTAGCGAGGCTGAGTTGGCCGCGCAGACCACGGCGAATTTCCGGCGGTTATTTGGCAAGGCGGCATGAAGTTTTCGCTCACCGTGTTGGGCACTGGCGGATCGGCGGGGTTGCCGCAGATTGGCGGTGCGGACGGGGCGGGGGATTGGGGTTTGTGCGATCCGGCGGAGCCGCGCAATCGGCGCTCGCGCGCGAGTGTGGTGATTGGCGCGCCGGCGGGGAATTTATTGATTGATACTGCGCCGGAGTTACGGTTGCAGCTGACGGCGCAGCGCATGGCGCGGATTGACGCGGTGTTATTTACCCATGCCCATGCCGATCATATTGCCGGGTTCGATGAAATTCGGATTTTGAACCGGCTGCTGGGTGGCCCGATGCCGACTTATGCGGATGCGGCCTGTTGGGCGGAGTTGCATCAGCGTTTTTCCTATGCGTTTGGGCCGTGGAATGGGGAGGGGTTTTACCGACCGGTGCTGGTGGAGCGGGTGGTTGCGCCGGGGGAGATGGTGGAGATTCTGGGGCTGCCCGTGCAGTTATTGGATCAGGATCATGGGTTTATTCGCTCATTGGGACTGCGGATTGGGGATGTGGCGTATTGCACTGATGTGGTGCGGTTTGGGGCGGAGGCGTTTGCGGCGCTCGCTGGTGTGCGGATTTTGATTATTGATTGTTTTACCCAAGGGGCGCCGCACCCGACTCATGCGAATTTGGCGCAGGTGTTGGCGTGGGTCGCGGCGCTGGGGCCGGAGCGGACGATTCTGACGCATATGGGGCCGGATATGGATTATGGCCGCTTGCGGGCTAGCCTGCCTGCGGGGATTGAGCCGGGTTATGATGGTTTGGTGATTGAGGGCGTGGTGGGTGCGTAATTATATCGATAACGTAACGAAATAGACGTGCCAAGGTGGGCGGACTTAGGCGCGATTTTTGCAGATGGGCGCTGGAGGGATTGTGGGCGCATCGAGGCCCCAGAGGGGGCGGCGGGCAAATTTTGGGCGCGGTGGTGGTTTGCTGCGGGTGGGTTGGGGCGGTTTGCGCCGATGGGTGATTGCCGGTTTTTGGGGCGTGGCTTTGGGCGGGAGCGCGAGATAAAGCGGGGGTTTGAGCCGCAGCATGTGGCAGAGCGGGCGGAGGATGCGCGCGAGGCTGGGGTGCGCGTTGATGAGGGCGATCATATCGGGCTCGGTGAGCAGGTGCGCGAGTTGCCCTCCCGCGCCGGGGATTTGGTGGCCGGGATAGAGGCGGGGCAGCCAGCCGAAGCGGGTGGGCAGTTTGACGGCGCTGGGGGCGGGTTTGGGCCGTTGCGCGCGCGGGCGCGGGGTGGATTGGGGCCGGGCGGGGCGTGCGGGCTGGGCGAGGATTTGGGCGAAGCGGCGGGCGAAGACGCCGAGGCGCTTATAGACGGCGAGGTTGAGCGGCGGATCGACCGCGCGATAGCCGACGATGCCGACGATTTCGCGCAGGAGCGCGATGATTGCGGCGAAACGCTCGGCGGGGGGCCGACGCCAGATGTCGGAGAGAAACAACATGACGTTAGTATGGCATAGGGGCGGGGGGTTGCGAAAGGGGTTTGCGCGGTGGTGCGGGATATGGTTTATTTGAATCTCGCGTTGTTTGTCAGGGTGCGGAGAATGGTCCGGTGAAGCGCGTTATGCATGGTTCGGCTAATGTGCGGCAACCGGTGCGCAGACCCTATGGGGTGCCGCGTTGCGTCAGCAGAATGTTGGGCGGGTCGATGGGTTTGTCGGTGCTGCTCTGGGTCAATTGGGCGACGACGATTTACGAATTTGAGACCACTCATTTTGTGAATGAGGGCGGTATATTTCGAGCGCCTGACCCTTTAGTATCGACTTTTGTTATTTTGGCAATATTCTTGGTGTTGGTATGGATCCTTAATCGGGGGTCTGAGTGGGCGATAGTATCTTTTAATATTATATTTGACGTGATATTTTATTTTTATTTATTATCAATAATTGCTTTTTTGGCTATGAGTGTTTTTGTCAGCGTTAGCAATTTGGGTACAGTTTTATTCTTTTTAATATTTTTACCGTTTGGATTTTACTTGCGATCGATCCGAAAGAATTGTCGATGGTTGGATTTAACGTCGTCGCCGGAGGAGTGGGAGTTGCCGGCTGCGTTGAAACATCGGGAACGGGTTTTGGCTGCGCGGGGGATTGAGTTGCCGCCTGGGGTTGGGGGGAGTTCGCGAGAGAAGGTGTCGGCGGAGGTGTTAAGGGCGACGGGTTGGGATGGGCCGGCTGATGCTGGGTTTATTGTGCTGTTGATTGTGGCTTGTGTGATTATTGCGGTTATTTTGATTTTTTTGGAGGCGGCTTTGTCGGCATAGGCATAGGCATAGGCATAGGCATAGGCATAGGCATAGGCATAGGCATAGGCATAGGCATAGGCATAGGCATAGGCATAGGCATCGGTTTGGCTTGGTTGGGCGGCGCGGTGGATGGGTTATGCAGCTTGGGATGGGTGAGGGGGGTTGGGATGGGCGATGGTGGCGCGAGGGGGTTTTTTTGGTGGGAGGGGGATGTGTTGGTGGTGAATATTTTGGGCAAGCCGCAGGCGTCGCGGGATGCGATTGGCAAGCCTCGGGGGGATCAGCTTAAGGTGAGTGTGACGGCGGTGCCGGAGGATGGAAGGGCGACCGATCATATGGTGCGATTTTTGGCGCGGGAGTTTGGGGTTGCGGCGGCGGCGATTGAGGTGGTGTTTGGGCAGATGAGCGTGAATAAGCAGCTGCGGATTACGCGCCCGACGCGACTGCCGCCGGTGTTTGGCGCGCGGGCGGGTGGGGCGGGGTGAGGGTTTGTTGGCAGGTCCGCCGATGAGTGCTGGGATGTCAGCCGAATGTTGCACTGGTTTATCGCGCTTGTCAGGGGTTGGTTTGGTCGGATAAACTGATAGACTGCCTGGAAATCCATTGCTTGCTCGTCCGTTCGGTCGGTCGGTCGCTCGCCGATTTTGGTCATTTGTTGGCTGCGGAGCAAAAATTGCTCGCGGTGGTCAGGCGGGGGAGCGTGCCATTATCGGGGAAAAGCGCCTTGAGAAGGCCCTTATTGGTGGCCCTCTTGGGCTTGATCATGCCTGCTAGGTCTGAGTAGCTTGGATGTGCTGTTTGATTTGTTTAAGATTGTGGGATCATCGCTCCTGTGTGAGCTATTTCAATTTTCAAACAGAGCCTAAAGTCCGCATATGTCGAGTCCCAATATCATTTCCCTTTTTTCCGGTGCGGGGGGCCTCTCACGAGGATTCTCGGATGCGGGTTTGTGTCCTACTCTTGCCGCTGAGCTTGATGAGGACGCGGTTGCAACATACAGATCAAATGTATCTGATGCGGTTATTCGTGCCGACATTGGCGCTGAAACAGAGCGCATCGTGCGCGAAGTTGACGCGAGAAAAGGACGAAAAGACGTATTTGCAGTGATAGGTGGGCCACCTTGCCAAGGGTTTAGCACGGCGGGTGCGCGTGACCATAGTGATCCGCGGAATCGTTTAGTATTCTCGTATTTGGAGATCGTCTCTCGCCTGCGCCCCTCATGGTTCCTATTCGAAAACGTCGAGGGCATTTTGACGAGTGGGGGCGGGGATGCCATCGTTGGATTAGCTGAGAAGTTAACGGAGCTTGGCTATTCGTTCCGTATTGACAAGATAAATTTCGCGCAGTGGGGCTTGCCACAGTCTCGCAAGAGGGTTTTGATTGTTGGTAATCGGCATGGCATCAACTGCCATCTACCAGAGGCCACACACTCCTTCGATGGCAAAAAACATCGTGGAAACACGGGTGTCGGATCAGTAACACTGGGCGAGGCCCTCGCTGGCCTACCGCCAACTCCAGCGGCATCCCATTTGCAGTATGTGGCATATGCCACAGACGTTCCGGTCACAGACTACGTAAGCGTCGTTTCTCTGACCTTGTTGAAAGACGCGTGTAGCGCGACTATGCGGCGGCTTGAA